>NZ_QKSF01000016.1:0-35784 GCF_003234045.1 Curtobacterium sp. MCPF17_047 | reverse complement strand
CGACAGGGCAGGCGTCCACGTCGGCCGGGCGCCGGGGCCTCGGGGTGGACTCGACGCATCAGGTCCGACGAGGGGAGGAGCTGCCCGGCCGACGTGGACGCCTGCCCTGTCGAGGGCGGCATCTGGCCCGTCGAGGGCAGCATCTGGGCCGGCATCGCCTCAGGATACGGTGCGCTCGCTCCGATCCGGGTGGACCCCGTCGTGCAGTGCCCGTTCCCGGCCGAGCAGCCGGTCGCGCCAGCGCCGCCAGTCCTCGCGGCGGGTCCGGGCCAGGGTGACGACGAGCACGACGGCGATCGCCGCGAGCAACCACCACCGGTAGGCGACGACCGAGGGCCACACCCCGCGCAGGGCGATCGCGAGCGTCAGGGACAGCCACTCCCACCGGCCGGACAGCACCACGAAGGGGATGAGCAGCAGCGCGTACCAGGGGTAGCGGGGCGTCACGGCGAGGAAGGTCACGCCGATCATGAAGACCTGACCGGACCAGGGGTTCGCCGGGTCGGACAGCCGCCAGGCCAGCACCGCGGCGACGAGCACGACCAGTCCGACGCCGATGGTCGCGGCGTCCCCGGGCAGGACCTTCGCGACCAGGGCGAACCGGGAGCCGTCCTCGTAGCCCTCCTCCGACAGGTAGCCCGGCAGGTAGCCGAGCACCTTCGGGCCGGTCGTCAGCACGTACGGCACGTAGAGCAGCCCGAACACGACGACGCCGACCGGGATCGCCCACCAGCTGCGCCACCGACCGAGCAGCGCCGGGTAGACGATCGCCGGGATGAGCTTGGTCGCGGTCGCGGCACCGAGCGCGATGCCGCCCCAGATCGGTCGACCGAACGCCACCAGCACGGCGCCCGCGGTGGCCAGGGCCGCGCCGACGACGTCGACGTGCGAGTTGGTGACGGCCTCGGCGGCGACGAGCGGCGACCAGGCCCAGAGCGCGGCCCACCAGGTCGCACGGCCGAGTCGGCGGAGGACGACGAGCAGGCCGACGGTGACGCCGAGCGAGACGACGAGCCCGGCGAACTGGAACGGCAGGTACTGCGCGGTGGCGGGCACGAACGCGCGGACGAGCGCGAACCACAGCTCGGCCATCGGGGGGTAGATCGTGGGGACGTCCGGCCGGTTGATCGCCGTGCAGTGCCCGAGTCGTCCGTCGCCGAGACCGCGGAACCGGGGCTTGACGTCATCGCACGTGCCGTTCACCTTGTCCGGGAACAACCAGTCCGGGCGGAGGTGCTGCAGCACGTCCGACTGCGGCGTGTGCCGGTACGGGGAGATGCCCGCGTGCTGCACGATCCCGTCCCAGGCGTAACGTGCGGAGTCGGTGCTGGTGTTCGGCGGTCCGATCAGGGCCGCGATCCCGACGACCACCGCACCACCGAGGACGATCCGCGTCACCAGGTGCGGGGGCACGAACCTGAGCGCCAGCACGGCGCCTGCGAAGACCGTCCAAGCGATGAGGGTCCACGCAACGAATGGAGAGCGATGACCCTCCCGGAGGAACCCCAGATGCGTGACACCCACCGCGATGACGATGCCGAGCACCAGCACGCCGACGACGGCCAGCGCGGTCGGGACGAGCGCACGCTGGGCGAACGCCCGGTGATCGAGACGGGCCGGACGGAGTCGTTCGCTCATGGTCCGACGAGGCTAGCGGGGGTGCAGCGCCTCATGCTCCACGCCCGGGACGCCATGGCGTCACCGAACCGCACCGCACGCAGCGCCGTCGTCACGGGTCGTCTGCTCGGCATCGCGTTCGTGGTCTGCTTCCTCACCGGCGTCTACAGCCACCTGCTGCAGGAGCCGCTGGGGTGGATGCGCTTCCCGACCCGGCCCGTGCAGCTGTACCAGTTCACACAGGGCCTGCACATCACCGCGGGGATCGCGATCATCCCGCTGCTCCTCGCCAAGCTCAACGTCGTCATGCCGGCGCTCGTCCAGACCCCGCCGGTCCGGAGCGTCCTGCACCTGCTCGAGCGTGCGTCGATCGCGGTGTTCGTCGCGTCGGCGCTCGTCCAGGTCGCCACCGGCCTGCTCAACACCTTCCAGTGGTACCCGTGGCCGTTCCCGTTCCGGCAGGTGCACAACGCCCTGGCCTACGTCCTCATCGGGTCGCTGCTCATCCACATCGGCACGAAGCTGCAGGTGATCACGCGCTACTGGCGGAAGCGCGACTCCTTCGACGCGCAGGGCCGCTTCGTCGCCGACGCCATGGTGGGCAGCGAGCTCCCCGACCCGGGCAGCCGGTACGACCCGGACGACCCCGCCGGCCTGGAGGCCCGTTCCGGCGCAGCCTCGTCGTCCCGCGGGTTCGTGGGTCGCCTCCACCGCTGGATCGACGGGGCGGACGTGCCCCGGGCCTCCCGTCCGGGCGTGACCGCCGAGGCCGCTGCACCCCGGCCGGCCCCCGATCCCGCCGGTGCCGCGGCGCGCGACGACGGGCGTCGGCAGCGCGTCGCGCGTCGCGGGTTCATCGCCGGCGTGACCGCGGCCACCGCGGGCGTCGTCGCCCTGACGGTCGGGCAGTCCTCGGTCGTCGGGGAGCCCCTCAACGTCTTCGCTCCTCGCAAGCGGCACCTCGGCCAGAGCGGGCTCCCGGTGAACCGGACGGCTCGCGCGGCGGGCGTCCTGGCCACCGCGACGGCCGCCGACTGGGCGCTCACCGTCGCCGGGCCCTCGGTCAGCCGCACGTTCTCACGTGCCGAGCTCACCGCCCTCGGCCAGACCGAGGCGCGCCTGCCGATCTCCTGCGTCGAGGGCTGGAGCCAGATGGCGACGTGGAAGGGAGTCCGGATGCGCGACCTCCTCGCTGCGGTGCAGGCCGACCCGCACGTGCACGTCCGGGTGACGAGCCTGGAGCGGCACGGCGGCTACCGGATCATGGAGATGGGACCGGAGTACGCGGCCGACCCGACGACCCTGATCGCCCTCGAGCTCAACGGCGAGAAGCTCGACCTGGAACACGGGTTCCCCGCCCGGATCATCGCGCCCGGCCGCCCGGGTGTGCTGCAGACGAAGTGGATCGAACGGATCGAGGTCATCGCATGAGCGCCGCAGTCGTCGACAGCCGGGTCCGCACGGCCCGGATCGTGCTCGTCGTCCTGGGTGTGCTCGTCCTGGCGTTCGGAGCCTGGGTCCTCGTGACCTCCGTCCGGCCGAACCGCATCGGCGGGCTCGCGACCTGGCTGATCGCCGCCGTCGTGCTGCACGACGCGATCCTGTCGCCGTTCGTCCTGGCGGTCGGCATGGGACTCCGCCGGGCCGGCCGCTCGCTGCGCACGTGGGTGCTCGTCGTCGTGCAGGCCGCCGTCGTCCTGGGGAGCGTCCTGGCCCTGGTGGTCCTGCCGGAGATCGCAGCGAAGGCCCACGGCACGAAGAACGACACCGTGTTGCCCTTCGACTACACGACCCGGCTGCTCGTGGTCGAGGGCGCGCTGGTCGCCGTCGTGGTGGTCGCCCTGGTGGTCGGAGTGGTCACGGCTCGGCGTCGGTCCGCCCGACCCGCGGTTGCAGCGACAACCTCTCCCTAGGATGAGGGCATGACCGACGACACCCCCTGGCTCTCCCGCGAGCAGTTGCGGGCGTGGATGGGGTTCGTCGCCGTCATGGAGCTGCTGCCGGCGGCGCTCGACCACCAGCTGCAGCGAGACGCCGACCTGACCCTGTTCGACTACATGGTCATCGCGATGCTCTCCGAGACCGACTGCCGCACGCTCCGGATGTCCGTGCTCGCCTCCGCCACCAACGCGTCGCTGCCCCGCCTGTCGCACGTCGTGTCCCGGCTGGAGAAGCGCGGGCTGGTCGCACGCTGCCCGTCCACCGAGGACCGCCGGGCGACGGACGTCCGGCTCACCGACGCCGGCTTCGAGCACATCGTGGCCGCCGCTCCCGGCCACGTGCGCACCGCCCGCCGTCTGGTCATCGACGCGCTGTCCGACGAGCAGGTCGCCGAACTCGATGACATCTCCCGCGTGCTCCTCAGCCGCGTCGACCCCGACGGGCGGTTCGCCGCGGTGGCCAACATCCCGGCGGACGAGCCGTCCATCTGCGAGGCCCGGTTGACCGGCACCGCCGACGACTCCTTCCCGGACGTCGTGGACGGCATCGCCTACCGGCCGGCGACCCGCGACGACCTGCCCCTGCTGCGCCGGGCGAGCCTCGACGCGATGAACTGGTCGGCCGAGCGCTTCACCGACGCCGACCTCGACCGGCCCGAGTTCGCCCACTACTCCGCCGCCTTCGACCCGGAGCGGAGCAGCGACGACCGGTCTGCTGACCTGGGCGTCGTGGCCTCCGACGGCGACGGGCCGCTCGGCGTCGTCTGGGCCGTGCACCTGCCCGCGAGCGACCCGGGCTACGGCTTCGTCGCCGAGGACGTCCCGGAGCTCACCCTGGCCGTCGACGCCCGCGCCCGCGGTCGTGGTGTCGGGTCCGCACTCCTCGCCCGGATCGTCGCCGCCGGACGGAGCGCGGGGTGGCCGGGCATCAGCCTGAGCGTCGAGGACGGCAACACCGGTGCCCGCATCCTCTACGAGCGGGTGGGCTTCCGCACCGTCGGCCGGAACGGCGACTCCGACACCATGCAGCTCACCTTCTGACCGCCGCTAGGCTCGCCGGTATGAGCCATGCCGCCGACCGCCCCTCCGAGACCTACAGCTACCTCGGACCGGCCGGCACCTTCACCGAAGCGGCGCTCAAGCTCGTCGAGGCCGCCGCAGGCAAGCCCTGGCGCAGCGTCAACAACGTCGGCGAAGCGCTGGACGACGTCGTCACCGGCCGTTCCGTCGGCGCCGTCATCGCCATCGAGAACAGCGTCGACGGCGGGGTCAGTGCAACCCAGGACGCCCTCGCCCGGATCCCCGGCGTGCGGATCGTGGGGGAGTACCTGGTGCCCGTCGACTTCGTCCTCGTGGCCCGGCACGGCACCGCACTCGCCGACGTCCGCACGGTGAACGCCCATCCCGTCGCGTACGCGCAGACGCACCGCTGGCTCGAGGCCAACGTCCGCGGACACGGGCACATCCCGGCCTCGTCGAACGTCGCCGCAGCGGCCGAACTGCTCGAGGAGCACTCGGTCGCGGACGCCGCCGTCGCCCCGCCCGGCATCACCGACCACTACGACCTGGCGGTGCTCGCGGACTCCATCGGCGAGAACGCCAGCGCCGTCACCCGGTTCGTGCTCGTGTCGAAGACGCTCGCGCTGCCGGAACGTACCGGCTCGGACAAGACGAGCGTCGTCGTCGAACTGCCGAACGAGCACCCCGGCGCCCTGGTCGACATGCTCGAGCAGTTCGCCACCCGGGGCATCAACATGGGGCTGCTGTCCTCGCGGCCGATCGGTGACGAACTCGGGCGGTACCGGTTCGTCATCGACCTCGACGGACACGTGCGCGACGAACGGGTCGCGGACGCGCTGTTGGGCCTGCGGCGCTTCAGCCCGCGCGTCACGTTCCTCGGGTCGTACCCGCGCGCGGACGGCGCGCGCTCCGAGGTCTCGCCCCGGTACTCCGACCAGGCGTTCGTCGAGGCCCGTGACTGGCTGCGCGCGATCGTTCGCGGCGAGCCGGACGCGGGCTGAGCCTCCCGTCCGCCACCGCCGCAGGGCACGACGGCCGGCACGCCGTCAGCGCCGGCGGGTCGCTCGCGTCTGGTCCTCCGGACCGGCCACCCGGACGGTCAAGCCGCCGGCGTCGATCTTCGCGCGGAACGCCACGACCTCGCCCACCGGGTCGCCGTCGATCTCGAACTCGTCGGGGCGCTCCAGCCGCACGGTGAACTCCTCGCCACGCAGGTAGCGCAGCGGACGCTCATCCCGGGTCTTCGTCACGATGCGCTGTCCGATGTCGGTCTTGCCCAGTGCCGAACGGCGGAAGCGGCGCAGGATCGCGTTCTCCCAGAACACCCGGGCACCGATCCGGACCCAGCCGAAGAACCCGTGCGGCCGCATCACGACGACGTCGAAGAAGCCGTCGTCGATCTCGGCGTCCGGCAGCAGGGTCGCGCCGGCCTGCAGCATCCCGCAGTTGCCGACGATGAGCGAGTGTGCCCGGACCGAGCGGGTGCCCTGGCCGTCCAGGCGGTACCGGAACTCGAAGGCGTCGGCGTCGCGCAGCGACCGCACCAGGGAGTCGACGTACGCCAGCCAGCCGACCTTCTTCTTGAGGTCGTCGTTCGTGTTCGCGAGCATCCGGGCGTCGAGCCCGAGTCCGGCCATCACGAGGAAGCCGAACTCCTCGCGCGAGCCGTCCTGACGCTCGACCCCGACCGTGCCGAAGTCGATCGCGCGGTCCTCGCCGTGGAAGATGGTGTGTGCGCTCGCGCCCAGGTCGTCGATCGGCGCCGGGATGTTGCGGGCGAGCAGGTTCCCGGTGCCGCTCGGCAGCAGTGCGAGGGCCGCGTCGGAACCGTGCACGACCTCGGCGACCGCACGGACCGTGCCGTCTCCACCGGCTGCGGCGATCACGTCGGCCCCGGCCTCGAGCGCTTCGCGGGTCATGCCGCCGCCCGGGTCCTCCTCGCTCGTGGCGTACCACTTCGTCTCCGCCCAGCCGGCTTCACGCTGGTACCGACCGACGGTGCGCTGCAGCGAGGGCAGGTCGACCTTGATCGGGTTGTAGATCACGGCGGCGGTGCGCTGCTCAGTGGCGGGGGCGTCCTCCGGCAGAGAGGTGGTGTCCGAGGGCGTCGACATGCCCTCAACGCTACCGGGCACCGCCTGCGCGGTCCGGATGGCGACCAGGGGACGGACGGGAGGAGCGGGTCGGCAGCATCGCGGGCCTCCCGTCCGCAGGTTCACCGGGTGGTCATCCGTGGCTCGCTAAGCTGGGTCGGTGATCGACCCACAGCTGTTGCGCGACGAACCGGACCTCATCAAGGCCTCGCAGGCTGCGCGCGGCGCCTCCGTCGACGTCGTCGACCAGGCCGTCGCCGCGGACTCCGCCCGACGTGCCGCCATCACCGCGTTCGAGGCGCTCCGCGCCGAGCAGAACGCGTTCGGCAAGACCGTCGCGAGGGCACCGAAGGACGAGAAGACCGCGCTCGTGCAGCAGGCCCAGGCGCTCGCTGCGAAGGTGAAGGAGGCGCAGGCCACCGTCACCGCTGCCGAGGACACCTTCAACACCGTCGTCCGCTCGATCCCCAACGTCGTGATGCCCGACGTGCCCGCCGGGGGCGAGGACGACTTCGTCACCCTCCGCACCGTCGGCACGAAGCCCGAGTTCGCGTTCGAGCCGAAGGACCACGCCGACCTCGGTGAGTCCCTTGGCATCATCGACATCGCCCGCGGTGTCAAGGTGTCCGGCTCGCGGTTCTACTTCCTCAAGGGCATGGGCGCCCGACTCGAGATCGCCCTGATGTCGCTCGGCCTCGACCGTGCCGTCGCGCACGGGTTCGAGCCGCTCATCACGCCGACGCTCGTGCGTCCCGAGACGATGGCCGGCACCGGCTTCCTCGGCGAGCACTCCGCCGAGGTCTACCGTCTCGAAGCCGACGACCTGTACCTGACCGGCACCAGCGAGGTCGCCCTCGCCGGGTACCACGCCGACGAGATCCTGCAGTTCCCGTCCGAGGACGACCAGGCCCTCCGGTACGCCGGTTGGTCCACCTGCTACCGGCGTGAGGCCGGTTCGGCGGGCAAGGACAACCGCGGCATCCTCCGTGTGCACCAGTTCAACAAGCTCGAGATGTTCGCGTACGTCCACCCCGACCAGGCCGACGCCGAGCACCAGCGGCTGATGTCCTACCAGGAGTCGATGCTGCAGGATCTCGGGCTGCACTACCGCGTCATCGAGACCGCCGCCGGGGACCTCGGCACGAGTGCCGCGCGCAAGTACGACCTCGAAGCGTGGGTCCCGACGCAGGGCACCTACCGCGAGCTCACCTCGACGTCGAACTGCACCACGTTCCAGGCCCGTCGCCTCGACATCCGCTACCGGACGTCGACGGGCAAGACCGCGCCGGTCGCGACGTTGAACGGCACCCTCGCCACCACCCGCTGGCTCGTCGCGATCCTCGAGACCCACCAGCAGGAGGACGGCTCGGTCGTCATCCCCGAGGTGCTCCGCCCGTACCTCGGCGGCATCGAGGTGATCGAGCCCCGATGAGCTCCTCACGCGGATTCGTGGACGGTTCCGACGCTGCCGCCGCAGCCCCGGGTGGGACCGCTTCGCCCGCACGGGTCAAGCGGTGGCTCGTCGCGCTGGACATCGACGGCACGATCATGCGCGAGGACGGGGTCGTCACCGACACCGTCATCCGGGCCGTGCGCGACGCCGAAGCCGCCGGACACGAGGTCATGCTCTCCACCGGCCGCAGCGAGGGCATGACCGTCCCGCTGCTCGAACGGCTCGGCATCCAGCCGAAGTACCTGGTCTGCGCCAACGGTGCACTGACCCTCGAACGCACGGACACCGGCGCCTACGAGCGGGTGCACGTCGAGACCTTCGACCCCACCGAAGTCCTGCAGACGATCCGCGGTGCGCTGCAGAACGGTGCCTACGGTGTCGAGGACGAGACTGGGCACTACCTGCTCTCCGGCGACTTCCCCGACGACACGATGACGGCGTCGGGCGACCACGTCGAGTTCGAGCGGCTGCTGGGCGTCCGTGCCACCCGCGTGGTCGTGATCTCCCCGGAGCACGGGCTCGAGGAGTTCCTGGACATCGTCGACAAGATGGGCCTGCACAAGGTCTCGTACACGGTCGGCTGGACTGCCTGGCTCGACATCGCGCCCGAGGGCGTCACGAAGGCGACCGCCATGGAGCGCATCCGTGAGTGGCTCGACATCCCGCGCTCGCGGGTCTTCGCGGCCGGCGACGGACGCAACGACATCGACATGCTGCGGTGGGCCTCCACCTCGGGTCGCGGGGTCGTCATGGGGCAGGCCCCGGACGACGTCGTCGACGCGGGCAACGAACTCACCGGCGGCGTCACGGACGACGGGCTCGCGGCGGCGCTCGACACGTTGCCGCGCTGACGGCTGCACTCCGGCCAGGAGGCTCGGTAGACTGCACGCGGCCCGGTCACGTCTCGCCACGTGGTCGGGTCACGGAGGGTTGTCCGAGTGGCCGATGGAGCCTGTCTTGAAAACAGGTGGGCAGAGATGTCTCGTGGGTTCGAATCCCACACCCTCCGCAGATCGAACAGGCAGTCCCGCTCGTTCGAAGGGGCGCTGACACTTCTTTCGGATTTTGCGGTTACGATCCCCGGTATGGCGATCTCGACCCCACACCGACCCCGCAACGCCACAGCCCGGACCTACGTGCCGGCGGATGCCGCTCGTGACGGACTCGTCGACTTCGCACGACAACTCCACGAGAGCTTCGGCACGTCCCGACATGCGGGTGCCGCGCTCCGCGCACCGGACGGCTCGGAGCGGCCGATCCCCGCTGAGATCTTCGAGGTCCTCGAACAGGTCGCCGACGCCCTCGCCAGTGGCAGCGGGGTCACGGTCGCGCCGAACGACATGCAGATGACGACACAGCAAGCTGCTGACTTCCTCGGCGTCTCCCGCCCGACGTTGATCAAGTACCTGGAAGAGGGCACCATCCCGTTCGGCAAGCGCGGTCGTCACCGCCGCGTCCTGCTCCGCGACGTCGTGGCGTTCCAGGAAGCATTCCGCATCGACCGCAAGGCCGCGCTGCGGGAGATGGCGCGGAACAGTCAGTCGCTGGAACGGCAGCAGGCGGAAGCCACCGGTGACTGAACGATGGCGTTCCCGGCCTTCTTCGATGCCTGCACGCTGTTCGGCATCCGTCTGACCGACCTCCTCCTCCGACTTGCTGACGAGGGCGCGTTCCGAGCGCTGTGGTCCGACGAGGTCCTCGAAGAGTTCCGCCGGAACGTCATCCGCTCCGGCGTCGACCCGGCCGCGGTCGACCATCGCATCACCGCGATGCAGCAGTACTTCCCCGACGCCCTCGTCACGGGCTACGAGCCGCTGACCGCGACGATGACGTGCGACGCGAAGGACCGCCATGTCCTCGCGGCGGCCATCCGTTCGAAGGCGGACGTCCTCGTGACCTTCAACGTCAAGGACTTCCCCGACCACTCACTCGATTCGTTCGACGTCGAGGTGGTGCACCCGGACGACTTCCTGCTCGACCAACTCGACCTGTTCCCCGGGCTCGTCACACAGGTGCTCCGCGAACTCGCCGAAGACTACGTGGACCCGCCCGTGTCGATGAACGACGTCCTCGAGACGCTCCGGAGGGCTGGCGTTCCGCGCTTCGTCGAGGACGTCCGGCGCTACCTCTGAAGACGGTCGGCCGCGAGCGATCGGGGGTCCTCACAGGGCCCCGGGAGCGGGCGCTCCGTCGACCTAGCGTCGAGGGCATGGACATCACCACACGCTCCGTCGCCGTCATCGGCGGCACCTCCGGCATCGGACTCGAACTCGCACGGCGCTTCCGTGACGCCGGCAGCCACGTCGTCGTCGGCGGACGCCGCACCGAGGTACTCGACCAGCTCGTCGCCGAGGGTTTCGGCACGGTCTCGATCGACGTCACCGACGACCAATCCGTCATGACCGCACGCGACACCGTGCTCGACCTGCTGCCCGACCTGGACACCGTCGTGACCATGTCGGGCATCGGCGTCCCCGAGGACCTCCGGGACCCGGCACACTTCGCCGACGCCGCCCGCATGGTCGACGTCAACGTGCTCGGGACGATCCGGGTCATCGACGCGTTCACCCCGCACCTGCTCCGGCAGGGCAGCGGCACGATCGTCACCGTGAGTTCGGGCATCGGGTTCCTGCCGTTCCCACTGATGGCGTCGTACGCCGCCACCAAGGCCGCGGTGCACGCCTACAGCGAGGCACTCCGTGCGCAGCTCGCCGGGACGGGCATCGACGTCGCCGAACTCGTGCCGCCGGCGGTGAACACGACGATGGGCACCAGCAACCCGAACGCACTGGACCTCGGCGACTTCGGTGCCGAGGTGATGGCGCTCCTGGCACAGGACACCACCCCGCACGAGGTCTTGGTGCAGGGTGTCCTCATGCACCGGTGGGCGGAACGTGACGGCACCTACGACGAGCTGGTCGCCCAGCGCTCCCACGCGCTCGCGACGTTGCCCGGCCGTTCGGGGACGCCCGCGTGACGCTCGACGGGGACCCGACCGCGGTGCCGACGAACCCCCTCGGCGCCTACCTGCAGGCGCGCCGTGGGCTCGTGACGCCGGAGCAGGTCGGGCTCCCCGCCGGCGGGGTCCGGCGTGTGCCGGGTCTCCGCCGCGAGGAGGTCGCGATGCTCGCCGGCGTGAGCACCGACTACTACCTCCGATTGGAGCGGGGCCGGGACACCCGTCCGTCACCGCAGGTCCTCGACGCGCTCGCCAGGGTGCTGCAACTGGACGACGTCGAGCGTCTCCATCTCCAGCACCTCGCCGAACCCGCACGACGCAGCCGTCCCCGGCGCACGGCCGAGCGGGTCCCGGCCCGCCTGCACGCCCTGCTGGCGGCGCTCGAGATCCCGGCCTTCATCGAGGGGCGCGCGTTCGACGTCCTCGCGGCGAACGACCTGGCCACCGCGTTCTCACCCCGGCTCCGGGTCGGCGAGAACCGTCTGCGCTCGCTGCTGCTCGACCCGGAGGAGCGGGTGTTCCACCGCGACTGGGAGCGTGCGGTCGCGAGCTTCGTCGGCGCCTTCCGGCACTCGGTCGCGGACGACGTCCGGGACCAGCGGGTCGTCGAACTCGTGGGCGAGCTGTCACTGTCGAGCGGCCGCTTCCGGCAGCTCTGGGCGCGGCAGGACGTCCGGGTGCTCGAAGGCGGGTCGATGACGGTCGACCACCCGGTCGTGGGGGAGCTGCACCTGCACCGCGACAAGCTGCCGGTCGACGGGCTGCTCCTGGTGCTCTACTACGCCGACCCGGGCAGTGCGAGCGCCGAGCGGCTGGACATGCTCGCGTCCCTCGCCCGCGAGACGTCGCCGCACCCCTGACACGGCCGTCGGCACCGGCGACGAACGGCAGCGGGTTCAATGCCAAGGCCGATCCTCGGTCAGAGGAGGTCGTGCACCCAGTACTCGAGGTTCGGTTCCTCGAAGTCGTTCTCGAGGTAGACGAATCCAGCGAGTTCGAACATCCGGCGGCTCGGCTCGTTCCGGTGATCCACCCGAGCGAACGCACCACAACCGATCCCGGCTTCATCGCGAACCGTACGGAGGACGTCGAGCGTCTGACGGAGCAGCACGATGCCGAGGCCGGCTCCACGGAAACGGACGTCACGCGCGATGCTCATGACCAGGAGCTGCTCGCCACCGTCGGTCCAGCTGACGCGGGACACTCCGGCGAGTGCGTCGCCGGAGAACGCGAGCAGCGCGTTCTCCTCCGGCGGCAGAGGCGGCCGCAGTCCACGGATCGAGGACTGCACGGCAAGCTCCCACGGCCGCGGGTGCACGTGGTCCCGACGCAGTCGATCCCAGCTGGCACGGGGAGGGTCAGCGCAGGTGAAACCCTGCAGAGCCGGGACGTGTTCTCCGCCGAGGCCGACCCAGGTCAGGTCATCCGGCTGCACGCGAGGCGAGCCAGCGGTTGATCACGTCCTTCTCGACGGCCTTCAACGACTTCCGCGCGACCGTCGCGTGGTACTCGGCCACGAGAGCGGCGCGTTCGTCGTCGGTCAGGCCGTCGCTGCCGACGTCGCGGCGCGACCGGCCCGGACGACTCATCGGCAGGCGGGGGAGCATGCGTCGATGGTAGTCCAGCACCACCAGCGACCGAAGAGCCTGTGGACAACTGCTCTGCTGTGTCGCCAGCGACACCACATCGGGGGCGTGAAGCCGCGCCTGGACCGCGGTACCGTTGTCGCCGGAGTGTACGGGTCGTTCTGTGCACGTCCAGCACGACGGAACTCGGGGGAAGCACGACCATGACCACGCCGACGTCGGTACCCGGTCGCGGACCGGACCGCCGAACCGCGATCCTGGAGGCCGCCGCCGTCGAGTTCGACCGCCAGGGCTTCGGTGCGGCGAGCATCTCCGGGATCGCCAAGTCCGCCGAGGTCAGCCAGGGCGCGATCCACTTCCACTTCCGCACGAAGCAGGCCATCGCCCTCGCCGTGATCGACGAGCAGAACGCCCGCACGTTCGCAGCCGTCACGTACGACGGACCGTCGCCGCTGGCCGGGCTGGTCGAGGCCTCCCGCGCGATCGCCGGCCTGCTGCTCGACGACCCGGTCGTCCGTGCCGGCATCCGGCTGTCGCTCGAGAACCGGGTGTTCTCCGGTTCGACGTCGTCCTTCTACGACCAGTGGATCGCGAGCGTCGTGGACGTCTTCCGCCTGGCGGTCGCCGCGGGCGAGGTCGGCCCGACGGTCACCCCGGAAGCGCTGGGTGCCACCGTCGTCCCGTGGTTCACCGGCGTGCAGCTCGTGTCCGACGTCCGAGCGGCACGCATCGACCTGCTGCCGGCCGTGGCGACGATGTGGCGCGTCCTCGCGCACGCCTGCGTGGTCCCGGCGCAGCGCGACCGGTTGCTGGCCGTCGTGGACCGCGCCTTCGCCTGACCGTCCGCGCGAGCGTGCTGCGGGTGGCATGACAGGAGGCCCGGACCGACCCCGGTGGGCTGGTCCGGGCCTCCCGTCCGGTCGTCTCGTCGTCAGTCGGTCTTCGCCGCCTGCTTCGTCCGCGCCTTCTGCTGGTCCTCGCGCCGCTTCTCGCGGGCCTTCTGCGCCTTCTCGCGGCGCTTGACGCGCTTGTTCGCGCGTTCGTGGTCGTCCACGTCCTCGGAGCGCTTCTGGCGCCACGGCTTCGCGGCCAGGTCCGGTCCGTCCCAGACCTTGATGGCGCCCCAGCCGGCTGCCAGGAGCGGCACCGAGATGATCGCGCCGGTGATGCCGGCGAGGACGGTGCCCGCGGTCAGGCCGACCAGGATGACCAGGCCGTGCAGGCGCAGGGTCTTCCCCATCAGCACCGGCTGCAGGAAGTTGCCCTCGAGCTGGTTGACGACCACGACGATGCCGACCACGATCAGCGCCGGGACCGGACCGACGGCGACGAGCGCGACGAGTGCGGCGAGGATGCCGGCGGCGGTGGCACCGACGATCGGGATGAACGCCGTGATGAACACGATGACCGCCAGCGGGAGCGCGAGCGGCACGCCGACGATGGCGATGCCGACGCCGATGCCGATGGCGTCGACCGCGGCGACGGTCGCGGTGCCGCGGACGTAGCCGCCGAGGGTCGAGACGACGCGGTCACCGACGCGGCGCGCACGCTCGTAGGAGGCGCCGGTGAACGGACGGAGCAGGAACTCCCAGATGCGGGGCCCGTCCTTGAGGAAGAAGAACAGCACGACGATCATCAGCACCAGGCCGGTGAGGAAGTTCGCGGTGGCGGACGCGCCGGCGAGGGCACCTGACCCGAACTGCGCGCTCGTGACGAAGTCGGTGGCGGTCTTCACCGCGTCGTCGACCTGGCTGTCCGAGACGGCGAACGGCAGCGTCCGGCTGAAGTCCTGCAGCTGCTGGAAGCCCTGCACGGCGGACTTCTGCAGGCTGGACCACTGGTTCTCGACGGCGACGACGATGAGGTACCCGAGGAGCCCGAGGACGACGAGCACCCCGAGGAGCACCGTCAGCGTCGCGAAGACGGACGGGAAGCCGTGACGGCGGAGCCAGGACACGACCGGGTGCATGGCCGAGGCGATGATCAGGGCCAGCAGCACCGGGATCGTGACGACGCTGAGCACCTGGCCCGCGTAGACGATGCCCGCGACGATGACGATGAGGATGATGACCTGCAGGCAGCGGGTCGCCAGTCGGCCGAACGAGTCCGACCAGGCAGCACGCACCCCGGTCACCGGCTCGGTCGGTGGCGTCGTCGTCGGTGGGGCAGCGGCGGAGGAGCGGAAGAACGGCATGACGCCGACGGTACAGACGCACAGGTGGGCGCGCCGGATGCTGTGGTGACTCAGCCCTCGACGAGGTCGCGGTCCCGGAACCACTTGAGCAGCCAGGCGGCGCTGGTCCGGTCGAAGGACGGCGGGAAGTCGAGGGTGCCGGACAGGAACGGACTGAACCCCTCGACGGTCGCGATGTCCGCGTCGTCGAGACCGCGGTAGGCCATCGACCAGCCGTCGAACCGCCGGCGCTCGATGTCCTCACGGACGAGCGAGCGCACCGAGTGGTGGCGCGGGTCCTTCTCGATCACGGTGAACCGGTCGTTGACGCTCCACGCCGGGCCCTCGAGCAGCTGCATGAAGCGGCCGCCCTTGACGAGCAGCAGGCCGGAGACTCCGAGCGCCTCGTTCCGCAACCGTGCGCCGGCGAGCATCTCGGCGAGTTCGTCCTCGCCGAACTCGTGCGTCGCGACGCTCATGTAGAGGATGGAGACCAGCACCAGGGCATCATGGCCCGCTCGCGGGTGGCAGCACAATCCCGGCCGCCGTCAGCGCCGCGGGCCACGCCTAGGATCGTCCCCATGGCGACCGTCCTCCTCGTCCGGCACGGACGCACCACCGCGAACGCGACCGGGCTCCTCGCGGGCCGCACGGCCGGGGTCGCGCTCGACTCCGTCGGCAAGCGGCAGGCCGCCACGACCGCCGAGCGCATCGCCGCGGTGCCCCTCGCCGCGGTCGTCTCGAGCCCTCTCGAGCGCTGCCGGCAGACCGCGCGGGCGATCACGGCCTTCCAGCCGGGCGACCCGCAGCAGTTCGTCGAGCGCGGCATCATCGAGGCGGACTACGGCGAGTGGCAGAACCGCAGGATCAGCGATCTCGCCCAGGAGCAGCTGTGGCGGGTGGTGCAGTCGAACCCGAGCGCCGTCGTGTTCCCCGGCGGGGAGTCGATGCAGACCATGCAGTCCCGTGCGGTCGCGGCCGTCCGACGCCTCGACGCGCAGATCGAGGCAGAGCACGGGGCCGGTGCGGTCTGGGTGGCGGTGAGCCACGGCGACATCATCAAGTCCGTCCTCGCCGACGCCCTCGGCATGCACCTGGACCTGTTCCAGCGCATCTCGGTGGGACCGGCCTCGGTGTCGATCGTCCGGTACGGGGAGGCCCGTCCGGAGGTCGTGGCGACGAACACCGAGTCGGGGGACCTGTCGTGGCTGGCCCGGGCAGCGGCGCCGAGCGGTGACGCGGTCGTCGGCGGCGGCGCCGGACACGACGAGCAGTCGTCGTCGTCGCAGTCGCGGTCTCCGGAGCATCCCGACTCCGCCACTTCCTGAACGGTCGGAGGTGCACGCTCCTAGAATGCCGGTATGCCCCCCATCGTCCACGGCTTCGACTGGCCGGACAGACTCGTCGTCGGCACGATCGGACGCCCGGGCGAGCGGTCGTTCTACATCCAGGCCCGTGACGGCCGCCGCGTCGTCAGCGTCGCAATCGAGAAGGAACAGTCGGTCGTGCTCGCCGACAAGATCGACGAACTCCTCGACGAGGTCGCCACGGTCGACGACAACCGCTTCAGCGTCCCGGACGCAGCACCGACCGAGCTGCGCGACGGCGACCCGCTCGACCAGCCCGTCGAGCCCGAGTTCCGCGCCGGCGCCCTGAGCCTGGGTTTCGACCCGGCCACCGCGCAGGTCGTGATCGAGGCGTACCCGATCGAGGACGACGTCGAGGTCTTCACCGAGTCGACCGGCGACGGCGACGAGGTCGAAGCGGTCGTCGAACTTCCCGAACCGAGCGAGCTGCTGCAGGTCAAGATCCCGGTGGGCAGCGCCCGCGCCTTCGTCCAGCGCACGCGCGAGGTCATCGCCGCCGGACGCCCGAACCCGCCCGAGCTCCCCGAGCTCGGATGACGATGGGTCCTGACGCCGCCGGTGCCGCGGTCCCCAGCGCTCCCGGGGAACTCCGCATCACCGGGCGCATCCGCGAGGCCTCGAACGCCACGTTCCTCGCCCGGCTCGACGGCGAGGACGTGGTCTACAAGCCGATCGAGGGCGAGAAGCCGCTGTGGGACTTCCCCGACGGCACCCTCGCCGGTCGTGAGGTCTCCGCCTACCTGGTGTCCGAGGCGCTCGGTTGGAACGTCGTGCCCGAGACCTGGCTCGGTGACGGTCCCTTCGGCCCGGGCATGGTGCAGCGGTGGCAGGTCATCGACCCCGAGCAGGACGCCGTCGACCTGGTCCCGGCCGAGGACGCCGCCGCGGCGGTCGCCGCGGGCAGCGTCCGTGAGGTGCTCGACGCCGTGGACGAGAACGACCAGGCGGTGACCCTGGTGCACGAGGACTCGGCGGTCCTCCGGCGGATGGCGGTCTTCGACGTCGTCACGAACAACGCGGACCGCAAGGGCGGGCACGTCCTGGCCATGCCGGACGGGCACCGCTTCGGCGTCGACCACGGCCTGACCTTCCACGTCGAGCACAAGCTCCGGACGGTGCTCTGGGGCTGGATCGGCGAACCCCTCAGCGAGGACGAGGTCGCTGGACTCCAGCGGCTGTCCGAGGCGCTCCGGGGAGCGCTCGGCGAGACCCTGCGTGAGCACCTCACCGACGACGAGCTGTCGGCGCTCCGGGGGCGCTGCGCTGCGCTGGCCGCGGTCGCGACGTTCCCGCCGCCGGACGGCTACGGTCCGGCCGTGCCGTGGCCGGTCTTCTGACGTGGCCGGTGTTCTGACGCGGCTGACTGTCTGACACTGCCCGTCTCCTGGCGCGGCGGCATGACGGCCGGGAGGCGCGCGCCGAGCCCGGCACGCGCCTCCCGGCCGTCAGGAGCGCGGTCAGCCGAAGCGGCTGAAGGCGCCGCCCCAGAGACCGTCGTCGCCGGAGCCGGAGCCGGAGCCGGAGCCGCGTCGGGCACCGAGGTAGGACCCGACCACCGCGACACCCAGGTCGTCGTTCTCCGGCGCCGTCACCGTGCCCTCCACGCGGCGGGCCATGCCGTCCACGAAGCGGGCGAGCCCCGGGTCGTCACCGAGCCGGAAGAACGTCGTCTTCGCGCCCAACCGGTGGGCGTTCTCGAGTTCCCGGACGCTCAGCGCGATCGTCACCGGGTCCGGCGGGTAGCTGAAGTACACCTGCCCGTTCGGCTCCAGGTGTGACGTGGGTTCGCCGTCCGTGACGATGAGCAGCACCGGCTGCGCGTTCGGGTGCTTCCGGAAGTGCCGGTTCGCCAGCAGCAGGGCGTGGTGCAGGTTCGTGCCCTTGTCCCACATGGCGTCGAGGCCGACGAGCTGGTCGACGTCCATCACCTCGGCCTCACGACCGAACGCGATGAGCTGCAGGTCGTCCCCGCGGAACCGCGTGGAGATGAGGGTGTGCAGCGCGAGGGCGGTGCGCTTCATCGGGACCCAGCGGTCCTCCATCGCCATCGAGAACGAGGTGTCGACGAGCAGGGCGACGACGGCCTGCGTGCGGGCCTCGGTCTCCTGCACCTCGACGTCCTCGATCTGCAACCGGACCCCCGCGCCGGAACGGGGGCCGTCCCCGGCGGTACGGGTCAGGGCGTTGGTGATCGAGCGTGTGACGTCCCAGGGTTCGGTGTCGCCGAACTCCCACGGACGCGTCGACCCGGAGCGGTCACCGGCGGCACCGGCACGGCGGAGGTCCCGCGCGCCCTGCCGACCCGACATCCGCTCGGCGACGTCCTTGAGCAGGCTCTTGCCGAGCTGGCGCATCGCCTTCGGGGTGAGCCGGAGCTGTCCGTCCGTGCCCCGTTTCATCGCGCCCGAGTTCCGCAGCGCCTTCTCGAGCTGCTGCAGGGTCCGGGCGTCGACAGCCGCCTGGTCGCCGAGCTGCTGGGCGAGGGCGTCGAGGTCCAGGTCGTCGAGCTCCGAACCGGGGCCGACCTGGGCGAGCTGGTCGGCGAGGGCGTCGAGGTCGGCGATGTCCTGGAACACACCGGTGCCGTCGCCGAGACCGAGACCCTGCTCGCCGTCCATGCCCTCGGACCCGCCCCAGTCCTCGCCGGGGCGGAGGGCACGGAGGTTGTCGTCGAGCTGGGACAGCGCCCCCATCAGCGCAGGGGAGCCGAACGCCTGCTCGGCCAGCGCGTCGAGTTCGTCGCGCTGCTCCTGCGTCATCGAGTTCCGCATCCGTTGGGCCGCTGCGGCACGGGCTGCGAGGTCGTCGAGCAGCTCGTCCACGTTCTGCGGGTTCGACGGGAACTGGTCACCGTGCTTCGCCATGAACTCGTCGAACTGTTCCTGGCTGTCCTCACCCCGACGGTGGGCGTCGAGCAGTTCGTTGAGGTCGTGCATCATCCCGGCGACCGCGGCCCGGTCGTCGTCGGTGGCGTTCTCGAGCGCCTGCTTCATGCCCGCGAACCGTTGGTCGAGCATCTCGCGGCCGAGCAGGTCCTTGATCTGATCGTACTTCTGCCGGCCCGTCGGGCTCTTCCAGTCGTAGCCGTTCAGTTCGCTGACCGCTGCGGCGGGCGAGGACGGCAGGCTGTCGAGCTGCATCTGGGCCAGTGCGCGGTCCCCGTCGTCCATCGCCGTGTCCCGAGCGAGTTGTCCACGTTCGGCCAGGATGGCTTCGTCGAGGAGCTGCCTGATCTCCTGCAGGGTGCCGTCCAGGTTGTTCCGGCTCGTCAGTTCGCGGCGCTTCTCGGCCACCAGTCGAGCGAGGTCGTCGAGCCCCCGCTGCGACTGCCCGCCGCGTCGGAGGAACTCCCGCATCGCCCGCTCGGGGGAGGTGCCGGCCATGACGTCCTGGCCGATCGCCTCGAGCGCCTCGGCCAGGTCGGCGGGTGGCGCGAGGGGATCCGGGCCGCCGTCGTACTTGCCGTAGCGGCTGTCACGGCTCAGCCGACGGTTCGGGCGGCTAGCCACGGGTCACCCCGTCGGTGTCGGTGTCGGTGTCGGTGTCGGTGCGCACCGGGTCACATCCCATACGCTGCTTCGCCCCCGCCGGACTCCTTGCTGATGCGGCGGGCCAGGAACAGGCCCTCCAGCGCCAACTCGATCGCGCCGGCCCGCTCGCCGTCGGACGTGGCGCCGAGGCGCTCGCACACCTGGTCGTACAGGTCGGACTCACCGAGCGACGGCAGCCCGGCGAGGAAGTCCCGCGCGCTGACCTGTTCGCCGGTGGTGACCATCGTGCCGCCCTCGAGCGCATCGACGAGCACGCCGAAGTCCAGCCCACGGAAGCGCGAGCGCACGGTCTCGGCGGTCGCGGTCCGCAGCAGGTGTTCGAGCACCTCGTCGGCGCGGTCCTCTTCCCCGGACTCGAACTCGATCTTGCCGCCGAGGACGTCGACCGCGGTCTCGAGGTCGATCGGTCGGGCGACGGCGTCCGGCTCACCCTGGCGGGCTGCGCGGTGCACGGCGGCGGCGGACACCGTCTCGGCACCGGCGATCGAGAAGCGGGCACTGACACCACTGCGCTGGTCCACGGCACTCGACTCGCGGAGGGCACGGGTGAAGCGGGCGAGGATCTCGATCAAGGCGTCCGGCACCTCGGCGGTCAACTGCGCCTCCTGCCGGATGACGGCGATCTCGTCCGCCAGCTCGATCGGGTAGTGCGTGCGGATCTCGGCGCCGAAGCGGTCCTTCAGCGGTGTGATGATCCGGCCGCGGTTCGTGTAGTCCTCGGGGTTCGCACTCGCGACGACGAGCACGTCGAGCGGCAGTCGCAGCACGTACCCGCGGATCTGGACGTCCCGCTCCTCCATCACGTTGAGCATCGCGACCTGGATGCGCTCGGCGAGGTCAGGCAGCTCGTTGATCGCGACGATGCCGCGGTGACCGCGCGGGATCAGGCCGAAGTGGATCGTCTCCGGGTCGCCGAGGCTGCGGCCTTCGGCGACCTTCATCGGGTCGACGTCACCGATCAGGTCCGCGACGGAGGTGTCCGGCGTCGCGAGCTTCTCGACGTAGCGGTCGTCGCGGTGCACCCACGAGATCGGCAGTGCGTCGCCGAGGTTCTGGGCGCGACGGATGCTCGCCGTGACGATCGGTTCGTACGGGTGCTCGCCGAGTTCGGAGCCGGTGATGACCGGTGTCCACTCGTCCATCAGGCCGTTCAGGGTGCGGAGCAGTCGGGTCTTGCCCTGGCCGCGCTCGCCCAGCAGGACGACGTCGTGTCCGGCGATCAGGGCGCGCTCGAGCTGCGGGATGACGGTGGTCTGGAAGCCGTGCAGGCCGGGCCAGGGGTCACGGCCCTCGCGGAGGGCGGTGAGCAGGTTGTCGCGGATCTCGGCGCGGACCGACTTCTGGACGTGCCCAGCAGCGCGGAGCTCGCCGACCGTGGAGAGATCAGGTCGGTTCACGGGCGCCACGGTACGCCCGCCCACCGACGGCGGCAACGGACGGGAGGCCCGTGGCGGGGCCGCCCCGCGCCTCCCGTCCGACACCGTGGCGCCGAGACGCCCCCGTCTGGTCGTGACGCCGCCGGAGGGGCGAGACGCCGCCGGATGTGGCGGTGTCTCGATGTGTCGGAGGCGTCTCGCGCCGACGGCGGCGTCGCGGACGCGTCAGCCGAACAGGCGGCGGGACGCGATCTCGGCTCCCTCGACGAGTGCGCCGAGCTTCGCCCACGCGACGTCGGACGCGACGAACTCGTAGCTGGCGAAGGTCGCCAGGCCGCAGTCCGTGCCGGCGACGATCCGGGTCGGGTCACCGACGGCCTCGGCCGCCTCGACGATCCGGTTCGCGACGAGCTGCGGGTGCTCGAGGTAGTTCGTCGTCACGTCGATGACGCCCGGCACGAGGACCGCGCCGTCGGGCAGCGGCAGGTCGCGGAACGCCGGGAACTCGTGCGCGTGCCGCGGGTTGCCGAACGGGATGCTGAACGACCCGACCTCGGCCCGGTAGAGGTGCGGCAGCAGCACGTCGACGGGCACGTCGTCCTGGTGCGGCCCCTGCCAGTTGCCGTAGCAGACGTGCAGTCGGGTCTGCTCCTTCGGGATGTTCCGCAGGGCGTGGTTGAGCGCGTCGACGTGCAGGTCGACCGCCGCCAGGAACTCGTCGAGGGACGCGTCGCCGAAGTGGATCACCCGCTCCATCGCCAGGTCCGGAGCGTCGAGCTGCAGGACGTGGCCGCGGGCGGCGATCTCCTCGTACTCGACCCGGAGCTGCTCGGCCAGGGCGAAGACGTACTCGCGGTGGTCGGCGTAGTGCGGGTTGGCGTCGTCGAGCAGCAGGGTCGTCGCGACGATCCCGGGCGTCGCCGCCGAGATGAACGTGCCGACCGGGGTGCGGCCGGCTTCGGCGTTGCGAGCGAGTTCGCGTTCGAAGCCGTCGAGGTCCTCCCGGATGCCGGCGCGCTCCTCGTCGTACTGCAGCAGGCCCTGCGCCACCGGGGTGTCCCAGACTCGGGCGAACTCGGCGCCCTCGTCGATCTGTCGCGCCTGGAACGCGGCGTACTCGGGGAACTTCACGGAGTCGAGCGTCGGCTTGCGGTGCCCCGTGCCGCCGAATCCGGACAGGCGCTCGCGGATGTAGGTGGAGAAGCCGACGCGGGGCACCTCGCCGTCGTTGACGACGTCGATCCCGGCCGCCAGCTGCGCGTCGACGGTGCGGGCGAGCACGGCGGCGGTCTCGTCACGGAGCGCCTGTTCGTCGAACGGCTTGCCCTGGTCGCGGGCGACCAGGAGCGCGGTGAGCTCCGGCGTCCGGGGGAGCGAGCCCGTGTGGGTGGTGAGGATGCGGTCGGTCGAGTTCTGCAGCGGCACGCCACCACGCTACTGACCGGAGGCTCGTGGCGGCACCGTCACGAGCCTCCCGTCCGACGCGTGCCGGCGGCCACGCCCATCGTTCGTCGTTCGTCGGCCGTTCCGGTCCCGGCCGCGGACAAGAGCGGCGGCTCCGGCGTACGTTCCGTTCTTGCGGCGGGCGGAAGGCGCTCACCGCGGGAGGAGCACGCGCATGACGAGCGCCAGCGGAACGAAGGACGGGACGGTCACGAGTCTCGTCCCGGCGAGGATGGACCGACTGCCGTGGACGAGGTTCCACTGGAGCGTCGTGGTCGGCCTGGGGGTGTCGTGGATCCTCGACGGACTCGAGATCCAGATCGTCTCGAACGCCGGGTTCAAGGCCGACCTGGGACTGTCGAACCAGGACGTCGCGTCCCTCGGCAGCATCTACCTGGTCGGCCAGGTCGTCGGCGCACTGGTCTTCGGGCGCCTGTCGGATCGACTCGGTCGGCGCAAGCTCTTCATCCTGACGCTCGCGATCTACCTGATCGGTTCCGGCGTCGCGGGTCTGGCGCAGGACTTCTGGTTCCTGGCGGTCTTCCGGTTCGTCGCCGGTCTCGGCATCGGTGGCGAGTACGCCGCGATCAACTCGGCGATCGACGAACTCATCCCGGCGAAGTACCGCGGGCACGTCGACATCGCGATCAACGGCACCTACTGGGGCGGCGCCGCCCTCGGTGCGGCCGCGAACATCTACCTGCTCGACACGGCCAACTTCTCCGAGAGCATCGGGTGGCGGATCGGGTTCTTCCTCGGCCCGGTGCTCGGCATCGCGATCATCTTCCTCCGTCGGCACATCCCGGAGAGTCCCCGGTGGCTGATGACGCACGGCAAGGAGCAGGAGGCGGAGGACACCGTCGCGCGGATCGAGGCCGAGGTCGAGCGGGAGTCCGGCAAGGAGCTCGAGCCGGTGCCGCAGTCGAAGGCGATGACCGTCACACCGATGGACCGGGTGGGGTTCCTGACCATCGCGCGCGTGCTGCTCAAGCAGTACCCGACCAGGACGCTGGTCGGCGCGACGATGATGATCACGCAGGCGTTCCTGTACAACGCGATCTTCTTCACGTACGCACTCGTGCTGACGAACTTCTTCGGGCTGAAGACCGCAGAGACGTCGATCTACTTCTTCCCGTTCGCGATCGGCAACCTGCTCGGGCCGATCATCCTCGGCCGCTTCTTCGACACCTGGGGTCGGCGGCAGATGATCTTCCTGACCTACCTGGTGTCCGGTCTGGTGCTCGCCACCTCGGCGTTCCTGTTCCGCGCGGACGCGATCAACGCGGGCTGGCAGGTGGCGTTCTGGTGCGTGTCGTTCTTCTTCGCGTCGGCCGGTGCCTCGAGTGCCTACCTGACGGTGAGCGAGATCTTCCCGCTCGAACTGCGGTCGCAGGCGATCTCGTACTTCTTCGCGCTGGCGCAGGTCTTCGGCGCGATCGCGCCGCTCATCTACGGCGCCTTCATCGGCGACGGTTCGGACCGCGAGCCGCTCTTCTGGGGGTACCTGCTGGGGTCCGGGGTGATGATCGTCGGCGGGGTGGTCGCACTCGTCTTCGGGGTCGATGCCGCCCGGAAGGGCCTCGAGGACATCACCCAGCCGCTGTCGGTGTTGACCGGGAAGGACAGTGCGGACTCCGGTCCGGGTTCCGGCACGGGAGGCCCGTCCAGCCGTGGGCCGGCGACCGGGCGAAACTCCTGATGCAACATGTTTAGCGGTCACCGCCGCATCCTGTGATCCTCGTGACCACGGCCCCGTCCGGAGGGCCGTGGTCACGGAGGATCCGATGCACGACACCACCACGACGGCCGTACACCGCCGGAGGGGGCAGCATGCTGTCCTCCACAGAAGACGGCCGCGTCCGGTTGTCCACCGGGCAGACGGCGCCCTCGGCCATCGGAGCCGCCGTGCGGGACGGTGACCTGATGACCGGACTCCTGCGCGTCGAGAGCGACGTGATCAGTGCCACCAGTGCCACCAGTGCCACGAGTGCCACCGGTGCCGAACCCGGTGCCGCCGGTGCCGGCACCAGTGCCGGCGGCGGTGTCACCGACCCGCTGGGGGTGCCGCGCAACCTCTTGCGTGACGCGGTCTTCGAACGGATGTTGCGCCACATCCTGCGCGGTGACTACCGCCGTGGACAGCGCCTGCGCCTCGACGCGCTGGCCGACGACATGCGGGTGTCACGGACCCCGGTCCGCGAAGCGCTCGTGCCGCTCGAGGCCCTCCGACTGGTCATCGTGCAGCGCTACGTCGGTGTGGTGATCGCCCCGTGGACGGTCGGGCAGATGGTCGAGCGCACCCGGATCGCGCGCTCGATGCTGGTCGATCCGCCGACCAGCTGTGCCCGGGGCGACGAGCCCTTCGACCCCGCCGTCCTCCGCGACTGTCTGTCGGAGGCCGGTGCGTTCGTGGAGCTCGCGGTGTGGGTGCTCCGGCGGTCCGGAGCCCCGGTGAGCGCTGACTGGTTGCGATCGCAGCAGACCGTGCTCGATGTCTTCCACACGGACGACATCGCGCGGGCGAACGGCATCGACGTCGCAGCGGACTGGACCCGGCGCATGCAGGTCGTCAAGGCTGCACGGACCGCAGCGCTCGCGGACGACGTCGCGCTGTGCGCCGTCCGGCTGACCGAGCTGGCCGAGCTGCTGATCGCGCTGCCCGAGCGGTTCCGCAGCGCCGAGACGGCTTGAGTGGAACCGGTGTCGCCGTGCGCGACGGACATCACCATGCCGTCGCGGAACCAAGTCGCTCCCCGGGCGGGCGCTGACGATCGGGGGCGTCAGGCCCAGGCCACGGGGAGCGACGTCTGGGTGCTGTACTGCGTGCTCTTGCTGGGTGCTGTGTCGCGGCGACGGGGTTGTGACGCCCCGGAATGTGATGCCACGTCACCATGAGACTATGCACCGGGGTACACAACAGCAACCCCCCATCGTCCCCACTTCGGGGGACCGATGAGAACGGAGCCGCAGATGCCCGCTCATCGGGCACGACTGCGGCTCCGCTGACGGCGATCCGGCGGGTCGAGAGTCCGCCTGACCTCCTGTATGCTCGTCGTCGAACACCTGGAGACGTCGCATAGTCAGGCCGAGTGCACCACCCTGCTAAGGTGGAGTCCCCTTTCGGGGACCGAGGGTTCAAATCCCTCCGTCTCCGCACTCCACGAAACCCCGGAACCGTCGATGCGGACCGGGGTTTCGTCGTTCCCGGTGCGCAGCTCTTCCCCCCGACGTCCGGGTCTCGGTCCACCGGCCGCCCGGGGCGCGCCCCCGGACGCACCAGCTACGGTCATCGGGTGATGCGACGGATGACGACGGCAGCGGCGACCGTGGCGCTCGGCGCCGTGCTGCTCTCGGGCTGCAGCGCCGACGGCACCCGCGGCGCGGCCGGCGGCATCGAGGGTTACGTCGAACCCGGAGGGGGTGCCGCCGACCGCGTGCGCACCGCCGTCGACCGCGGGGCAGACGTCATCGGGGTGGACGGTGCGGCGCTGGCCGACGACGGCACGCACCTGCTCCCGACCTCGGGCGACGTCGGCGAACTCGTCGGCGTCGCCGCGGACGCCGGGGCCCGGACCGAGGTGCTCTTCAGCAACTACACGTCGACGCTCGGGGACTTCTCGCCCGAAGCGGCCACGGCGCTGCTGTCGTCGCCGACGAACCGGGAGCGTGTCGTCGGCGGGCTCGTCGACCTGGCGGCTCGCCTCGGGGCCGACGGCGTGCAGATCGACCTCGAGTCGATGCGCTCCCAGGACCAGGCCGACCTGGTCACCTTCACCCGGGCGCTCCGGAGTGCCGTCCGCGAGCGGCTCGGGGACGACGCCGAGGTCTCGATCGCGATGATGTCCTCCACCGACCCGGCGGAGTACCGCTCGCGCGGCTACGACCTGGCCGGGCTCGCCCCGCACCTCGACCGCATCGTCCTGATGACCTACGACCAGCACGGGCCGTGGGGCGGTCCTGGCACGATCGGGTCGTTGCCGTGGACGCGGAAGGCCGTGCGCACCGCCGTCGACGGCGGCCTCCCCGCAGACCGCATCGACGTCGGCATCGCGGGCTACGGCTACGCGTGGGGGTCCGGCGCGGACGCCGCCCCGATCCCGGCAGCCCGGGCAGCGCACCTGGCCGGCGAGCGGGCAGAATGGTCGGACCGTACGGGGGAGTGGTCGGCGACGCTCGAGGACGGCCGGCAGCTGCGCTGGTCCGACGACCGGTCCTACGCCGCACGCCGGGACCTGGCGCGCGAGCTCGGTGTGCACGGCGTCGCGATGTGGTCGCTCAACCTGTCGCCTCTGCCCGAGCGCTGATCCGTCGGGCACGGAAGCGCTGCACCGCGCCGATCTCGGCTCAGCGGATCAGGACGGCGGCGGCCCCGTGGTGCGCCGGAGCACGAGTGACGGTTCGACGAGTGACCGCGTCGGGGCCGGGGCCGGTGCCGCAGCGCTGCCGTCCGGTCGCCCGGCGGCAGCGTCGAGCCGCACCAGCAGCCGTGCCGCCGCACGCCGTCCGACCTCGTCGTTGTGCGGGTCGACCGTGGTCAGACCGACGAGGGGTGACGACGCCAGCGGGGTCTCGTCGTGCCCGATCACGGAGACGTCCTCGGGCACCCGCAGTCCGGCCTCGAGCACGGCGGCGATCGCACCCATCGCCATGACGTCGTTCGCGGCGAAGAACGCGGTGACGTCCGGGTGCTCGGCGAGCACGGTCCGGGCCGCCTGGTGTCCGGCGGCCTCGTCCGTGCCGGCGTCGCCGGCGACGACCGGGACCATGCCGGAGCGGGCCATCTCGGCGACGGCGGCGACGCGACGGGCGGTGGCCGAGCCTCCCGTCCCGGTGAGGTGCGCGATCCTCCGGTGGCCGAGGTGGACGAGGTGGCGGATGGCGAGTCGTCCGCCCGCGGCTTCGTCCGACGCGACGGTGTCGGTGTCCGCGGGGCGGACGGCGCGCTCGCCGGCGACGACGACAGGCAGGCCGTCCGGGACGACGAGGCCGGCGGGTGACTCGGCGGCGAGGACGACGCCGTCGACGCGCAGCGAGACGAGGTCGTCGAAGGGTGAGGCGCCGAGGTGCGCGTTCGCGGCGCCGTCGGCCAGGGTGAGTCGGAGTCCGCGGGGCGCGAGGACCTCCCGGATGCCGTCGAGCATCGGGACGTACCAGGGGTTGCGGAAGTCATCGACGACCACCCCGACGGTGCCGGTCCTGGTGCCCGCGAGGATCGCCGCGGCCCGGTTCGTGCGGTAGCCGAGCTCGGCGACGGCGGCGAGGACGGCCGCGCGGCGGGCGGGGGAGACCCCCGGGTCGCCGCGCACGACCATCGAGACGAGTGACTTCGAGACCCCGGCACGGGCGGCGACGTCGATGATCGTCGGCGGTCGCTCGGCCATGGACCCTCCTGCAGATCAGGCATTGACAGGACATGGGTGCCTGCGTCTACAGTGTAGCCACTCGTTCTGGAACGTTCCAGAACGTCGGGTCACCGTCACGAAGGAGTGCACATGAGCGAGCCCATCGGCGTCGCCGTCATCGGAGCCGGCATGGCGGGCAAGGCCCACATGAATGCGTGGCGGACCGCACCGACCCTCTTCGACCCGGTCCTGCCGCCCGTCCGACTCGTGTCGGTCGGGGACGTGTACGAGCCGCTCGCCCAGCAGGCGGCGCGGCGGTTCGGGTACGAGCGGCACGACACCGACTGGCGGGCGATCGCCGCGGCGGACGACATCGACGTCGTCAGCGTCGTGGTCGCGAACAGCCTGCACCGCGAGATCGTCGAGGGGCTGCTCGACGCCGGCAAGCACGTCCTCTGCGAGAAGCCGCTCGCCGACTCGCTCGAGGACGCCCGCGCGATGGCCGACGCCGCGGACCGGGCAGCGGAACGGGGCATCACCGCCCGGATCGGCTTCACCTACCGCCGCGCCCCCGGCCTCGCCGCGATCCGCGAGCTCGTCGACGACGGCACGCTCGGCCGGGTGCGGCACCTCTCCGGACGGTACTGGACGGACTACGGCTCCTCGCCCGACGTGCCGTTCTCGTGGCGCTACGCCGGCGCCCCGGGCACCGGCGCGCTCGCCGACGTCGGGTCCCACCTGACGTACATCGCCGAGTTCCTGGCCGGGGACGTCGCGCAGGTCAGCGGAGGACTGTTCACCACCGAGATCACCGAGCGCCCGGTCGCGGCCGGACACGCGCTCCGTGGGCAGGGGGCACCGCTCACGGGGGAGACGGCACGCGTGCAGAACGACGACTACGCCACCTTCGCCGCTCGCTTCGGTGACGGTGTCGGCTCCCTCGAGGTCTCGCGCGTCACGACGGCGCACCCGAACGGCCTGGTGGTCGAGGTGTTCTGCGAGAACGGGGCGGCGCGCTGGGACCAGGAGCGTCCGGCCGAGATCGGTCTCGCCCTCCGCAGCGACGGCAGCCGCCTGGGCGGGTACCGGCAGGTCGTCCTCGGCCCCGACCACCCCTACGTCGCGGGCGGGATGGCGATGGACGCACCCGGCGTCGGTTGGGGGCAGAACCAGATGTTCGAGGTGCAGGCCCGCGCCTTCCTCGACGAGGTGGCCGGGGTCGCCGACCCCCTGCCGACGAACGCCACCTTCCACGACGGCGTGCACAACATGGAGGTCCTCGCCGCCGTCACCGCATCGGCCGCCGACGGCGGTCGCACGGTCACGGTGGAGGCCCGGCGCACCGCCGACACGACGGCGACGGTCAGCGCATGAAGCTCGGACTGTACAACGCGGTCTTCCACGACCGGTCCCTCGCCGACGCACTCACCGCCGTCCGTCGGGCCGGCCTGACCGGGATCGAGTTGAACACCGGCGGCTTCCTGCCCCCGGTGCACGTGCCGGACATCGACGCGATCCTGACGGACGACGCGGCTCGCGACGCCTTCCTCGAGCAGTTCGACGGCACCGGGGTGTCGATCGCCGGACTCAACTGCAACGGCAACCCGCTGCACCCCGACCCCGCGATCGGCCGTGCGCACGCGGAGGACATCCGACGCAGCATCCGCCTGGCGGCCCGCCTCGGGCAGACCCGCGTCGTCACGATGTCCGGACTGCCGGCGGGGGAGCCCGGCGGGACCCGTCCGAACTGGATCGTGAACGCCTGGAACTCCGCCGCGCTCGACGTCCTCGAACACCAGTGGAGCATCGCGGTGCCGTTCTGGCAGGAGATCGACGCGTTCGCCCGGGAGCACGGGGTGCACGTCGCGCTCGAGCTGCATCCGCAGAACCTCGTCTTCAACCCGGCGTCGGTCCGGGAACTCGTGGAACGCGGTGCCCTGACGAACACCGGCGTGGAACTCGACGCCAGCCACCTGTTCTGGCAGCAGATGGACCCGGTCGCCGTCGTCCGTGACCTCGGCCCGCTCGTCCTGCACGCCGCCGCCAAGGACGTCCGGATCAACCCGCACGCCGCGATCAACGGCGTGCTCGACAACTCGTTCCGGCGACTGTCACCGGACGAGCCGCGCACCAACCTCGGCGGCGACGAGTGGGCGAACGAGTGGCCGAAGCCGTCCGCGTGGGACTTCGTGGCGCTCGGGAAGGGGCACGACACCGCGTTCTGGACCGAGTTCCTCCGCGCGCTGCACGAGGTCGACCCGGACATGCTCGTCAACATCGAGCACGAGGACACCGAGCTCGGGCGGGAGGAGGGGGTCACGGTGGCGGCGGAGGTCCTGCTCGCCGCGGACGCGGCACTGCGTCTCCCGTCCGCACCGCATGTCCCGTCCGCGCTGCGCGATCGGTGACGCATCCTCCGGTTGCGCTCACTCGGCCGTTGTAGCATCGCCGGACATCGACCCAGCGGCGAGGAGACCTGCGTGCCGGAGCTGACCCACCAGACCGTCCCGATCGACCGGATCCAGGACGCGGGTGCGGCCGTCATGGCGTCGGTCGCGACCGTGGTGGACGGCAAGACCGAGGCCATCCGCACCGCCCTCACCGTGATGCTCGCCGAGGGACACCTGCTCGTCGAGGACGTCCCCGGCGTCGGCAAGACCGTGCTGGCGAAGGCCCTCGGTGCCTCGGTCGGCGGGTCCGTGAGCCGCATCCAGTTCACCTCCGACATGCTGCCCTCGGACGTCACCGGCGTGAACATCTACGACCAGTCGTCCGGCGCCTTCCGGTTCTCGCCGGGTCCGGTGTTCGCGAACGTCGTCATCGGCGACGAGATCAACCGCACGAGCCCGAAGACGCAGTCGGCGCTCCTGGAGGCGATGGCCGAGTCCCAGGTCACCGTCGACGGCGTGACCCGGCCCCTCGAGACCCCCTTCATGATCGTCGCGACGCAGAACCCGGTCGACATGGAGGGCACGTACCCCCTGCCGGAGGCGCAGCGCGACCGGTTCATGGCGCGCATCGCGATGGGCTACCCGAGCCCCGGTGCCGAACGGCGCATGCTCGCGGCCCGCGGCGGACACGACCCGCTCGCCGACCTGCGCCCCGTCGTCGACGTCGACACGCTCCGCGCCATGATCGCGTCCGTGCGGACGGTGCACATCGCGGCGGACGTCGAGGCGTACATCGTCGAGATCGTCCGCGCCACCCGTACACACCCCGACCTGCTCCTCGGTGCCAGCCCCCGCGCGACCCTGCACCTGGCGCAGGCGGCCCGCGCCCACGCAGCGCTCCTCGGCCGGCCGTTCGTCACCCCGGACGACGTCGCGACCCTGGCCCCGGTCGTCCTGGCACACCGGCTCGTCCCGGTCGCCCGCGGCCTCGGCGGTTCGGCCGAGGACACCGCCCGCCAGATCGTCGTCCGGATCGTCTCCGACACCGCGGTGCCGTTCACCGCGACCCCCGTCCGCTCCTGATGGCCGACCGGCGCCCCGCTGCCCGTCCGATCGCGCTCCGCGCGGGCGCGGCCGGCTCGGCGCTGTCCCGCATCGGACGCCGCGGGGTCGGCATGCTGCGGCGGACCCCGTTCCCCCGACCGACGCTGCGCGGCTGGACGGTCCTCGCGGTCGGCATCGGGCTCGTCGGCGGCGGACTCGTGGCGTCGATGAGCGTCGCCGTGTCCGCGGGTCTCCTGCTCCTGGTGCTCGTCGTCGCGGGTGTCGTCACCGCACTGGCCGTGGCGGCGCCGCTCCGGGCCTCCCGGTCGGCACCGCGCGCGACCGTGCAGGTGGGAGAGGTCTACCGGGAGCGGGTCACGCTCCGGGGCTCCGGGGTGCGCTTCGCACCGCGGTCCACGCTGCTGGTCCGCGAACAGCTCGACGACCTCTTCGTGAGCACCGGTGACGCGGCGTCGCTGGTCACCATCGGACCCGGCCAGCCGCCGGCCGTCCTGGACGTCGAGGCCCTCGCGATCCACCGCGGGCGGGCGACCATCGGCCCGGTCACGATCCGCGTCGAGGACCCGTTCGGGCTGCTCCGCATCGACCGGCCGGTCGTCCCGGCCGAGGAGGTCGTCGTGGTCCCCGGGACGACGCCGCTCGCCGCGCTCGACACCGGTGCCCTCGCCGGCGCGGTCTCCGCGGACGAGGGCCGGGTCGGACAGGGCGGATCGGCCGACGACAGCGAGCTCCGCCCGTACCGTCCGGGCGACCCGATCCGCCGCGTGCACTGGGGACAGAGCGCGAAGCGGGGCGTCCTGCACGTCCGTCAGACCACGCAGGCGCAGCCCCCGGAGGCCGTGGTCGCCCTCGACGTGCGCCGCTCCTCGTACCAGCAGCTCGGCCGCGACGACCTGTCCGAACTGTCCGACCTCGGCGGCGACCAGGCGTTCGAGCACGCGGTCGTGGTGGCGGCGAGCGTCGCCCGGGCGCTGTCGGCACGGACGTCCCGGGTCGCACTCGTCAGTGACGGTCCCGGCGGTGACGTCCGCCACAGCGGCGACGCCGGTGGTCTGTCCGAGGTGCTCGTGGGCCTCGCCGACGTCCAGGCCCGGTCCGACTCGCGCGACCCCGTCGACGTGCTGCACGGCGTCCGCGGTCGTGACGTGCACGGCATGACCGCGGTCGTCACCGGGCACTGCAGCCCGGAGGAGGCGGCCGGGCTCGTCTCCGCGACGAACGGGTCGAGCCGCGGGGTGCTCGTCACCGTCGTCGCCCCCGACCCCGTCGTCCGCGGGATCATGGACCGCGCCGGGTGGCGCGTGCTCGTGGTGCCGGTGCCCGGCACGACCGTGAGCGGACGCAGCCGGTGACCGCCACCAGCCCGAGCCGGCAGCGCCAGCACGTCGACGTCCGCGAGGTCCTGGACCGCGACGACCGCAGCCCGGACACCCCCGGCGCCTGGGTCGTGGCCCTCGCCCCGGTGCCCGTCCTCGTCGCCGCACTGGCGATGCGCCCGCTCGTGCAGGGGATCTCGTGGTGGCTGTCCGGCGTGGTGTTCACCGCCGTGCTCGTCGCAGTCCTGCTCGCCGTCCGGACCCGGCCCCGCGGCGTCCGCTTCGTGGCGCTCGTCGCGACGCTCGTGCTCGGCTCCTGCGCCGCGGCGCTCCTCAACGACACCGTGCCGCTCGGCTGGCTCGACCGGGACGGCGCGCTCGGGCAGACGCTGGCGGCGATCCGCCTGAACCCGGCTCCGCTGCCGCAGACGGACTCGATCCGGCTGATCGTGACGGTGGCGATCGCCTGGGTGGCGGGCGCCTCGCTGTTCCTGGCAGCCGTGGCCCCGACCGCCGCCCTGGCCGCGGCCCCCGCGCTCGTGATCCTCCTGGTGCCGGGCATCATCACGGGCGAGGCCCCGTCCGGGTGGCTGGTCGTGTCCGCCGCGCTGGCCTTCCTCGCGCTGCTGTGGACGTCGGTCCGGCCGGTGCAACGGGTCTTCCCGGCTGCCGTCGTCGGCGCCATCGGGTTGGTCGTGGCCATCGGGCTGCCCGTCCTCGTGCCGATCGACGCCGGCTGGCTCTCCGGCGTGACGGGGGCGATCCAGTCGCCGATCCAGCCCGGACGCCCGGGCACCCTGCTCGAACTCGGCCAGGACCTCCGTCGACCGAGCGAGCTCGAGGTCTTCCGGTACCGGTCCTCGGACGGGCAACCGGAGTACCTCAAGCTCGCGGACCTCGACGAGTTCGGCACGGGCGACTGGGTGCCGACCGTCACCGACGCCTCCACCGCGGACACCGCCGACCAGTCCCGTCGGGTGGACGGCGTCAACCCGCGGTTGGCCGACCGTGGCGACGTGACGGTGCAGATCACCGGACTGTCGAGCAACTACCTGCCGCTGCCCGCCGGGGCGATGTCGGTCGAGTCGAAGTCCACGAACCTCGACCTCGCCCAGTGGCGCTGGTCCGGGGACACGAACACGGTCCGTTCCGCGGGTCCGGCGACCCGCCGCGGTGCGGTCTACGAGGCGTACGGCGCCTCGGTGTCCGCGAACGCGTACCTCGACGCCATCGCCGCCTCCGGCCGGCTGTCCCAGGCCGACGGTCGTGGCTTCGTCGCGCCGTCCCGGGCGCAGCTCCGCACCGACACCGAGTTGCCCGACGACCTGCCGAACGTGATCCGCACCACCGCGGCCCGGGTCGACGCCGGCGCGACCACCGACTACGGGCAGGCCCGGGCGCTCGAGCAGTGGTTCCGCAGCGGCCTGTTCACCTACTCCGAGACGGCGCCGGTCGAGCAGGGCTACGACGGTGACAGCATGGACGTCGTGGCACGGTTCCTGCAGGAGCGCTCGGGGTACTGCGTGCACTTCGCGTCCGCGATGGCCGTGATGGCCCGGACCCTCGGCATTCCGTCGCGCATCGCCGTCGGCTACCGCGCCGGTGCCAGCCGCGAGGACGGCCAGTACACCGTGTCGAACCGCCAGCTGCACTCGTGGCCGGAGCTGTACATCCGCGGCGCCGGGTGGGTGTCGTTCGAACCGACGCCGGACTCCGACCAGGCCGCGCAGCCGCAGCCCTCGGCGTCGGCCACGTCGGCGCCCGCCCCGACCGAGACGCCGCTGCCCGCTCCCGGCGAGACCACGGCGCCGTCGGCCTCGGCGTCGGCCTCGCCGACGCCGACCTCCGCGGCTGCGGGCGGCAGCAGTGCCGGTGGTGGTGGTGCCCCGTGGGGTGTGCTCGTCGGCGTGCTCGTCGCCCTCGCGGTGCTCGTCGCGCCCGGCGCGGTCCGAGCGGCACGACGGCACCGTCGGCTCGGCGCGGTCGCGGCGGGACGGCATCCGGCCGTCGCCGCGTGGCGGGAACTGCTCGACGACGTCGCCGACCACGGGTTCGCACCCGGTTCGGCGCCACCCGGGGACGCAGCCGCCGTCGCCCGGACCGCACGGGGCGTCCTCGGCCGACTCCGGACGGTGGTGCCGGCGTCGGTGCTGCCGCACCTGCAGTCCGTGGTGGACGCCGTCGACCACGAGCGCTTCGCCGTCGACGGCCGTGCGGACACGCAGGCACTGCTCCGGTCCGTCCGGGAGGCCCGCACCGCGTTGGACGGCGCGGTCTCGCGTGGTCGGGTGGTCCGATCCCGCCTGCTCCCGCCGAGTCTGCTGCCCTCGGGCCGTCCGTCGGACGGGCGACCCGCGCCGGCAGCGGGCTGACCCGCTGGCCACGTCGGCGGTTCAGCGCGGTCGGAGTACCGCCTCCACCATCGTCGCGACGGCCTCGCCCGGGTTCATCCCGTCGAGGGCGGGGGCGTCGAACACCATGCCGGAGTTGGTGGCGACGAGGATCGTCGCGAACGTGTCGAGCGGCATGCCGGGGTCGACCTCGGGGTGCGCGGCGAACCAGGTGTGGACGAGTTCCCGGACGCCGTCCTGCAGGGTGCGGCGCTGCCGGACGAACTCGGGCATGAACTCCGGGTGCCGGATGGCGTAGGCGCGCAGTTCGGAGAGCAGGGCGAACTCGGCGCTCTGGTCGTGTCGTCCGAACGCGGCCCGGACGACGTCACCGACGTCGGCGGCGCTGATGTCGATGCCGATGAGTTCCTGCAGCGACTGGAGCACCCGGTTCGTGGCGCGCTGCATGACCTGTGCGAGCAGGTCCTCCTTCGACGAGAAGTTCGAGTACACCGCGCCCTTGCTGAAGCCCGCGGCGGCGGCGACGGCGTCGAGCCGCGCTTCGTGCACGCCCTGCTCGGCGAAGACCCGGGAGCCGGCGGCGAGCAGGCGTTCCCGGACCTCGGACCGCGGTGTCCGCGGGACCGGTGTGGTGCGGTCCTCCGGTGCGTCCGGGCCTGCCGGTTCGGTTGCGTCGGTCATCGGATCCTGTTCCGGGACTCTGCTGGGGCGGGTGGAGCTGGTACGGGTGCTGTCTCTTATA
>NZ_QKSF01000015.1:0-70972 GCF_003234045.1 Curtobacterium sp. MCPF17_047 | reverse complement strand
CTCGGAGATGTGTATAAGAGACAGGGCGTCCGGTGCGGGCGACGAGGGCATGTCGGCGAGCAGCTCGCGGACGCGCGGGACGACCGTGCTGCCGTACAGCTCGACGGACCGCAGGCGCGACCGCATCGACTGGGCGCCCGAGGTGTAGATCATGTCGAAACGCCCGACGCCCATCGTGTGGACGCTGCGTGCGATCCGCTGTGCGACGGTCTCGGCGGACCCGACGTACATCGACCCGGACTCGACCTCGTGGTCGAACTCGGCGCGGGTCACCGGCGGCCAGCCACGGAGCGCGCCGATGCGGTCCCGCACCACCTTGTAGTGCGGGAACCACGCTTCCCGGGCCTCGTCGTCGGTGTCCGCGACGAAACCGGGGGAGTGCATCCCGACCGGGTGCCGCGGTGTCCCGAACTGCTCGGTCGCACGCCGGTAGAGGTCGAGGAACGGCGTGAAGCGCTCGGGCTGGCCGCCGATGATCGCGAGCATGAGCGGGAAGCCGTACCGCGCGGTCCGCACGACCGACTCCGGGGATCCGCCCACGCCGACCCAGGTCGTCAGGCCGTGCTCCGTCTTCGGGAACACGTCGGCGTCGACGAGCGGCGCTCGGGTCGTCCCGGACCAGGTGACGGGCGTCTCCCGCAGCAGTCGGGCGAACAGCTCGATCTTCTCCTCGAACAGCACGTCGTAGTCGGCCATGTCGTAGCCGAAGAGCGGGAACGACTCGGTGAAGGAGCCGCGCCCGAGGATCACCTCGGCCCGCCCGTTCGACAGGGCGTCGACGGTCGCGAACCGCTGGAACACCCGTACGGGGTCATCCGAACTGAGGACCGTGACGCCGGAGCTGAGGCGGATGCGCTCGGTCGCCGTGGCCAGCCCCGCGAGCACCGTCTCCGGCGACGAGACCGAGTACTCCGGGCGGTGGTGCTCGCCCACGGTGAAGACGTCGACGCCGAGCTCGTCGGCCAGGACGGCTTCGTCGACGAGTTGCCGGATCGAACGGGCGTGACTGACCTGCACGCCGGTGTCGTCGGAGGGGACGTCGCCGAACGTGTCGAGGCCGAAGATGATGTCGGGCATGGTCCCTCACTTGATTGACACATCAACCAAATGGTTGACGCGTCAATCATGTGACGGTACCGTCGCGTTGTCAACAGGAGGACACACATGAGTGAACCGCAGGAGCAACGTGCCGGTAAGCGGTCGATGCGTGCGTCCGAGCTGGCGGTCTGGCGGGACTACGTCGAGACCTCCGAGCGCGTCAAGCGCACCCTGGGGGCTGCGTTCCAGGAGACCTCCGGGATCTCGCCCGGCGACTACTCGGTGATGCTGGCGCTGAGCGAAGCTCCGGACCGGACCCTGCGGTCGTCGGACCTCGCCGTGGTCGTGGGCTGGGAACGGAGTCGGCTCTCGCACCACCTCCGGCGCATGGAGGCACGGCAGCTCGTGCTCCGGGGCGCGGTCGGTGGCGACGCTCGCGGTGCGGCCATCACGCTCAGCCCGACCGGGGCGGGGGTGTTCCGCAGTTCCTCCGCCGCGCACCTCCGTGTCGTCCGCGACGTCTTCATCGACGCGTTCACCGCCGAGCAACTCGAGGACATGCGGGTGCTCACGGCGGCCCTGCACCGCCACCTCGACGCCGGGCGACCGGCACCCGAAGGCTGACAGGCCGCGTCCGTCGTCAGCGCAGCTCCCGCCCGCCACCCCACACGCGCTCGACCTCGAGCGACGGCGACAGCGCGACGAGGTCCGCAGCGAACCCGGGCGCGAGACGCCCGAACCGGTCGCCGAGCCCGAGGGCCTCCGCCGGGATGCTCGTCAGCGCGGCGACGGCCTCCGGCAGTGACCGACCCGCGAGCCGCACGGCGTTCCGGAGCGCGACGTCCTGCGTCAGGGTCGAGCCGGCGATCGTGTCCGTCCCGGTGACGTGCGCGACGCCGTCCGTGACGGTGACGTCGAGCGAGCCGAGTCGGTAGGGGCCGTCGGCAGCCCCCGCGGCACCCATCGCGTCGGTGATGAGCGCGACCCGACCGGGCGCAGCGCGGAACAGCGTGCGTGCTGCGGCCGGGTGCACGTGCACACCGTCGAGGATGAGTTCGAGGGTCACCCGGTCGTCGTCCACCGCGGCACCGATCGGCCCCGGACGGCGGTGGTGCAGCCCCGGCATCGCGTTGAACGCGTGCGTCAGGACGGTCGCACCGGCGTCGAACGCGGCGCGTGCCTGCTCGTACGTCCCGACCGTGTGCCCGACGGCGACGGTGACCCCGGCGGCGACGAACCGACGGACGGCGTCGAGCGCGCCGGGCAGCTCGGGCGCGATCGTGATCTGGCGGAGGACGCCGTCGCCCGCTGCGAGCAACGCGTCGACGGCCCCGGGCGTCGGCGCGACGAGGTGGTCCTCGTTGTGTGCCCCCTTGTTGTGCGGGGAGAGGAACGGTCCCTCGAGATGCGCTCCGAGCACGAGGGGATCGATCGCCGTCACCGTGCGGATCCGGTCGAGCGACCGGGCGAGTTCCGGCAACGGATTCGCGACCAGGCTCACCACCGAGCGGGTGGTGCCGTGTGTGCGGTGCGCCGCCAGGGCTGCGCTGAAGTCGTCGTCCTCGTACGCCTGGGTCGCGCCGCCGTGTCCGTGCAGGTCGAGGAAGCCGGGCACCAGGGTCGCGTCACCGAGGTCCTCGACCTCGTCGGCCTCCGGTGCGACTCCCGTCCCGGCCTGGAGGATCGTGTCCCCTCCGACGAGCACCCATCCGTCCGTCACGGGGCCGGCCACGTCGACCAGGTGGGCGGCGCGGACCAGCGTGCGGTGGGCCTCCCGTCCGGCGGTGCTCACGCGGTCTCCCGCCGGGCCGCGACGATCCCGCTCACGGCGGCCACGACGACGAACACGAGTCCGACGGCCGGGTGGCCCAGCGAGATCCAGGTCGCGCCTGCCGCGACGACGAGGGCGACCTCGACGATGGTCTTGCCGACGACGTCGGTCTCGATCGGCGAGTTCGGTGAGCGGAAGAAGAACCACACCAGGGCGGCGAACAGCGGGGCGCCGACGATGAAGAACAGCGCGGGGAACGGGTACGGCCAGGTCAGGTACCCCCAGTACGCCAGAGACAGCAGACCGAAGGCGCAGACCAGGAAGCGGAGGGCGCTCCAGACATCGAACCGTCGCGCTGCTGCGGCAGGCGTCGCCGGTGCGTGGTCGTCGCCGGGGTCGATCGGGCTGCGGGGTGCGTCGTGCATCGCCGGGCCTACTTGAAGATGATCGTGCGGGCGCCGTCGAGGAGCACGCGGTCCTCGGCGATCCAGCGCACGGCCTGGGTCAGGGTGCGGGACTCCTCGTCCTGCCCGATCGAGACGAGTTCGGCCGGTTCCTTCGTGTGGTCGACCCGGACGACGTTCTGCTCGATGATCGGGCCCTCGTCCAGATCGCTCGTGACGAAGTGCGCGGTGGCACCGATGAGCTTCACACCGCGGGCGTGCGCCTGCCGGTACGGGTTCGCGCCCTTGAAGCCGGGCAGGAACGAGTGGTGGATGTTCACGGCACGACCGGCGAGGGCCGCGCACAGCTCGGGGGAGAGGATCTGCATGTAGCGGGCGAGGACGACGAGCTCGATGTCGTGCTCCTCGACCGCTTCGAGGATGCGGCGCTCCATCGCGGCCTTCGAGTCGGCGTCTGTGACGGGGCGGTGCTCGAACGGCACCGAGTAGAACGACGCCAGTCCGGCCAGGTCCGGGTGGTTCGCCAGCACGAGCGGCACGTCGATGGGCAGCTGCCCGCCGCGCTGACGGTAGAGCAGGTCGTTGAGGCAGTGTCCGGCCTTCGACACCAGGACCAGCGTGCGCATCGGCCGGCCGACGACGTCGAGCTGGACGCGCATACGGTACCGCTCGACGACGGGTGCCAGGGCCTCCTGGAAGGTCTGGCGGTCGACGGGGGCCATCACCTGCAGGCGCATGAAGAACGTGTTCGTGTCCGCGCTCGAGAACTGCTGCGACTCGGTGATGTTGCCCTCGGCCGCGACCACGGCTCCGGAGACGGCGTGCACGATGCCCGGCCGGTCGTCGCAGACCAGCGTGAGGGTCCAGTGCGTGGGGATCGCGGAGCTCGGGTCGGTCACCGGTTCAGGGTACCGGGGCGTCGACCGGGTCGCTGGCGTCGCCGAGCAGGGGCCGCAGCGTCGTGACCAGTGCGGCGCTGTCCTCCGGATCGTCGCCGAACCACCGGTTGCTCGCGTGCACGACCGGGTACGCCCGGCTCAGCAGCTCGCGGCCCGCCGGTGTCAGTCGGATGTGGGAGAGCCGGCCGCGGCCCCGTTCGGCACCCCGGTCGAGCAGCCCGCGTCCGCCGAGCCCCGTCACGAGCGGCGTCATGCTCTGCGGGCGGACGCCCACGGCACGGGCGAGGTCGGCCTGGCTGAGGCCGTCGGCCGCGGCGAGCTGGACGAGGACACCGAACTCGACCGGGGTGAGGTCGAGCGGGTCGAGCTCGGTGGCCAGGCGTCGGGCGAGTTCGCGCGCCGCCCGGATCACCGTCCATGCAGCGATGGCGTCGACGTCGTCTCGCGTCGCTGAGAACTCCCGGGGCACGGACCGATCGTACGGCGTACCATTCAGTATCAGAAGGCTGATACTCACTCCGAGCGTCAGCCTCGCCCACCAGGAGGAACCATGAGCGACACCATCGCGGTCACCGGTGCGACCGGCGACGTCGGCGGCAAGACCATCGAGATGCTGCACGCGGCCGGAGCGGACGTCCGCGCCGTCGTCCGACGCACCGAGCAGGTCCGGGCCTTCCGCGACCGCGGGATCGACGCCCGCCTCGCCGACATGGACGAGGGTGAAGCCCTCACCGCCGCGCTCGAGGGCGTCGACCAGCTCTTCCTCGTCACCGCTGCCACCGAACGCCAGGCGGAGCACGGCATCACCGCCGTCCATGCAGCCCGAGCCGCCGGGGTCCGCGCGATCGTCCAGCTCTCCGGCGGCGACGCGGCCGAACACTCGCCGATGCCCTGGGCCAGTGCCATCTGGCGGATCGACCGTGCCGTCCGGGCGAGCGGACTGGAACGGACGATCCTGCACCCGTCGGGCTTCATGACGAACCTGGAGTCCTCCGGGCCGGCGATCCGACGCGGGCTGTTCCCGCAGACCGTGGGCGACGGCGTCATCGGCTGGATCGACACGCTCGACATCGCCCGCGTCGCCAGCACGGTGCTGCACGCCGGCGTCCACCACTGCGACGAACCCGTCCTGACCGGGCCGGAGCTGCTCGACGGTCGCGGCGTCGCCCGTGAGCTCGCCACCGGACTCGGCCGGCCAGTGCGCTACCTGCACCTGCCCAGCCGCGTCTTCGGCGGCATGCTGCGCCTGACCGGCATGCCCGGGTGGCAGGCCGAGGGACTCCGGCAGCAGTTCGGCGTGGTCGCGCGGCGGGGCCTCGACGGGGTCGACATGCTCACGGACGAGGTCGAGCGCATCACCGGGGACCCGGCGACGCCGCTCTCCGGCTGGGCGCGGGCACACCGGCGGGAGCTGCTGGGGCGCTGACACGGGTGCCAGACCGGGAGGCATCGGGCGGGAGGCCCGTGGCGGCCGTGTGGCGCGCCTCCCGTCCGGCAGACGCACCGGCGAGCGGCCCGTCAGCGCGACGAGATCGTGACCACCAGGTGCTCCTGCACGTACCCGAGCCAGTCGTAGACGTCCCGCAGTCCGACGCTGCCGTCGTCCCCGTCCAGCCCGTTGTCGGCCGTCGCGCGGTCCACGATGCCCAGGCGGTCCGCGATCGTCAGGCGCAGGTCGGTGAGGGACCGGAGCCACGCCTGCTCGTCGGCCCGGGTGAACGCGCCGTCACGAGCACCCGTCAGCCACTCGTGGACCACGGCGGCGTTCGCGGACTTGGCGGTGCGCAGGTCCTCCTGCGTGTAGCGGCGGAACTCGGCGCTGGCCTCGTCGTCCTCCGGGTACGCGTCCGGGAACATCCGGACGGCCACCGGGTCCGTCGCCAGGTCGTGGTCGAGGACCTGGCGCAGCTGCTCGACCAGCGAGGTGAGGACGGCGCGCTCGCCGGAGGCCAGGCCGAGGTGCACGCCGTCGGCGCGGCGGACGAAGGGGATCACGCGGCGGGGGCCCGGTCGACGGTCGCCTGCAGGCCGTAGCCGTGCATGGCCTCCACGTGGCGCTCCATCTCCTCGCGGTGCCCGGTCGCGACGATCGCCCGACCGTCGGAGTCGACCTGGTGCATCAGGCGCTCGGCCTTCGCCCGGGGGAAGCCGAAGTAGGACTCGAAGACGTAGGTGACGTACGACATCAGGTTGACCGGGTCGTCCCACACCACCGTCGTCCACGGGACGTCGGCGCGCACCGAGGTCCGCTCGTCGACGTCCGGACTCAGCATGGTCATGGAGTCAAGGGTGACACGAACCGGTGGCCTCGGTACGATCGGGGGGTCGCGACTGGCGTTGGATGGGTCACCATCGGGGAGCGACACCTGACACGGTGCGCGGCCGTACGCCTGGGCCGCAACCAATCGTCCACCCCGTCGCGCGTCTGCTCGGCGGTGTCGCGCTCCGGCGCGCCAGACAACGAGGAGTCCCGTGTCCATCACCGACCTGTCGCCCGCCGCGACCCAGTCGTCCTTCAACGCCCCCCTCTCCGAGGTCGACCCGGAGATCGCCGCCGTCCTGCAGCAGGAGCTCGGCCGTCAGCGCGACTTCCTCGAGATGATCGCGTCCGAGAACTTCGTGCCCCGCGCGATCCTGGAGTCCCAGGGCTCCGTCCTCACGAACAAGTACGCTGAGGGCTACCCGGGCAAGCGCTACTACGGCGGCTGCGAGTACGTCGACGTCGCCGAGCAGCTCGCGATCGACCGTGCGAAGGCCCTCTTCGGCGCCGCGTACGCCAACGTCCAGCCGCACTCCGGCGCCACGGCCAACGCCGCGGTCCTGCACGCGATCGCGTCGGCCGGTGACACCATCCTCGGCCTCGAGCTCGCGCACGGCGGGCACCTGACGCACGGCATGAAGCTCAACTTCTCCGGCCGGATCTACAACGCCGTCTCGTACGGCGTCGACCCCGAGACCTTCGAGGTCGACTACGACGACATCCGCGCGAAGGCCATCGAGCACCAGCCGAAGGTCCTCATCGCCGGCTGGTCCGCCTACCCCCGTCAGCTCGACTTCGCGAAGTTCCGCGAGATCGCGGACGAGGTGGGCGCGAAGCTCTGGGTCGACATGGCGCACTTCGCCGGTCTCGTCGCCGCGGGGCTGCACCCGTCGCCCGTCCCGCACGCCCACGTCGTGTCGTCCACCGTGCACAAGACCCTCGCCGGACCCCGCTCGGGCATCATCCTGTCCAACGACGAGACGCTGTTCAAGAAGCTCAACTCCGCCGTGTTCCCGGGGCAGCAGGGTGGCCCGCTGATGCACGTCATCGCGGCGAAGGCCACCGCGTTCCTGCTCGCCGGCACCCCCGAGTTCAAGGACCGCCAGGAGCGAACCATCCGCGGCGCACAGGCCCTCGCGGCGCGCCTGACGCAGCCCGACGCCAAGGCCGCCGGCATCGACGTCCTCACCGGTGGCACCGACGTGCACCTGGTGCTGGTCGACCTGCGCGAGTCCGAGGTCGACGGCAAGCAGGCCGAGGACCTCCTGCACGACGTCGGCATCACCGTGAACCGCAACTCCGTGCCGTTCGACCCGCGTCCGCCGATGGTCACCTCGGGTGTCCGCATCGGCACGTCGGCACTCGCCACCCGCGGGTTCGGCGACGCCGAGTTCACCGAGGTCGCGGACATCATCGCGCTGACGCTGATGCCGGACCCCGACGTGGCAGCACTCTCGGCCCGGGTGAAGACCCTGACCGACGCGTTCCCGCTCTACGCGTGAGCGGCGCCGTGGCTCCCCTGCCCACTGCTCGGTGGGCGGGGGAGGACTCGGCCGTGCGCATCGACGGCACCGCCCTCGCTGCCCGCACGCTCGAGGAACTCCGTGTCCGAGTCGACCGTCTGCACGAGCGGGGCATCCACCCTGGCCTCGGCACGATCCTCGTCGGCGAGAACGCCGGCTCGCTGTCCTACGTCGCCGGCAAGCACCGTGACTCGGCGCAGATCGGCATCGAGTCGATCCGCCTGGACCTGCCGACGACCGCCTCGGCCGCTGACATCCGTGCCGCGATCCTGCAGATGAACGACGACCCCCGGGTCACCGCGTTCATCGTGCAGCTCCCGCTGCCGGAGGGCATCGACCCGACGCCGATGCTCGAGCTGATGGACCCCTCGAAGGACGCCGACGGCCTGCACCCGACGAACCTCGGGGAGCTCGTGCTCGCCGTCCCCGGTGGAGCCGGCACGATCGACGCGCCCCTGCCGTGCACCCCGCGCGGCATCGTCGAGATGCTCCGTGCGTACGACATCCCGATCCGCGGGAAGCACGTGACGGTCATCGGCCAGGGGCTCACCGTCGGCCGGCCGCTCGGGCTGCTCCTGACCCGTCTCGAGGCCACTGCCACGCTGACGCACTCCCTGACGGCGGACGTCGCGGCCGAGTGCCGCCGCGCGGACATCGTCATCGCGGCCGCCGGGGTCGCCGGACTCGTCAAGCCGGACTGGGTGCAGCCCGGCGCGGCCGTGATCGACGTCGGCATCACGCGGGTCGTCAACGAGGAGACCGGCAAGGCGCGCCTGCGCGGTGACGTGGACCCGGCCGTCGCGGCGGTCGCCGGGTTCATGTCGCCGGTCCCCGGCGGCGTCGGCCCGATGACGCGCGCGATGCTCATGAAGAACGTGGTCGAGGCGGCCGAGCGCCGCCTGCGCTAGCCGCGGCCCGGCCCGGTACGCGAAAGCGACAGATGTGCGCGGAAGACCCGCGCACATCTGTCGCTTTCGCGTCTCCGACGGCGGCCGCGGTCCGCAGCGCGGCGCCGCGTGGCTCCGCGCGGCCGGCCCGGCCCGGCGCGGCCCGGCGCGGCCCGGCGCGGCCCGGCGCGGCCCGGCGCGGCCCGGCGCGGCCCGGCCCGGCGTGGCCCGGCCCGCGAGGCGCGGTGGCGGTCTGGTACGCGAAAGCGACAGATGTGCGCAGAAGACTCGCGCACATCTGTCGCTTTCGCGTCGGGGACGGCGCGGCCGGGAGGCGCGGTGCCGCCCCGACACGCGCCTCCCGGCCGGAGGAAGCCGCGTGGGCTACGCGTCGCGGCGCGCGCCCTGCGCCGCGTGCACCGTGAACACGTTCGGCTCGCGGTACCCGGCGGAGGCGAAGGCGGCGGTGACGGCCGCGGCGATGCGGTCACGAGCCTCCCGGTCGACGAGCGCGATGGCCGCACCACCGAAGCCGCCGCCGGTCATGCGCGCGCCGACCGCGCCGTTCGCCACGGCGGTCTCGACCGCGAGGTCGAGTTCCGGCACCGAGATCTCGAAGTCGTCGCGCATCGACGCGTGCGATGCGACCAGCAGCGAACCGATCGCCCGGGGTCCCTGCTCACGCAGGGTGCGGACGGTGTCGAGGACGCGCTGGTCCTCGGTCACGATGTGGCGAACCCGGCGGAAGGTCTCGTCGTCGAGGAGCTCCTGCGCGCGCGGCAGGTCCTCGACCGCGACGTCGCGCAGGGCCGGGACACCGAGCACCTGCGCGCCCTTCTCGCACGAGTCGCGACGGGCCTTGTAGCCGCCGGTGGCGTGAGCGTGCTCGACGCGGGTGTCGATGACGAGCACCTCGAGACCGTTCGCCTCGAGCGCCAGGTCCACCACGGCGGTGTCGAGCGTGCGGCAGTCGAGGAACACGACGGCGTCCTGCTCGCCGAGGAGCGAGGCGGACTGGTCCATGATCCCCGTCGGAGCGCCGACCGCGTGGTTCTCGGAGTACTGGCCGACGCGGGCCAGGGTCTTGCGGTCGAGGCCGAGCTCCCACAGGTCGTTGAACGCGAGGGCCACGCCGCACTCGATCGCCGCACTCGACGACAGGCCCGCACCGACCGGCACGTCCGAGTCGATGAACACGTCGAACCCGGTCCGACTGTCGAGCGAGGCGTCGGCCTGCTCCCGGAGCGCCCAGGCGATGCCGAAGACGTAGGCCGACCAGCCGTCCATGCGGGACGGGTCGAGGTCGTCGAGGGACAGCGTCACGGCACCGCCGGACTCGTCGAACGACGACGCGACGCGGATGACCCGGTCCTCACGGGGAGCGATGTCAGCCGTGGTCCGCCGGTCGATCGCGAAGGGCAGCACGTACCCGTCGTTGTAGTCCGTGTGCTCGCCGATCAGGTTGACGCGGCCGGGCGCGGAGTACCGCACCGTCGGCTCGTACCCGAACACCTGTTGGAACGTCATGCTCGTTCGATCCCTCCTCGGATGAACTCGGCCGCCTTCTCGGGGACCAGGTCCCCGATCCAGGCGCCCATCGCGGCTTCGCTGCCGGCCAGGAACTTCAACTTGTCCGCCGATCGACGCGGCGACGTGATCTGCAGCATCAGCCGGACGGTGTCGCGTCCGGTGTGCACCGGCGCCTGGTGCCACGCGGCGATGTACGGGGTCGGGTCGCCGTAGAGGGCGTCGAGACCGCGGGTCAGGCGCAGGTGCATGTGCGCGAGCTCGTCCTTCTCGGCGTCGGTGAGGCCCGCGAAGTCCGGCACGTGACGGTGCGGCAGCATGTGGATCTCGATGGGCCAGCGTGCGGCGAACGGCACGAAGGCGGTGAAGTGCTCACCGGCGAGGACGACCCGCTCGGAACCGCGCTCGTTGGCCAGGTGCTGCTCGAACAGGTCCGGCCCGAAGCGCTCGATCGACGACAGCAGTCGCTGCGTGCGCGGGGTGACGTACGGGTAGGCGTAGATCTGTCCGTGCGGGTGGTGCAGGGTGACGCCGATCGCCTCGCCGCGGTTCTCGAACGGGAACACCTGCTGGATGCCGGCCATCGCGGACAGCGCGGCGGTCCGGTCGGCCCACGCCTCGACCACGGTGCGGGCACGCGACTCGGAGATGGACGCGAACGAGCCGCTGGTCTCCGGGGAGAAGCAGACCACCTCGCAGCGCCCGACCGACCGGAGCTGCCGGTTCAGCCCGACGTCCGACAGCGACTCGAGCGACGACGGTGCATCGTCGCCCGCGAGGTCCGGCCCGAACGACGGCGAGCGGTTCTCGAACACGGCGACGTCGTACCGGCTCGGGATCTCGGACGGGTTCGCAGCGGTCTGCGGCGCGAGCGGGTCCTGGTCGGCGGGCGGCAGGAACACACGGTTCTGCCGAGCGCTCGCGATCGACACCCACTCACCGGTCAGGACGTCCTGCCGCATCCGGGCCGTCACCGGCCGAGGGTCCAGGACACGCTCGTCGATGCTGCGCTCCGCGGGCAGCGTCGAGTCGGCGTCGTCGAAGTAGAAGAGGTCGCGGCCGTCCGCGAGCGTCGTCGCACGTTTCGTGATCACCGCTGCACTCTACCCTCGCGCGAAGGGTTGCGAAAGCAAGTGGAAGCAGACGAAACTCGTGTTGTGACGTCTGAGGAGCCTCCCGTCCTGCCGGCGCTGCTGCGCCAGGACCGCATCGTCGCGCTCCTGGACGGCGCCCCGGGCATGGTGCGGACCGCGGCCCTGGCGGCGGCGGTCGGGACGAGCGAGGTGACGGTCCGCCAGGACCTGGCCGCCCTCGACCGGGAGGCCCGGATCCGTCGGGTGCACGGCGGTGCCGTCCGCCTCGGGGCCGGGTCGCGCGAACGACCGCTCGAGGAGACGGCCGTCGAGAACAGCACCGCGAAGGCGGCGATCGGCCGGGCGGCGGCTGACCTGGTGCGCTCCGGGCAGTGCATCGTCCTCGACGTCGGCACCACACCCGCAGCGGTCGCCGAGGCCCTGGTCGCCCGCGAGGACCTGGTCGACGTCACCGTCGTCACGAACTCACTCACCACCGCACTCGCGCTCGAACGTGCGATCCCGCGCTTCACCGTCGTGGTCACCGGCGGGACGCTCCGACCGTTGCAGCACTCGCTCGTCGCGCCGTTCAACGCGACCGTGCTGCCGATGCTGTCCGCCGACCTCGTGTTCCTCGGCGGGACCGGTCTGGACGTCGCCCACGGGCTGACCAACGTGAACCTGCCCGAGACCGAGGCGAAGCGGGTCCTCGCGGCGGCGGGCAGGCGTACGGTCGTGGTCGCGGACGGGTCGAAGTTCGGCCGGGCCGACATCGGCGTGGTGAGCACGCTGCAGGACGTCGACGTCGTCGTCACCGCGGGTGTCAGCGCGGAGGCGGTCGCCCCGATCCGGGCGGCCGGTGTCCACGTGGTCGTCGCGGATGCACCAGCGGGCAGGACCCGCACATCGGAGAGGAAGCAGAGACCATGAGCACAGCGGCCCCCACCGGCGGTCAGTACCACCTGCGGCACGCCGGCCCGGACGGTGTCGTCGAGGCTGTCGTCACCGAGGTCGCCGCCGGCCTCCGCGAACTCCGCGTCGCGGGCTTCGACCTGACCGAGCCGTTCCCCGCGAGCGACGCTCCGGCCGGTGCCAACGGCATCGTCCTCGCGCCGTGGCCGAACCGGGTCGCCGGTGGTGCCTGGCAGCTCGACGGGAAGACGCAGCAGCTCGACATCTCGGAGCCGAAGTACGGCAACGCCTCGCACGGGCTGCTCCGGTTCGCGCCGTACCGGGTGGTGGACCAGACCGAGTCGTCGATCGAGCAGCAGGCCACGATCCACCCCCAGCACGGATGGCCGTTCACCCTGGAGACACGGGTGCACCACGAACTCGTCGAGGACGGCATCCGGATCACCCACACGGTGACGAACCGCTCGGGTCGCCCGGCGCCGTTCGCCATCGGGTCCCACCCGTACCTGCGCGCCGGCGACACCCCGGCCGAGGACCTGGTCATCCGGCTCGACGCCGCGACGGCCTTCACCGTCGACGAGCGCAAGATCCCGAACGGCACCCGGCCGGTCGAGGGCACGGACGTGGACCTGCGGCAGGGGCGTCGCGCCGGCGACTCGGACCTGGACACGGCGTACACCGACGTGACGCCCGACGCCGAGGGCATCCGTCGCACGACGCTGCACGGCCCCGAGGGCGACGGCGTCGAGCTGTGGCAGGACGCGTCGTTCCCCTACGTGCAGGTCTTCACGTCCCGCGAGTTCCCCCGCGGTGACGGCAAGGGACTGGCGGTCGCCGTCGAGCCGATGACCGCGCCCGCCGACGCGCTCAACTCCGGCGAAGGGCTGCGATGGCTGGACGCCGACGAGTCCTGGACGGGCTCGTGGGGGATCCGCCGCGTCTGGTCCTGACGTCCGTCGCTGCGGCGGCCGGTACGGCGGCCGGTCTGGCGGCCGATCTGGCGGCCGATCCGGTCAGGCCCGCCGCATCCGCAGAGCTTCGACCGCCAGCGATTCGCTGGGGTAGCGGCCGATCTCCTGCGCCCACGCCGGGTCGTCACCGCGCAGTGCGAGGAAGTCCTTGCGCTGGCGGACGACGTACCCGAGGACGGCCGTGGAGGTCGCGACCTCGGTGAAGTCCTTGCGGATGTGACGGACGCTGACCTTGGCTCCGCGCCGCAGCGCGTCGAGCAGGAGGTCGTCGCTCATGGTCGTCCCGGTGGCGGCGGCGAGCTCCACGAGGCGGCGCGCGTCACCGGTGGAGCTGGTCTGCGTGGCGTCGATGGGCTCGATCACGATGTACCCCGTTCGGTGTGGTTCGTTCGGTGCTGGAGTCCCGCGATGAGCGGAACCAGGAACGACCATATCGATGCGAATCCAACAGACGGCTGAGCGGTGCACTGATGTGGACAGAGCGCCGGCCATGGATCGCCTGGGGACGACTTGTACCCCGACGGGTCAGCTGGCGCGGCCCAGGTCCCACACCGGCGGCACGTACTCGCGGGACCATCCCTCGCGCAGACGCGTCACCGCCCGGTCGAACGACTCGAGCAGGTCCATCTCCGGGCGGACCATCGACTGCAGCTGCAGGCCCTCGTACGTGGCCAGGAGCTGCTCCGCGCCACGGGACGGCTCCATCGTGTGTGGCTCCCGACCGGCGGCGATGTCCTGCATGAGGCTCTGCTGCACGAACCCGTGGAACCGACGCCAGCGAGCGTGCAGCATCGGCGCGAGCGGGTGCTTCGGAGCTGCGGCGATGTTCAGCGTCGAGGTGAGGAAGCGCATCAGCGACGGGTCCTCGATGTTGGCGGTGACGATCGCGCGGAGGAACCGGATGGTCCCCAGCTCGGCGGCGATCGGCGTCAGCGGACCCGTCCGGCGGTCGTTCCACCGGTCGATGGTCGCCAGGAGCAGGCCGTCCCAGCTGGGGAACGACGCCTCGAGGGTCGCGATGGTGGCGTCCGCCTCGTCGGCGACGCGGGCGGGGGTGACTTCGTGCATGGGCAGTTCGTGGAGCACCCGGATCATCGCGTCGACGATCTGCGTACGGGTGAAGACGTCGTCGTGCGGTGCGGAGTCCATGTCGGGGCTGGGCATGTCAGCACCACATCACATCGGCCGCGCGACGGGGTACCCCCACAACGAGCATGCTGTCCGATCTGCGAAACGGGTGCACCCCCACTCCGGGCGGACGAGAGGGTCGGCGCCGTGGGGCTCGAACCCGGGGCCCTCGGACGAAGCGGCTGAGGTGGGCCCCGTGGGGCTCGAACCCACGACCCTCGGATTAAAAGTCCGGTGCTCTACCAACTGAGCTAGAGGCCCTCGCACACAAGGGTAGCGGGCGAGCAGCGCCTACACTGTCGCGGTGCCTCGCGAACACCACCGTCCCGTCCAGTTCACCGATGCCGAGTTCGCCGCCATCAAGGGCGGTGAGGACCCGGCCCTGGTGAACCGCGTCGCGCACGACACCGCCAACGCGCTGCTGCACCGGGTGCGCGAGGACCCGGACCCGGCCGTCGTCGAACGCCTGGTCACCTACACGGACGTGCACGGTATCGACGCGATCGCGGAACTCTGGGCACGCGTGGGGCCGCACACCCTGCCGGGGGCCCTCTGGCGCATCTACCTGGTCCGCACGGTGATCCGGCAGAACCCGGAGGAGATCGCGTACCTCTTCGAACGGGGGACGCAGCTGATCGGCACGATCGACCAGGCGGTCGCGGGTGCCGAGGAACCGACGGGCCCGGCGGAGATCCTGACGCTGTCGGACCGGATCCTGCATGGGCTGTACACGGGGGACTTCGCGGTGGCGCTCGAGCGCGGTGCGGCCTTCGCGCGGTTGACCGCGGCGGGGGCGACCTCGGTGGCGGACGACTCGGACGTCTCGGCGGAGGAGCGCGCCTCGGCGCTGACGACCCGCGCCTTCCGACTCGCGGAACTCGCCGAGGACCTGTCGGCCGCAGCAGCGCTCTGGCGCCGCGAGAGTCTCGACTGACGCCGACGGGCTGACGCCGACGGGCTGACGCCGACGGGCTGACGCCGACGGGCTGACACCGACGGGCCGACGCCGACGGACTGACACGGGCGGCTGACACCGGCAGGCTGACACCAGCGTCACCGTGCCGCTCGCCGTCGACGGCGGTGACCCGACCGTCGGACCGCTGACGCGCCTCCCGGCCGTGGCCTGCAGCGCCGTCCGCATCCGGACATGGAAAGACCGGGCCGCAGAAGCGCCTCTCGGCGCGAGGCCGCTCGGAGCGGCGAATATTGGAGCCCGGGGCTTGCTGCGGCCCGGCAAGTCCAAGTGTACGAGACGTCTGCCGCGTCGTACCCAGGTGTTCACTCTCGGTGGACAGATCCGGCACCGGGCGTGCCGCCGCCCGGGGACGACGCCGAACGGGAGGCGCGTCCCGGCTCCGCCCGTCGGCCCGCCCGGGCAGGAGCGATCGTCACGGATTTCCGCCCTGACCCAATCCGACCGGGCGACGGTGCCGAACCATCAGCGTGACCGTCGCAAGACGTCTCACACGAGGTCCCCGGACGACCCGGGCCCGCTCGCGGGTCAATTCCCTGTGGGTCGTCCGGGGCCTCGCCACATGTACCCACGCCACCCGCGCAGCGATCGCTGCCGGGACCCGATCCGAACGGGACTCCAGCTGATGACCACCGCGACCGCAGTCGCCGAGCGCTCTGTCCAGAGCGCGCGGTGGACGCCGCACACCCGGGAAGGAGGAAAACCTGCAATGCTCACTCTCGTGGAAGGCGACATGGATGGTTGGACTCCCGCCGCCCCGGAACCGGTGTCGGCGGACGACCTGCTCAGTCGGGTCGCGACCGGTGACCAGGCTGCCTTCGCCGACCTCTACGACGAGCTGTCCGGCCGGGTCCTCGGGCTCGTGACGCGGCTCCTCCGTGACCGTGCCCAGTCCGAAGAGGTCACGCAGGAGGTCTTCCTCGAGGTCTGGCAGCAGGCCACCCGCTTCGACCAGGCCCGCGGCAGCGCCGCGAGCTGGGTCCTCACCATGGCGCACCGCCGAGCGGTCGACCGGGTGCGGGCATCGCAGTCGTCCCGCGACCGCGACACCAAGATCGGCATCCGCGACTTCGAGACGGACTTCGACTCCGTCTCCGAGTCCGTCGAGATCCGGCTCGAACACGAACGCGTCAGCCGGGCACTGTCCCGACTCACCGAGTTCCAGCGTCAGGCCGTGCAGCTCGCCTACTACGGCGGCTTCTCGCACAGCGAGATGGCCGACAAGCTGGGGGTGCCGATCGGCACCGTCAAGACCCGTCTCCGCGACGGGATGATCCGACTCCGCGATGAGATGGGGGTGACGTCATGACCGACCGTCACGACGACCCCGAGCTGATGACCGGCTCGCACGCGCTGAACGCGCTGACCGACGACGAGCGCGCCGCGGTCGAGCGGGCGCTGTCCGACTCCCCGGAGCTGCAGCGCGAGTCCGACTCCCTCCGTGAGACCGCACTGGCCCTCGCCTTCGCCGTGTCGCCCGTCGAACCCTCCGCGTCCCTCAAGACCTCGCTGATGGCGAAGATCCAGGCGACCCCGCAGCTGCCCGCCCTGGACGACGCCGGTGTCACACCGGAGCCCGTCCGGGAGGCCCGCCCCGCGTCCGCCCCGCTCGTCACGCCGGCAGCGTCGGTCACCGACCTGCAGTCCGCTCCCGGCCGTGCCGCGTCGACCGCCCGGGCCCGGTGGTTCCAGCGTCCGGCCGCGATGCTCAGCGTCGCCGCAGCGGGTGCCGTGGTGCTCCTCAGCGTCGGCTTCGGGGTCGGCGGCTCGCTGCTCCAGGACGACGGCGGAGCGCCGGCGACCACGCAGGCCGCCTCCGGCCTCGACCAGATCTACGCGGCCCCGGACTTCCAGCGGAGCACCGCGAAGGTCAAGGGCGGCGGCACGGCCACGGTCGTGTGGTCCGGCCAGCTGCAGCGGTCCGCGGTCATCCTCGACGGGGTCGACGCGGCACCGAAGGACAAGACGTACGAGCTCTGGTACATCGGGTCGCAGGAGTCCGGCGGCACGATCACCGCGGCCGGCCTGATGGACGACGTCGACGGTGGTGTCCGTTCGGCGGTCCTCCGCGGCACGATGGGCGCCGGTGACACGATCGGCATCACGGTCGAGCCGACTGGTGGCTCGGACCAGCCGACCTCCGACCCGGTCGTCGCCGTCCCCACGTCCGAGGCGTGACCAGCCCCTGACGGTTCAGGACGACGCCCCCCGTGACCACGTCGGTCACGGGGGGCGTCGTCGTGTGCGGCGTTCGTCCGGCACACCGAGACGCCTCCGTCTGTCTCTGGCACCGCCGACCTCACGGGACGCCCCGTGCTCCGGCGGCGTCTCGTGGAGCACGGGGCGTCGCGGACAAACGGGGGCGTGTCGACGGCAGACAGAGCGTGTCGACGGCAGACAGAGCCTGTCGACGGTACGACGGAGGCCCGGTGCCGTCCGTGGCGGACGTGCACCGGGCCTCCAGTCCGGATCGGCGGAGCCGTCAGGCGACCGCGCGAGCGCCGATCACCCGAAGCGACCCGAGACGTAGTCCTCGGTCGACTTGACCGACGGGTTCGAGAAGATCGTGGCGGTGTCGTCGTACTCGATGAGGTGACCCGGCTGACCGGTGCCGGCGATGTTGAAGAACGCCGTCTTGTCGCTGACCCGCGAGGCCTGCTGCATGTTGTGGGTCACGATGACGATCGTGAACTCCTTCTTCAGGTCCTCGATCAGGTCCTCGATGGCCAGGGTCGAGATCGGGTCGAGCGCGGAGCACGGCTCGTCCATCAGCAGCACATCGGGCTGCACCGCGATGGCGCGGGCGATGCACAGACGCTGCTGCTGACCGCCGGACAGACCCATGCCGGGCTTCTCGAGGCGGTCCTTGACCTCGTTCCAGAGGTTCGCGCCCTGCAGCGAACGCTCGACGATGTCATCGGCCTCCGACCGTGAGATGCGCTTGTTGTTGAGCTTCACGCCGGCCAACACGTTGTCCTTGATGGACATCGTCGGGAACGGGTTCGGGCGCTGGAAGACCATGCCGACCTGGCGGCGGACGATGACCGGGTCGACGCCGGGAGCGTACAGGTCGTCGCCGTCGATCTTGACGGAACCTTCGACGTACGCGCCGGGGATGACCTCGTGCATGCGGTTCAGTGTGCGGAGGAACGTCGACTTGCCGCAGCCGGACGGGCCGATGAAGGCGGTGACGGTGCGGGGCTCGATCGTCATGTCGACGCCCTCGACGGCCTTGAACTTCGAGTAGTAGACGTTGAGGCCGTCGACCTCGATGCGCTTGGACACGTGGATCCTTCTGGGTTGGGTGGTCGTCGGGTTGCTGGTCGTCCGCGCGCTGGCGGGGGAGGCACTGCCTCTCCCTGGCGGGGGAGGCAGTGCCTCTCCCTAGCGGGGGAGCTTGGGCGCGAACAGGCGGGTGATGAAGCGGGCCAGCAGGTTGAGCAGCATCACGATGAGGATGAGGAGCAGTGCCGCGGTCCAGGCCCGGTCGACGAACGGCACCGGGTTGGCGCCCTGCTGCGAGTACTGCGTGTACGCGAACACCGGCAGCGTCATCATCGGGTCCTTGAACAGGTCGTAGTTCATGCTCGACGTGAACCCGGCCGTGACGAGCAGCGGCGCCGTCTCACCGATCACGCGGGCGATCGAGAGCATGACACCCGTGGTGATGCCCGCGAGGCTGGTCGGCAGGACGACCTTCATGATCGTCAGCCACTTCGGCACACCCAGGGCGTACGAGGCCTCGCGGAGCTCCATCGGCACGATCTTCAGGACCTCTTCGGTGGAACGCACGACGATCGGGATCATCAGCACCGCGAGGGCGACCGAACCGACCAGGCCGAAGCGGGCACCCGGGCCGAGGAACAGCGCGAACAGCGAGTAGGCGAACAGACCGGCGACGATCGAGGGGATGCCCGTCATCACGTCGACGAAGAAGGTGATGCCGCGGGCCAGCACGCCCTTGCCGTACTCCACCAGGTAGATCGAGGTGAGCAGTCCGATCGGGACGCTGATCAGCGCCGCGAACAGGGTGATCTCGAGCGTGCCGATCAGCGCGTGCACCGCGCCACCGCCCTCGGAGATGACCCCGCGCATCGAGTACGAGAAGAACTGTGCATCGAAGCGCGCGAGACCGTCGGCCAGGACCGTCCAGAGGAGGGACACCAGCGGCAGGACCGCGATCACGAAGGCGGTGATGACCAGCGAGGTGATCAGGCGGTCGACGGCCTTGCGGCCACCCTCCACGATGCGGGAGACCACGACGATGAGGACGTCGAACAGGACCGTGCCGAGGAAGACCGCGGCGACGACGTTGAAGTCCTTGGTGGCGCCGCCGGCGTTGAGCAGGGCGAAGACCAGGCCGAGGGCGACCCAGCTGCCGACGAGCAGCAACCACGGGACGGACTTGTGGAGCTTGCCGTTGGCGAAGACGTTGCCGGCGGTGGCGGGCTGACGGAGTGCGAGGGACATCGGGTGCGACCTTTCCCGTCAGGAGACTCGCTTGCGGACGATGTACCGCGCGAGCATGTTGATGACCAGGGTGATGACGAAGAGGATCAGGCCCGACGCGACGAGCGCGTTCAGGGCCGTGCCGGAGGCCTCGGCGAACTGCAGGGCGATGTTCGCTGCGATCGTCGACGGGTTCAACGGGGTGAGGAGCTGGAAGGTGATGTTCGTCGACACCGAGAGCACCAGGGCGATCGCCATCGTCTCGCCCAGCGCCCGACCGAGGCCGAGCATGATCGCGGACACGATGCCCGACTTGGCGAACGGCAGGACCGACATCCGGATCATCTCCCAACGCGTCGCACCCAGGGCCAGGGCCGCTTCCTCGTTCAGCGTCGGCGCCTGCAGGAAGATCTCACGCATCACGGCGGTCATGATCGGGATGGCCATCACCGCGAGGACGATCGACGCGGTGAGGATCGTGCGCCCGGTCCCGGACAGCGGGCCGGAGAAGAGTGGGATCCATCCGAAGTGGTCGTTGAGGAACGCGTAGAACGGCTTCACCAGGCGGGCCAGGACCACGATGCCCCAGAGGCCGTAGACGACCGACGGCACCGCGGCGAGCAGGTCGATGACGTAGCCGAGGACCGGAGCCAGCCGGCGCGGCGCGTAGTGCGAGATGAAGAGCGCGATGCCGATCGCCAACGGCACCGCCATGATCAGCGCGAGGAAGGCCGACCACACCGTTCCGAAGACGAGCGGGCCGACGTAGGTCCAGAAGTTCGCGGCGCTGTTCGGCAGGGTGCCGGCTTCGGCGTTGAAGGCCGGGATGCTCTGCCAGACGAGGAACGCGGCCACGAGGACGAGGACGAAGAGGATCAGGCTGCCGGCCGCGACGGAGGCGGCGGAGAACACCCGGTCGCCGATGCGGACGACGGCCTTCGGCTTGGACGGGGTGGAGATGTCCTGGTCTCGGACCGGTGCGGTCGTCATGGGGCTCCTGTCGGAGGATCGCGCCGGGTGAGCGCGAGGGGTTCGGGGGAGAGGTGGAGCGTCAGGGTCGTGACGGGCGCGGGACGCAGCAGGCGTCGGCAGCTCGCGTCACGACGGGCGAGAGCCCGGACGCCGGTCGAGTGGGTGGGACCGGCGTCCGGGCGCTGAGCGGACTTACTTGATGGACTCGACCGCCACGGCGGCCTTCTCGCCCAGGTCGGACGACAGGGCGGCCGACTTGGCCTCCGTCGCTGCGGCCTTCTGCGCGTCGGCCGAGACGACGTACCCGAGGTACGCCTTCACGAGGTCGGCCTTGTCGCTGTCCTTGTACTCCTGGCAGGCGATGGCGTAGGAGACGAGCACCAGCGGCCACGCGTTCTCCGCGGTGTCCTTGCGGTCGATCTCGATCGCGAGGTCGTTGTCCTCGCGGCCCGAGGCGACGTCGGAGTCGGCGACGACCTTCGCAGCACCCTCGGCCGAGATCTCGGTGGCCTTGTCGCCGACCATGAGCTTGGCCTTGTCGAGGTCACCGGCGCCGGAGTCGTCGATGTAGGTGATGGCGTTCGAGGCACCCTGCATGGCCGAGGCCACACCGGAGGTCTTCGCCGCCGCGTCACCGACCTGGAACGGGAAGGTCTGGCTCGGCTCCTTACCCCAGGCGTCGCCCGCGTTCTCCGACAGGTACTCGGAGAAGTTCTCGGTCGTGCCGGAGTCGTCGGAGCGGTGCACGACGGTGATGTTCGCGTCCGGCAGCTTCACGCCGTCGTTGAGCGACGCGATCTCGGAGTCGTTCCACTTCGTGATCTTGCCGGAGAAGATGCCCGCGATGGACTTCGCGTCGAGCGTCAGGTCCGAGACGCCGTCGATCTTGTAGGCGATCGCGATCGGGGAGATGTAGACCGGGATGTCGATGGCCTTCGAGTCCGCGGCGCACGCGGCGAACGTGCCGCCGAGCTCCTCCTCGGACAGGGCGGCGTCGGAGCCGGCGAAGTCCGCGGCACCCGAGACGAAGTTCTTGCGGCCCGCGCCCGAACCGTCAGGCGAGTAGTTCACGGTGACGCCGGAAGCCTGACCCTGGAAGCCGGCGGCCCAGGTCGCTTCGGCGGTCTGCTGTGCGGAGGAGCCGGAACCGGTGAGCGTGCCGGAGAGGCTCGAGTAGTCGACACCCGAGGAGGCGGCGGGCGACGACGAGTTGCCGCCGTTGCCAGCATCCTCGTTCGCCGCGCAGGAGGAGAGCACGACGGCGCCGGCGATCGCGATTGCCGCGACCGAGCCGATTCGCTTGATGTTCACAGGGGTCCCTTCGGGAATGTAAGTGCAGTGGGACCGCTGTGTGGTCCCCGGGCCGGTGCTGACCCGGGAGTGACTGTAGGGACGAGAGGTGACCGGGATGACGCTCTCCGGTGAACGGGAGGTGAACGCGGGGTTCACCCGGTGCGGGTCGCCGGACACCGGGCAGGATCGGGGCACGCTGCCCACCGAGCGGTGCTGTCGACCGCTGGCGCTGCTGCGCTGCTTGCGCTCTTGCGCTGCTGCGCTGGCTGCGCTGGCGCTGGCTCCCGCGTCGGCTCGGGTCAGGCGCTGACGGTGTTGCGGTGCGTCTCGACGGCGATGAGCTTCCGGCCGGCGATGTGCATCACGGCGAACTCGCCGACGGAGAGCATGGCGGCGCGACGCAGGTCGAACTTCGCCGCGTCGTCCGCGGTGTCCGTCGCGATCCGCGCGACGATGTCGGGCAGGACCGGGCCGTGCGAGCAGAGCACCGCGGTCTTCGCCTTGTCCAGGCGCTTCCGGACGACGCCCTTGACGTCGGCAGTCCCACGCTCGTGGGCATCCTGGCTGATGTCCGGGGTGTCGGACACCCCGACCTTCGTCCGCGCCGACAGGGGTTCCACGGTCGCCAGGCACCGGGCGGCCGTGCTGCTGACGATCTTCTTCGGCCCGAACGCCGCGACCGGAGCCGCAGCCGCCTTCGCCTGCGCGCGGCCGAGGGGGAGGAGCGGACGCGTGGCGTCAGGGCCGTCCCAGTCTGACCCGGGGACCGTCTTGGCGTGCCGCAGGGCGATCAGGGCGAAGGTGTCGTGCTCGTCCGCGGCGGCACGTTCGGCGAACCGGTCGAGGATCGCGACGTCACGTTCGTAGGTGAGCCGGGCGCGGGCGTCGTCGATGGACACCCACTCGACGGCGGCGACCTCGTCGTTCGGGCGGAACTGACCCGCACGCTCGGCCTCCTTGCGGGAGACCCGAGCCGACCAGTAGTGCACGACCTTGTCGCGGCCGCTCGGTAGGACGTACTCCGCTCGGCCGAGGGGAGCGCCGAGGTGCACGCGGTACCCGGTCTCCTCGTCGATCTCGCGCACGGCGGCCTCGGGGATGCTCTCGCCCGGGTCCACCTTGCCCTTGGGGAAGGAGACGTCCTTGTGGTGCTCGCGGTGGATCAGGAGGACGAGCGGCTCGCCGTCCTGTTCGCGCCACACCACGGCGCCGGCCGCGATGACCGGGCCCGACTGCCCACCGCTCACCGAGTGGAACGCTTCCGTGCCGAGATGGTCCGCATGAGGACATTCTGCACGTCGTCGAGTGGGCGTCCGTCGTCGTCCGTCGAGTGGCGGCTCCACTCGCCGTCGGACTCGAGGTGCCAGGAACTGGTCGTCTCGGCCATCGCCAGGTCGAACATCTCCTGCACCTCGGTGATGTGCGCCGGGGTGGTGAGGCGGACGAGGGCCTCGACGCGACGATCGAGGTTGCGGTGCATCATGTCGGCGCTGCCGATGAACACCGCCGGGTCGCCGTCGTTGTGGAACGCGAACGCCCGCGAGTGCTCGAGGTACCGTCCGACCACACTGCGGACCCGGATCGTCTCGCTCACGCCTTCGAGGCCCGGCTTCAAGGAGCAGATCCCCCGGACCCAGATGTCGACCGGAACCCCGGCCTGGCTCGCCAGGTAGAGCGCGTCGATGATCTGCTCATCCACCATCGAGTTGACCTTGATGCGGATGCCCGAGGGCTTCCCGGCGAGGGCGTTCTCCGCCTCGGCCTGGATGCGCTTCACCAGGCCCTTGCGCAGGTGCAGCGGAGCGACGAGGAGACGCTTGAACTTCTTCTCGATCGCGTACCCGGACAGCTCGTTGAACAGCCGAGTCAGGTCCTTGCCGACGGTGTCGTCCGCGGTGAACAACCCCATGTCCTCGTAGATGCGCGAGGTCTTCGGGTTGTAGTTGCCCGTGCCGATGTGGCTGTAGTGCTTGAGTGTCCCGCCTTCCTGCCGGATGACGAGCACCAGCTTCGAGTGCGTCTTCAGCCCGACCAGGCCGTACACGACGTGCACGCCGGCCTTCTCGAGCTTGCGCGCCCACGTGATGTTGTTCTGCTCGTCGAACCGCGCCTTGATCTCGACGAGGGCGAGCACCTGCTTGCCGGCCGCGGCGGCGTCGATCAGGGCCTCCACGATGGGGGAGTCACCCGAGGTGCGGTACAGCGTCTGCTTGATCGCCAGCACGTTCGGGTCTGCGGCGGCCTGCTCGAGGAACGCCTGCACGCTGGTGGCGAAGGACTCGTACGGGTGGTGGACCAGGACGTCCCGAGTGGCGATCGCGCGGAACAGGTCGGGCTTCGTGTTCGGCTCGCCCGGCTGGAACTGCACCGGGGTCGTCGGCACGTGGCGCGGGTAGTGCAGGTCCGGGCGCGGGAGCTTCGCCAGTTCGAACAGTCCGCCGAGGTCGAGCGGCGACGGCAGGCGGTAGACCTCTTGCTCGGTGATGTCGAGTTCGCGGACCAGCAGGTCGAGCGTCACCGCGTCCATGTCCTCGGTGATCTCGAGACGGATCGGCGGACCGAAGCGACGACGGAGGAGTTCACGCTCCAGCGCCTGGATGAGGTTCTCTGCCTCGTCCTCTTCGATCTCGACGTCTTCGTTGCGGGTGATGCGGAACACGTGGTGCTCGAGCACCTCCATCCCCGGGAACAGATCGGGGAGGTGGTTCGCGATCAGGTCCTCGAGCGGGATGAAGCGCAGCCGCCCGGAGTTGTCGTCCGGCAGCTTGATGAAGCGCGGGTAGTTCTGCGGCACCTTGAGGCGCGCGAACTCCTGACGCTGCGACTTCGGGTTCCGCACCCGGACCGCCAAGTTGAGTGACAGGCCGGAGATGTAGGGGAACGGGTGCGCCGGGTCGACCGCGAGCGGCATGAGCACCGGGAAAATCTGCTCGCTGAAGTACTCGCGCATGCGGAGGCGGTCGTCCTCGCCCAGGTCGGACCAGTGCTCGACGTGGATGCCGGCGGCGTCGAGGTCCGGCTTGAGCGACCCGATGAAGGCGTTCGCGTGCCGCTCCTGCAGCTCGTGCGCCTTCATCGCGATGTCGCGCAGGACGTCACTCGGCGCTCGACCGACGTTGGTGGGGACCGCGATGCCGGTGTCGATGCGGCGCTTCAGGCCCGCGACCCGCACCATGAAGAACTCGTCGAGGTTCGAGGCGAAGATCGCGAGGAAGTTCGCCCGCTCGAGCAGCGGCTGCGTCCGGTCCTCACCGAGCTCGAGCACGCGCTGGTTGAAGCGGAGCCAGCTGAGCTCGCGGTCGAAGTACCGGTCGGAGGGCAGCGACTCGTGCTCGATCTCCACGACCTCGTCGAAGTCGTCGAGGTCGTTCGCGACGGAGTCGCCGTCGAGCTGCGGTTCGGTGTCCATGGCCACATCCTGCCACCAGCACCCTGCGCCGGGGGCTGCCCGGGTGGCGCCTGTGGAGACGGGCGGTGAACGGGCGGGGAGTGGAGGACGGTGCGGGTGTCCACAGGCAGCACCGAGCGGGTGGACGAATCGGTATGTTGGTCGGGGTCACAGCCTCCAGGGGGATCCGCTGCGGAGGCTCGTCGACCATCACGACCAGCACCACTTCTCCGGGGGGACGAGCCACCATGGCTGACCAGCTGCACGCCAACACCGATCCGATCGAGTTCGACGACGCGACCGCTGATGCGCTCGGCAGTGCCATGCGCAGCGCAGCCAGTGCGATCGACGGGCAGATCGGAAGCCGTCAGTCGTACGTGTCGACGGCATCGCAGGAGTTCCGCGGCCACTTCTCGGAGCTGTTCACCGAGAACGCGAGCGTCGCGAAGAGCGACGGCACGACCATCTCCGACATGATGCGCACGGTTGCCGGCTGGGTCGACCAGATGAAGACGGCTGCCGCGGAAGAACGCGAACGCCGTCGCCAGGCCCGTGAGTGGCAGGGGCAGTAGGCCGACCGCAACGGGTTCGAGAAGTGGCGGGACGACTTCTTCGGCTGGGGGAACCCTCCGGACATCGAGAACAAGCCCGCGCCTCCCCGGCCCCTCGATCATCAAACTCAGGGACTCTTTCCTGGGTGGTGTGACGCAGGGAGCGGAAGGGCCCAACCGCTGAACAGGGGAAAGAAGTAAGGGAGCAGATATGGATTCCTTCGGACAACCAGCGAAAAGTCTCCGGAATCTGTCAAGACCTGTCAAGTGGGTGATCTCTCTGCTGGTGCTGGCGCTCTTCGCGCTCGTGCTCTTCGTATTCCTGATCGGTCCCACGATGCTCGAGAAGTACGACAGTGCGCACAGAACGACGATCAGTTGCGAGATGACGGCCGCCTACGCCGGGTCGGCTTCAAGTCGATCTTTGAAGGGAGTCGGCACGTCGTCCAACCAGGTCGAGTACCGATCAACCGACTGCGGAACGCTTGTGATGAGCGGAGGGCTCACCACCGAGGCAGCCGAGGAGAAGGCAGCCGAGATCGTGCGCGGTGGGCGTTACAAAGTCAAGATCGGTGCGGGATCTGCGCATCTTCGGGGCTTGTTCCAGGGCATCGGAGTTGCTCCGAACGTCTTTGATGTGCGGGCTGAGACTGACAGATGAGGCCTGTGCGAGAGCGGTACAGCGCGCTCGCTGCAGGGCGGGCATAGGAACAGACGCCATCCACGACGTTTTCGAGTATCGCTGGGGAGCTTGTGCGGCGCCTGACGTCGGCGCGTGTCAGCAGCCGATTCCGCTCGTATTCGTTTTTTTTGCAGCACCGGCAGCGCTGTTCCGGTCTGATCCGGCGGCGACCGTGTCTACGGCAGCTTTCCCGTGGCGTCGATCGGTGCCGCTGGCGGACTGATCTGCATCGTGAGGGTCTTCCACATCTGCCGCGCACGAACCGGCTACTTGAATGGAGTGACATCCGACAATGCTGAAAAGCCTGGGCGTCGTATCGAATGCGATCCTGTTCGATCGCTCTCGATGGGCAAGGGCTCGATCGTACCGCGGGGGCTCTTCGACTTCTTCAATCTGCTGCCCAGGGTCCACAGGACTGATGGCTGGTAGCGATGACGTGCGCCCGAACACGGCTGTCCCGGACGGGTCGAGTGTCAGCACGGAACGCGCGGCGCTTCGTGACGATCCGGACCCTGGCGCTCGCGGATCTCGTTTGTCACTCGTCACCGCGAACAGGATGAGTTGAGTCGGTGAGTCACAGCCTCGCGCACGGTGATTGGCCCCGGATGTCGGAACGCAAAGTCGCAGTGATGACCTTGGGCTGGCTGCTGTCGCTTGCCGTCATTTTCTTGATGTTCGTGATCTGCCCGCTCGCGCTGAGGGCGTACGACCATTCACACCCAAAGACGGTCACCTGTGAAGGTTCCACTGCTGAAGCGACCTCGGTCAGGGTGTCGTCGACCAACCTGTCGAGTACGAGCATCCCGCAGGTCGAAGTCACGACGAAGAGTTGCGGCGTCCTCAACATCCAACGTGGAATCACTGATGAGAACCGCGGTCGTATCGCTGCCTCACTGAAGCCAGGCGACTGGGAACTCGTCGTCGGTGCGAGATCCTTCAACTTCCGTGAGGTGCTGGGACTTCTGCGGGTACAACCGGAGATCGTGAGCTACCGAATGGATCAGTGAGTTGGGGAAGAGGACGCTCTCGAGGCCGGTGGTGGCTCCCTCGAGGTGAGGGCCCTGTTGCGGGTGTTCGGTGCCTCGCCGGAACTCCTCGGATATCGTCGTTCTTGAGTTCGCCGCATGGTCCGCGCAGGCGCGACCGGAGGGACGACATGAGCTTGCTTGACCTGATCGACACCCTGGACCAGCGCGGCGCTGAGGACGCAGCCTCCGACGATCAAATCCACGCGGTTCGGTCCGTCCTCACCCGTGCTCTGGCGCAGGAGCACGAGAGCCCCGTGTCCCGGTCGTTGGTGCGGGAGGCCGGACGGCTGGTCGCGGATTCTTGGCCCGTTCGAAGCGAACTCGGCGCGCTGGTGCTGACCTTCTCGCAATCGGCGTAGCTCGGGTCATGGTGATCACTGCACCGAGGGCCGAACGGCCCGCGAGTCATCGCCGTTGGTCTGTCGCCCGAACGGGGGACCCGGGCGCCTGTGGACAGTCGTCCCTGCGCGACGCAGCCCCGTTAGGATCGAGTTGCTTGTCGGTTCTTGAGGGGGACGGTCGTCAATGTCGTTGCGCATGCTGCATCCAGGGGTACGAACGAGGAACGGCCGCGCGCTCGCCGTGGTCGCGGTGGCAGGTGCTGCTGCGCTGGTGCTCTCGGGGTGCACCTCGTCGGACCGGACGGTCGACAAGCCGTCGCGTGTGCTGCAGACGGTCGACACGAAGCTGGCGGCAGACGGGTCGATCACCGCGATCTCCGACACCGCGATCTCGGTCGGCACGGACGGGTCCTCGTCGGCGGTCACCGAGCACGACACGGCGAAGGCGGCGGCCGACCTGCCGCTCCGCGTGACGACGCAGTACACGACGGCGAAGAAGAGCGGCACTGACCTCGCGGACCTGGCGGGCTACTCCGGCCGGGTCGAGATCGACCTGACCGTCGAGAACCTGACCGTACGGTCCCGCAACCTCACGTACGACGTGGCGGGCGCCTCCCGGACGACTCCGGCTCTCGTCGGTGCGCCCTTCAGCATCGCGGCGTCCACCGTGCTGCTCGGGACGAAGCCCAGCAACATCGTCACCGACACGTCCGACGACGCCACCGCGACGGACGGTGTCGTCAGCGCCAACGGCGACGGCGACGCGGTCGTGCAGTGGGGACGACTCCTCGCGCCGCCGACGTCCGGCGCCAGCACGACCCTGCACCTCGTCGCGAACGTCGACGACTTCGCGGCGCCCTCGTTCGACATGGCTGCGCAGCCGGGCATCTCGACGGACCTCTCTTCGACCGGTGTGGTGGACGCGGCCTTCGGGTCCGACACCGACTCCGAGCTGGCGCTGCAGCGACGGACCATCGACCTCATCTCCCAGGTCAACGAGGTCCTCGCGCGCGCCGGCGGCACGATCACCGAGGTCCGTTCGAACCTCGAGACGACCTCCGCGACCCTCGGTGTCCGCACGGCCGAGCGGCTCAAGGAGAGCAGTTCGTCGCTGGCCAGCACGATGAAGTCGCTCTCGGGTCAGCTCGGCTCGCTCAAGGGCGATCTCGGGTCGACGGTGAGCGGTACCCAGTCCACGGTCCTGCAGCAGTTGCAGGAGACCACCGGCAGCCTCGACGCGCTCCTCGGTGACACCTCTGCGACCGCGCCGACGCCGGCGATCGACGGCAACGGCTGCGCTGCAGAACCGCAGCAGGCTGCCGGTGGCGCCAGTGTCTACGGCAACCTGCTGCGCGTGTCCGCTCAGCTCGCCGGGTACGCGGATGCGAGCGAGGCCTGCAAGCAGCAGGTCAGTGCTCAGCTGGCGTCGTCGGTCGGGCCGGAGAAGCCGGACGCGACGAACTGTGCACTGCCGTCGAACAAGTCGTCCCTGACATGTGCGCTCTTCGCGTCGTCGACGACGATCACGCAGGCGCTCACCGGTCTCGTGAGCACTGGCAATGCGCTCGCCGAGAGCCTCAAGCCGGAGTTCGCGGCTGGCGCCCTCAAGAGCTACGGAGAAGTCAGCGACGATGTGAGCGAGATCACCGCGAAGCTCACGACACTCGGAAGTGACTCCACTGCTACCTCCGGTCAGACGAAGGCCGCCCTGAACGGGTTACGCGACAGCGTCGCCACTACTGAGCAAGGCATTGGCGACGTGCGCGCGGAAGTGGAGGCGGTGCACGACAAGGCGGTAGCGGCTCGCAAATTGATCGGCGACGTGGGCGTTGGCGGTACTTCGATGCAAGCCCAGAACTCGGCGCTCGCGACTCGAATCTGCCAGTTCATCGCCTTCCAGGACCCGACTGGTCTCTTCCCCACCTCCCCGGGTCTCACGGAAGCGCAGGCGAATGAGCTGCGCTCCTACTTGATGAGCACCCCTTGCGATGCTGGGGGCGATGGGACCCAGCCGAAGCCCTTGACGCCGCCCTTCCCGTATGCCTCGCCGATGGAAGCTCGCCTTGCCGATCAGGCCAATGCTTGGGACTCGGTCATCAACGCAACGGACCTCGAGCGAACGGCTGATGGCATTGGGCCAGCGATGGTGGCCCTGCAGAACGACGTGAACGCGGTGAAGAGGCTGCTCGGCACAGTCGACGATGCGCTGAAGGCCGGTGATGGGACGGTCCAGGACTCGGTCCAGGACCTGCAGCCGATCCTCAAGAAGCTCGCCGATTCCGACGCGGCGGTGAAGTCCAGCCTCGAGGGTGTGGTGACCCAGCAGAACAACCTGGGGACGGAGATCAAGGCGAAGTTCGCTAACGCGGAGGCCGCGACGAAGCAGCAGATCGACGCCCTCATCGACCAGCAAGTCCGCGACGTCTCGGCGCAGGCCACCACGAGCAACGCGGCGGTCATCAAGGCGTTCGACCAGTCCGTCGCCGGCCTCCGCTCCACCTCGAAGGACGTGACGGCGGGCGCCAAGGGCACGATCGACGGCCAGAAGGGCAAGCTCGAGCGTGAGAACGCCGCCCTGGCGAGCGCCGTCGACGAGCAGACGAAGCAGAGCCTCGCCCGGATCGACGCGAGCACGACGGCGTCGACCCGCGACGTCGAGGGCGCGAGCACGCTGCTGACCGGCGATCTCAACCGCGTGATGCTCGACCTGGGAGACCGCAAGGTCAACGGCTCCGGCATCCTCGGCGCGATGGCGACGAGCGCGGCGAAGTCCGACTCCGCCGACTACCAGCTGGCCCTCGCATCGCAGAACGCTGCCGGGTACGCCAACGTCCGGGCCGAGGACGTGGCGGGGATCCTGCTGCAGCAGGAGCAGTTCCGGGCCTCGCTCGATGCCGCGACCGCCCTGCCCGCGTTCCGGATGGACGTGCCGAAGGGTGCGACCTCCACCACGCTGTACGCCTTCACCATCGGAGCGGCACGATGACGCACCAGGCCGTCGAGGACTCGCGGGACGCTCGCGGGCCGCGGCAGCCCCTCGTCATCGTTGCCCTGGCGGTCCTCGTCATCGCCGTGGTGCTGGCCGTGGTGGTCTTCGTGATCGACCGCAACACCCCGGCTGCCGAAGCCGTCCCGGCGACGGTCCCGGTGCCGATCCGGGTGGCGCACGTGCCCGACGGCACGAAGATCGGCGTCGTCGTGACGCTCGGCGACGGCGAGGGGTCCGAGTGGGACGAAGCCGCGCAGGGAGCCCTCGTGGCGGCGAAGCGTCTGACCCTCGGTGGGACCGACGTGGAACTCGTCACCCGGAACGACGGCGGCAGCGCGGGCGGAGCGAAGCGCGCCGTCGAGCAGCTCGTCGACAGCGGCGTGGCCGGCATCGTCGTCGCCTCCTCCGGAGCGCACGTCTCGGGCGCGCTCGACGCGGCATCCGACGCTGGCGTCCCCGTGGTGCTCCCGTACGCCGACGGCGGGGACGGGTCCTGGTCGACCGCACCCTCCCGGGCCTCGGTCAGCGCGGCGATGCAACGTGCGATCCGCGGCGCTGACTCCCCGCTGCTCGTGGACCTGGGCGGCGGTGCTCCGTCCGGCATCCGGTTCGCCCACGTGATGGACGCCGACGACGCGGCAGACGACGCTGCGCTCGCGACGACCGTGGCCCAGCGGACCGGTGCTGCCCCGACGACCACCGCGACGTCGGACGTGACCGCCGACACGACGGACACCGAGGCCACGAAGCCCGACTCCGACGCGGTCGTGGTGAGCGGTCCGGCGGCACGGCAGGGGGCGTTCGTCGCGGCGCTGCAGTCCGCCGACGTCACCGTCCCGGTCGTGCTCACCCCCGATGCGACGAGCCCGGCGTTCGGCACCGCCCTCGCCGCGGCGAACGGCAGCCTGTCGGGCACCTTCGTCTCGACGGGGGTCGCGACGGACGATGCACGCGCGTTGACCTCCGACGCCCAGGGCCGTTCGATGTCCGCGTTCCTCGGCGGCGTCCGGATCCTGTCCGATGACGCGGAAGCGCAGAACCTCACGGCCGACCAGCCGTTCAGCGCGGTCGCATGGGCGGCCGACTCACGGAGCCACGACGCGGTCGTCGCGCTCGTTCGCGCCGTCGGTGCCGCACGCAGCGACGAGCCGTCGGCAGTCGCTGACGCACTCTCGACGCTGCGCCTCGATGCGTCGGACGGCCTCGCCGGTCCGGCACTCGACTTCCGGCAGCAGCAGGCCCTCCGCGCCGACGCGACCGTGCTCGCGGCCTCTTCGCAGACGCTCGGGCTGCGTCCGGCGACGACCGAGCAGACCGCATCGCTCGTCTGGTTCCAGGACTCGACGGCCCGCTGACCCACCGGGCCAGCGGGACCGACGCGGACGAGCAACACCCCACCACCCCACGGACGAGGAGGAGCGCGCATGCGTCTGCTGATCGAGCTCGACGACCGACGTGAAGCGGTGGAGGTCGACGGCTGGGCGAACGCCAGCTGCCTGGGTGAGCTGGTCGAGTCGGCGACGGGCCTGGCGCTGGAACCCGGCACGACCCTCGCGGTCGACGGGCACCGAACGAGCGTCGACACGCCCCTCCGTGACCTGGTCCTGCTCGAAGGCTCACGCATCGCCCGCACCCCCGAGGAGCGCCCGCAGCTGGTCGACGGGTGGACGGTCACCCTGGCGGGAGGCCTCGTCACCGGCGCGGTGGTGTCCGTCCCGCGGTCCCGGAGGCTCGTGGTCGGCCGCGCCCCGCAGGCCGACCTGGTCCTGCCCACCGAGAGCGCCTCGTGGGAGCACTGCACGCTCGAGCTCGAGGAGGACGGCGTCCGGATCCGTGACGCCGGTTCGACGAACGGCACCGTGGTGGCAGGGGAGCGCATCGACGAGGACGGCGTCCTGGTCGAGGTCGGCACGAGCGTCATCGTCGGCGGCGCGGTCCTGCTCGTCCGCCCGGACCTGCACGAAACGCCGGTGCCTGCGCCCGGGTCCCTGCCGAACCTGACCCCGGCGGCGACAGCTCCCTTCAACCGTCCGCCGCGCCCCGGACGCAACACCACGGTCGAGCCGGTGTCCCCGCCGACGAAGCGCGACGTGCCGCCCGCGTCGAAGTTCAGCTGGATCACGGTCGCGGCTCCGCTGGTGCTGGCCGGGGCGATGGTGCTCCTGCTCGGAGACGCCCGGTTCGCGCTCTTCGCCCTCCTCAGCCCGGTGACGGCGATCGGCATGTGGTTCGAGCAGAAGCACCGGCGGGCGCGGAACCTCAAGGAAGAGGACGAGCGCTTCGCCGAGGCGGTCCGCGGCTTCAGCGGCGAGATCACCGCGGCCGCCGCCATCGAGGCAGCGCGCCGGCAGGAACTCGTGCCGGACCCGGCGAGCGTCGTGCGGCGTGCGCTCCTGCCGGCCACGACGCTCTGGCAGCGTCGGGCCGACGACGTGGACTTCCTCAGCCTGCACGCCGGCACGGGTGACGCACCGTGGCGGCCGGAACTGGACTCGCGCGCGACGCAGACGAAGCTCGAGGACGACGCGAAGGCCGCGATCGAGTCGAGCAAGCTCACCGCCGCGCCCGTCGTCGCCGACCTGAGCGACGCCGGGGTGGTCGGGATCGTGGGTGACCGTGAGGGCGCCCTCGCACTTGCCCGCAGCCTCCTGGTCCAGGCGACCGTGCACTGCGGACCCGCCGACCTGACCGTCGGCGTCTTCTGCGACCGGGGCCGCGAGGACGACTGGTCCTGGGCCTCCTGGCTGCCGCACGCCCGCGTGGCGGGCAGCAGCACCGGCCAGCGGTGGATGTCGGCGCAGCGTGACCAGGGCGCCGCGGTGCTCCGCGGCCTGCGCGAGTCCATCGACGAGCTGCCGACCCCGGAGCTCCTCGTCCTCATCGACTCCGAGGTCCTCACCGAGGGTCGCGACGCCCCGGCCCGCAGCCTGCTCGGGCACGGCCGGAGCGCGCTCGGACAGGTGCGCCGTCCGGGCGAGCGTCCGCGCCGGGTGAGCGGGATCGTCATCGCGACGAACGAGCAGCAGCTCCCCGCGGCCTGCACCACGATCATCACGGTCAGCGCGGACGCCGCGGCGACCGTCTACCGCCCCGAGGACCGGACCCGCGTCGAGGACGTCGTGCTCGCCGGGCTGTCGCCCGAGGCCGCCGAGCTCTGCGCCCGCCACGTCGCCCACTTCGACGACCCCGAGCTCCTGGTGCCGGGAGCGTCGCTGCCAGCGCTCGTCCGGCTCCCCGACCTGCTCACCGGCGCCGACACCACCGAAGCGCTCTCCGGCGCAGCCGCGATCCGGGCCGCCTGGGAGGCCCGCACCGGCTTCTCGACGCCCATCGGCTCGTCCGAGAGCGGCGTCCTCGAGATCGACCTGGTCCGCGACGGCCCACACGGCCTGGTGGGTGGCACGACGGGTTCCGGCAAGAGCGAGTTCCTGCGGTCCTTCGTGGCCGGCCTCGCCGCCCGCAACGACCCGACGCGCCTGAACTTCCTGCTCGTCGACTTCAAGGGCGGTGCCGCCTTCGCCGCCTGTGAGCGACTGCCGCACACGATCGGCACGATCAGCAACCTCGACGAGCAGCTCGCCGACCGGGCGATCCGTGCCCTCGAAGCCGAACTCGGTCGTCGCCAGCGGGTGTTCGCCGCCGCGGGTGCGGACATCGACAACCTCGACGCGTACCTGGCGACGAAGCCGGCGGAGCCGATGCCCCGACTGCTCTTCGTGGTGGACGAGTTCGCGATGCTGGCGAAGGACTTCCCGGACGTCCTCACCTCGCTCGTGGCGATCGCCGCGGTCGGTCGCACCCTCGGCGTCCACATGATCCTCGCGACCCAGCGACCGGCCGGTGTCGTCAGCGAGGACATCCTCGCCAACACGAACATGCGTGTCGCACTCCGCGTGCAGAGCCGCGAAGACTCCACGAACGTCATCGGCGTCCCCTCGGCAGCCGGCATCGGCCGCCAGCAGACCGGTCGCGCCTACGTGAAGCTCGGGCAGGACGACATCACACCGGTGCAGACCGCGCTGGTCACCGGCCGCGCTCGCGACCTCCGCGCCGAGCAGCCGGTCACTGTGCGCCCGACCGACGTCTTCGGCGTGCCGGCTCCGGTGGCCTTCGCCGCTCCGGCCGCCTCCGACCTGACCGACCTCGACGTCCTCATCGATGCCATCTCGGCTGCGAACGACGAGGCCGGGTACGGCCCGCCCCGTCCGATCTGGCCGGAGGCCCTGGGCGCGTCCGTCCCGCTCGACACGCTGGTCCCCGCCGACAGCCCTGCAGGCACGCCGAGCACGGTCCCGGTCGCCCTCGCCGACGACCCGGACAACCAGCGGCAGGTCACCACCGGCTGGGACCGCAGCGAGGGCAACCTCATGCTCATGGGCATCCCCGGCAGTGGGACGAGCACCGCGCTGGCGTCGATCGCACTGCAGCTCGCACGGACCACGAGCCCTGAGGACCTCGACCTCCTGGTGCTCGACATGGGCGCCGGCGACCTGGCCCCGCTCGCCGACCTGCCGCACACCAGCGCGTACGTCGGCTCCGGCGCGGGCGCGGGTGAGCTGCAGGCCCGGATGCTCCGCTACCTGCGGACCGAACTCGATCGTCGCCGGGCTGCCCCGGGCGGCCGCCGCGCGGTCGTCCTGCTCGACGGCCTCGCCGCGCTCCGTGACGAGTACCAGGACTTCGAGGGCCAGCAACTCCTCGACGCCCTCTACCGCGTGTACGCCGAGGGGCCCGCGCTCGGCATCTCGTTCGCGGTCTCGACCACCCGTGCGAAGGCCGTCCCGTCCGCCATGGACGAGGTCACGACACAGAAGTGGCTCTTCCGCCTCGCCGACCCGTACGACTACGCGACGATCGGCGTCCGCCCGAAGGACGTCCCGCCGCCGGTCCCGGGCCGCTTCATCGACTCGGTCAGCAAGCTGCAGTCCCACGTCGGCACCCCGGGCGGGACCCTGGCGGAGGCCGTCCTCGCCGTCGCCGAGCGTTGGCCCGGTGCGGCGCCGAAGGCCAGCGCCGTCGGTCGCCTCCCCGGAGCGGTGTCGGTCGCAGACCTCGGTGTCCCCGCCCGCTTCGACACCGAACCGTGGCAGATGCCGATCGGGATCGCGGAGGACGACCTCGGGACCGCCGTCCTCGAGGTGTACGACGGCGAGCACGTCCTGGTCGCCGGCCCGGCACGTTCCGGCAAGTCGTCGGTCCTCCTCGCCCTGGCTGAGTCGGCGCGCAACACAAAGGGCGTCCGACCGTCGGTGTGGGCGATCTGCGACCGTCGCTCACCCCTGGCGACCGGCTCGTTCGACCGCATCGCCGTCGGGGCGGACGAGGTCCCGGCGCTCCTCGCGGGCATCCGCCTCGAGCGCGGCCCGGTCCTGCTGCTCATCGACGACGCCGAACGGTTCGACGACGGCGACCAGAGCATCGCGTCGCTGCTGTCGACCGAGCGTCCCGGCCTCTGCGTCGTGGCATCCGGCCGGTCCGCCGACCTCCGTTCGATGTACAGCCACTGGACGCGGGCGGTCCGGAAGTCCCGGTGCGGGGTGCTCCTGCAGCCGGACGTCGACTACGACGGCGAGCTCCTCGGCGTGACCCTGCCGCGCCGATCGCCGGTGGCACTGACCGTCGGCCGTGGGTACGCCGCCTCGGGAGGCGCGGTCCGCCTCGTACAGACCGCCTCCGCCGCCCGCTGACCGCCGGTCCGCGGCTCGCCTGCGCCTGCCCAGGGGCGCCGGTTCGGTACGCGAAAGCGACAGATCTGCGCCGGAACTCCGCGCTGATCTGTCGCTTTCGCGGGGCGGACCGCCGGCCGGCGGCGGCTCGCCCGCGCACGTCCACGGGTGCCGGTTCAGTGTGCGAAAGCGACAGTTCTGCGCCGACAGTCCGCGCTGATCTGTCGCTTTCGCGGGGCAGACCGCCGGACGGGAGGCGCGTGGCGGCACGGCCACGCGCCTCCCGGCCGCCGGACCCGCCGGACCGGCCGCCGGACTCGCCAGACCCGCCGCCGGACCCGCTACCGACGTCAGTCGCGCGTGGTGATCCCGAACGGGTCGCTCTCGAGGTTCGTGAAGTTCCCCACCGTGGCCCGCACCGTGCAGGTGGGCGCCACGGAGAGTGCGGTCACGACGAGCCCGTCGGACGACACCGCCAACGCTCCCGAGCAGCCGTCAGCGAACCGGACGCCGGACTCTCCGCCGGCGACGTCGACGAGCATCTCGGACGGCCGACCGGTGCTCGGGCTGCGGTACAGCGGGTTGAGGTCGTCCGCACCGCTCGGCCACACCGGGACGAGCGTGACGGGCAGGGCGGTCTGGCTGACCGTGCGGTCCGGGGTGCGGACGTCGATGCCCTGCAACCGCTGAACCGGGTACGCGGTGCCGCTCACGGACTGGTCGGTCACGGCGGCGGTGGTCGCGGCGCCGACGCCGTCGAGCCACTCCTGCAGCGCCGAGCCACCCGACCCGGAACCGGCGGCCGCCGAAGAACCGGAGCCAGAGGACCCGGACCCGGACTCGGACCCGGACCCAGACGAGCCGGACCCTGCCCCCGACTCGATCGCGTCCACGGGCACCGTCGCCTGCACGGTCACGGACCCACCGGCCTCGACGTCGACGCCCGACAGGCTCCACGCACAGGCGGTGTCGACGCCGGTCAGCGACGGCTGGTTCCGCTTCGCCGTGACGCCCTCGCCACTCCAGGTGACGGCGGGGCAGTCGGCGCCCTTCGCCGCGGCCGGCAGCACCTCGAGCAGGGGCCCGGTCAGCGGCGCGGTCTGCGCGGCGTAGGTGATCGAGAGCTCGACGGTGCCGGCCGAGGCGTCGACCACGGCCTTGCGCGTGGTGGTCAACCCGGTCGGCAGTGGTCGGTCCTGCTGGTAGGCACTGGCACTCTGCGCTCCGGTCGCGCTGCCCCCGGGGCGTTTCTTCCCGGCGCCGGGCAGCCAGACGACGGCCGCGATGACGAGCACGACGACCAGCACGATCCCGACGATCGCGAGCAGCAGCATCCGGTTCGTCAACCAGTCGGGTCGGGTGAAGCGGCGTCGGGTGCTCTCGACCTCGGCCGGTGCGGCGGGCAGGACCGGGCGAGCCAACGGTCGGATGACGGTCTGGGAGGCGGCGGGTCCGAGGTCGGGACCCGGTTCGACCGCCCCGTCCTCGGCAGCCACGAGCGCAGAACCACCGGAACCGCCGGAGCCGGTCTCGGCGACGGCGGTCCCGGTGCTCGCAGCACCGACCCCACCACGCACGACCGTCGCGGGGCGCTCGACCTCGTCGAACGCGTCCGGGTCGTCGACCCGCTCCAGGGCCGGGGTGTCCCGCAGCGAGCGGGCCAGGCGGCGGAGGGTCGCGGCGGCGTCGACCGCGGACGGGCGGGCAGCGGGCTCCTTCGCCAGCAGGGACGACAGCGCGGCCCAGAGCGCGTCCGGCACGTCGAGTCGCGGCGGGGTGGAGGTCACGTGCCGGTACGCGACCGCGAAGTCCGTGCCCGGGCCGGCGAACGGCGTCCGGCCGGAGAGCAGTTCGTAGAGCATGACACCGGCGCCGTACACGTCCGCGGCGGGACCGGAGCGCCCCTGGCTGATCGACTCGGGCGCCATGTACTGCGGCGTGCCGAGGAGTCCGGTGGTCTTCCGGTCCCGCTCGGCCACGACCGAGGCGATCCCGAAGTCGGACACCCGCACGTCGCCCGTGCTGCCGGCCGTCCACTCGTGGTCGAGCAGGACGTTGTCGGGCTTGACGTCCCGGTGGCTGACGTCACGCTCGTGCGCGACGGCCAGGGCGTCGAGCGTCTCGGCGGTGATGGTCAGGGCGTCGCTCGGCGGCAGCGTGCCGACGGCGAGCAGCAGGTCACGGGCCGAGCCGCCACCGACCAGGTCCATGACGATGGCGAGCCGGTCGCCCTCGACGACGAGGTCCCGGACCCGGACGATCGAGGGGTGGTCGAGTGCCAACAGCACCGAGCGTTCGCGGACGAACCGTTCGACGACGTCCGGTTCGGCAGCGAGTTCCGCCCGCAGCAGTTTCGCCGCGAACTGCTCACCGGTCGCGGTGTGCTCGGTCCGCCAGACCTCGCCGGACGCGCCGGTGCCGAGGAGGTCGACCAGCCGGTAGGACGCGCCGAGCGGCTCCCCCTTGCCGTACTGGGAGCGCTGCGCGTGCTGCCCGTACTCCGTCACAGATCCCCCGAACCCACGAACGTCGGTGCGTCACCGACGCTCCATGTTACCGGCCGGTCGTCGGCGCCGCGTACTGGACGTCGACGGTGTGGTCGACGAACCCCTGTCGGCGGTAGAGCGCCAGCGCGGGTGCGTTGTCGCCCTCGACGTAGAGCGCGACGGCGTGCAGGTCACGGTCGACGAGTCGCGCGGCGCCGGCGCGCATGAGGACCCCGCCGAGCCCCCTGCCCTGCAGGTCCGGCCGGACCGCGACGGCGTAGTACTCGCCGACCCCGTCCTCGACCTTGAGCCAGCAGGAGCCGGCCAGCTCGCCGTCGGCGTCACGCAACAGGACCAGGTCGTCCCCGGAGAACCACGCGTCGGACTCGCGGGCGCGCAGGTCGTCGAGCGTCATCCGCCCCTGCTCGGGGTGCGACGCGAAGGCCGCGGCGTTCAGCGCCAGCCAGTCGGCCTCGTCCCGCGGGGAGCCGGCCCGGAACGCGTCGAGTCGGTAGCCGTCCGGGAGGCCCGGGTCGGCCGCCGTCGTCGGCACGGGTGCGCGCAGCTGCAGCAACGTGCGCTCCGCGGACCATCCCGATCGGGCCGCGAGGGCACGGGCGGCGGGGTGGTCACCGTGTGCCCAGGCCCGCGTCGGCGGGTCCGCCAGGGCGAGCACCTGCTCGACGAGACGGGTGCCGATGCCGCGACCCCGGGCCTCCCGGCGGACGAAGACCTCGACCTCACCGTCCCGGACGACCGCGACACCGGTGTCGTCACCGAGGACGTGGGCGCGGCCGGCGCGCAGGTCGACGAGGGTCTGGTCGGAGAAGGGGGGAGCCTCGCCGTCCGCGATCGCGGCGTCGGCGAGCTGTTCGACGATCGCGAGCACTACTGGCCCTGCGAGCGTTCGTCGTCGTCGTGCACGTTGAAGCGGTACCCGACGTTGCGGACCGTGCCGATGAGGGACTCGAGGTCCCCGAGCTTCGCGCGCAGTCGTCGGACGTGGACGTCGACCGTGCGGGTGCCGCCGAAGTAGTCGTAGCCCCAGACCTCGCTGAGCAGCTGCTCACGGGTGAACACCCGGGCCGGGTGGGTGGCGAAGAAGCGGAGGAGCTCGAACTCCTTGAAGGTGAGGTCGAGTGGCCGACCGCGGACCTTCGCGGAGTAGCTCGCCTCGTCGATGACGACGCCGGAGGCCTGGATCTTCGACCCGGTCTGGTTCTTCGAGGCGCGTCCGGCGTTGAGGCGGATGCGGGCGTCGACCTCGGCGGGGCCGGCGGACTCGAGCACGACGTCGTCGATGCTCCACTCGGTGGTCACCGCGGTGAGGCCGCCCTCGGTCACCACCAGCACGACGGGTGTCGTCGAGCCGCTCGTGGCGAGGATCTTGCAGAGGGCCTTCGCGCTGACCAGATCGGTCCGGGCGTCCACGAACATCAGGTCGCTCTGCGGTGCGTTGACGAGCTGTGCGGCCTCAGCGGGCACGTGCCGGATCCGGTGGCTCAGCAGGCCGAGGCTCGGCAGGACGTCGCCGGGCGCGGCCGAGGTGAGTACCAGGAGCTGTGCCACAGGACCTCCAGAGGCAGATGACGTCGTTGCGCCATCCTAGTGAGCCCGCGGAACCGACCCGGACGGACGGTGCAGCACGCGGCTGTCATGATGGGGACGTGAGTGAGACGACGGACCCCGTGGGTCCCGACCCGGTGGTCGTGCCGAGCCAGCGACGGCTGCGGCTGACGTCGGTGGTGCCGGTGTGGTTGCTCGCGGTCGTCGGAGCGGTCCTCGTCCTGACCCTGACGCAGAAGGACTCGTTCGCCTGGCTGCTGCTCGTGTTCGTCGCGGCGGTGTTCGTCAGCTTCGTCCTGCAGCTCGCGACGCAGACGAAGGACGGCCTGGTGGAGCGGATCAGCATCGCGTCGTCGGGGTCCTTCGTGGTCGTGCTCGTGACGGCGCTGATCCTGCTCGTGCGCTGAGGTCCCTGGCTTCTCGGTCCGGGCCGCGTAGACTTCCGGCATGGATTCGCTGCTTGCGCTCGAGCTCTTCTACGTGGGCCTGCTGGGCCTGGCGTCGCTCGCGATCGCCTTCATCTCGGTGACCGTCGTCGTCAAGCTCTTCAAGGGCCAGCGGTGATCGAACTCCCCGAGGGCCTCTCCGCCGAACTCGTCCCGCTGTCGTGGCTGGTCGGCGTCTGGGAAGGCACCGGCGTCGTCGAGTACCCCGTGGGTGAGGACGACGACGTCCGGACGTACGAGTTCGGGCAGCGCGTGAGCTTCAGCCACGACGGTCTGCCGTACCTCAACTACTCGTCGACGACGTGGCTGCTCGACGACGACCACACGCCGCTCGCTGCCGAGATGGGCTACTGGCGGCTCGACCGTCCCTCCGAACCGGGTGACCGGGGTCCCGCGTTGCTGCTCGGTGACGGCCCGGTGCCGTTCTCGACCACGCAGAGTGTCGAGACCCTGCGCAACCAGACGAACGGCTTCGACGTCGAAGCGGCGATCATCCACCCGACGGGCGTCAACGAGCTCTACGTGGGCCGCGTCAAGCAGGGTCGCATCGACCTGGCGACCGACGCGGTGATGCGCTCCGCCAACGCCAAGGAGTACTCGGCCGCCACCCGCATGTACGGCCTGGTCGAGGGCAAGCTCTTCTGGGCGTGGGACATCGCCGCCCTCGGCCGTGAACTCACCTCGCACGCCTCGGGGCAGCTCGCGAAGGTCGACTGATGGCCTCGCCGTTCGCTGTGCGTGACGGGTTCGTCGCCTCCGCTGCCGGGCCCGCGGCCCACTTCGGCAACCCGCTCGGCGAGCAGCGTCTGCTCGCCCGCGGTCGCGCGGTCGTGGAACTCGGACTCGGCGTCGTCACGGTGTCGGGTCCGGACCGGCTGTCCTGGCTGAACTCGATCACGTCCCAGCTGCTGCTCGGCCTGGCACCGGGGGTGAGCACCGAGACGCTGGTGCTCGACGCCTCCGGTCGGGTGGAGCACGCCGCGCGGGTCGTCGACGACGGCGAGACCGCCTGGCTCCTCACCGAGCCGGAGGACGCCGAGCCGCTCGCCGCCTGGCTGTCCTCGATGCGGTTCATGCTGCGGGTGGAGGTCACCGACCGTTCGGCCGAGTTCACGACGCTCGGGTGGTTCGACGGAGCCGACCCGCTGCACGGTGCGTCGCCGCTGGTCACCTGGGTCGATCCGTGGTCGTCCGTCACGCCCGGTGGGTGGGGCTACGCCGACCTGGAGGCCCACCCCGGCACCGACTGGACCCTCCGCATCGCCGTGGTCACCCCCGACACCGCTGCCCAGGTGGCCGCGTCGGACGTGCCCGCCGCGGGTCTCCTGGCGCTGGAGGCCCTGCGGATCGCCGCCTGGCGTCCGTCGCTGTCCGACGTGGACGAGCGGACGATCCCGCACGAACTCGACTGGCTCCGTTCCGCCGTGCACCTGTCGAAGGGCTGCTACCGCGGACAGGAGACGGTCGCGAAGGTGCACAACCTCGGACGTCCGCCGCGGCGCCTGGTGATGCTGCACCTCGATGGCTCCGACGGCGTCGTTCCCGCACCGGGCACGCCCGTGACGCTGGACGACACCGAGGTCGGGCGGCTCGTGGCGTCGGCCACGCACCACGAGCTCGGGCCGATCGGGCTGGCGGTCGTCAAGCGGTCCCTGGACCCGGCGGCCGTGCTGTCCCTGACCGCCGACGACGTCGTCGTGACCGCAGCGCAGCAGGTCATCGTCCCGCCGGGCGCCGGCGCGACGGCCGACGTCCCGCGCCTGCCACGCCTCGGGGCCGTCCGCCGCGGCTGACCCCGTGGCCGTGGCGCTCGCCGGCTGGTGATCGCTGCACGGCACCGGTGTTCGTCCGTCGCGTCGCGACCGTCCGCGGTGCGTTCGACGAACACCGGTGTCCAGCCGAGCCTCCCGGCCGGCCGGGATGTGGACCGCCGGAGCGGGCGCGTCAGGCGGGAGCGACCGCGGACCAGGGGACGCTCAGTTCGCCGAGTCGCCAGCGGCTCGTGCCGTGCAGGACCGGCCAGCCGCGGTCACGCATGCCCCGCACGGCTGCGATCCAGCGCTGCCGCGGGCCGTACGTGCCGAGCGGTGCCGCGACCGCCCACGCCAGGTCGAGGTCGCGGAGGAACCCGTGCACCCGCTCGCCGGGGACGTTGCGGTGGATGAGCGCCTTCGGCAGCCGCTCCGCGACGATGCTCGGGACGTCGAGGCCCGCCAGACGCAGGGCGACCGTGAAGGTGTGCGGGGCCTCCCGGTCGAGCGTGACCCACGAGGCGACCCGACCGACCTCGTTGCAGGTGCCCTCGACGAGCTGCCCGCCGGGTTGCAGCCGGTCCTGCATGATCCGCCAGGACCCGACGACGGCGGACTCGTCGTACTGCCGCAGGACGTTGAAGGCCCGGATGACCGCGGGTCGTCGGCCGCCCGGCGTCGGCGTCTCGAAGCCGCCGAGCCGGAACGTCACCCCGTCGCGGGTGCCGGCGTTCGCGAGGGCGACCCGCGACGGCTCGATCTCGATCCCGGTGACCTCGACGTCGGGTCGGACCCGGGCCAACCGGTCGCGGAGCTCCAGCGTCGTGGTCGGGCTCGCGCCGTAGCCGACGTCCGCGACGAGGGGGTCGTCGGTGCGCCGGAGGACCGGAAGGGCCGCGATCCACCGGTCCACCCTGCGGAGCCGGTTGTGCCCGGTCGTCCCGCGGGTGACGGTGCCGATCGGCGAGGAGTTCCCGGGCATGGGACCAGGGTACGGGTGGACCACTGCTCGGTAGACTCGGGCGCATGACCTCCACGCTCGTCCTGCTCCGTCACGGCAACAGTGACTGGAACCAGAAGAACCTGTTCACCGGTTGGGTCGACGTCCGGCTCTCCGAGCTGGGTGAGAAGGAGGCGAAGCGGGCCGGCAGTCTCATCGCCGAGTCCGGCATCGTCCCCGACGTCCTGTACACCTCGCTGCTGACCCGGGCGATCCAGACGGCCGACATCGCCCTGCTCGAGGCCGACCTGGCCTGGCTGCCGGTCAAGCGCGACTGGCGCCTCAACGAGCGGCACTACGGCGACCTGCAGGGCAAGGACAAGGCCCAGACGCTCGAACAGTACGGCGAGCAGCAGTTCATGGAGTGGCGCCGCTCGTTCGACGTCCCGCCGCCCCCCATCGCGGACGACGCCGAGTGGTCGCAGCACGGTGACCGTCGCTACGCGGACCTCGGCGACGAGCTGCCCCGGACCGAGTCGCTGAAGCTCGTCATCGACCGGTTGCTGCCGTACTGGGAGTCGGACATCACGAAGGACCTCGGCGCGGGAAAGACCGTCCTGGTCACGGCGCACGGCAACTCGCTGCGGGCACTCGTGAAGCACCTCGACGGCATCTCCGACGACGACATCGCCGGTCTCAACATCCCGACGGGCATCCCGCTCGTGTACGAACTCGACGACGACTTCCGGCCGACCAAGCCGGCGTACTACCTCGACCCCGAGGCCGCCGCGGCCGGTGCGGCTGCGGTCGCTGCCCAGGGCGCCAAGAAGTAACAGCAGCGCGGCGCGACACGACGGCCCCGTCCCCTCCGGGCGGGGCCGTCGTCGTCACGCGAAGTGCGACGCGATCTCCTGCACCAGGACGCCGACGTCGTACGGCCGAGCGGTGTCGATCCGCACGACGGGGTCGACGCCGACCGGAGCGGCGGACGCCTCGTGCTCGTCCCAGAACGCCAGGATCTCCGCGAGGTCCCCGTGCACCTCGTGCCGCGTCGGCAGCGTGCCGGGCTCGTACCGGTCGCGGAGTCGTTCCTCGGCGGTCACACGGTCGACGTCGCACCACACCTCGACGACGCGCGGCGACCCGGCGGCGGTGAGTCCGGCCTCCAGGAAGGCCCGGTCACGCGCCGGCAGCAGGACGGCGTCGACGACGACCCCGTTCTCGACCGCTCCGGCCATCGCCCAGACCGTGTCCATGGCGATCCCGCCGAGCATGCGCGAGGGGATCATGGGTCCGGCGATGTCGGCCAGTGGTTCCTTCACCCGGTCCTTCGACAGGAAGGGACAGCCGAGCACCTCGGCGAGGGCGGCGCCCACCGTGCTCTTGCCGGAACCGGGCATGCCGTTGACGATGATCGCGACCTGGGCCATGCTCCGATCCTCCCAGGTCTCGACCCCGCAACACGCAACGTGGGCGGCCACCCGCAACGGAGTACCGCTGCGGGCAACCGCCCACGTTGCGTGTCGCGGAACCGACCGCGGGTCGGAACCGACCGCGGGTCGGAACCGCGTCCGGCCTCAGGCCGGGGACGTCGTGACGTTGGCCGCGCCGGCCCAGTCGCCGGTCGCCAGGTACTCGACCTTCTTCGCGATCGAGACCGCGTGGTCGGCGAACCGCTCGTGGTACCGGGAGGCCAGGGTGGCGTCGACCGTGTCGACCGGCCCGCCCTTCCACGCCTCGCCGAGCACGAAGTCGAAGACGCTGGCGTGCAGCTCGTCCACGGCGTCGTCCTCGTCACGGATCTCGGCGGCCAGGGCGATGTCCTCGGTCGCGAGCAGGCGCGTGAGCTTCTGCGACATCGCGACGTCATGTGCGCCCATCTGCTTGAAGGTGCCGCGCAGGCCCTTCGGGACGACCTTCTCGGGGAAGCGCTGACGTGCGAGCTGCGCGATGTGCTCGGCCATGTCGCCCATCCGCTCGAGCGACGAGCTGACCCGCAGGGCGGTGACGACGACCCGGAGGTCGCGGGCGACGGGAGCCTGGCGGGCGAGGATGTCGATGGCGACCTCGTCCAGGGCGGACGCGGCGGCGTCGATCTTCGCGTCGTCGGCGATGACCTCCTCCGCGAGGGCCACGTCCGACTCGCTGAACGCCTCGGTGGCTCGGGTGATGGCGGACTCGACGAGCCCGGCGATCTCGGTCAGACGCTCTTGGACGTCCTGGAGCTCCTGCTGGAACACTTCGCGCATGGGGGAGGGCCTCTCTCTGCGTACCGGACGAGTGTCGTCAGCCCAGGTGAACGGTCGGTGACCTGCGGCTGAACGGTTCGCGATCCGGCCTGCTCCGGGGCGTGAACGGCGTCCGAACCGCGTGTGACCACTCCTACACTGGCGGCATGGACAACGCGTGGCTCGTGCCACTGTCGATGCTCCTCGGCGGTGTGTTCGGCGCGGGCGTCGTGGTGCTGATCATCACCGCCGAGCGCACGGCACGTGCAGCCGACGTGGCGGAGCGGAGCCTGCCGGACGGGGTCGCCGCCGTGATCGCCACCATGCACAACCCGGCCGTGGTGGTGGACCCCTCGAACACCGTCGTCGCCGCGTCGCCGCAGGCGCTGGCGGTCGGTCTGGTGGTGCGTCGGAAGCTCGTGCACGACGAGCTGGCGGCCCTGGTCGACCGGGTCCGGCGCAGCGGGGAGATGGGCGCCGAGGACCTCGAACTGCCCCGCGGCGGTCGGGGTGACGTGATGGGCTACCTCAGCTTCCGCGCGGCGCAGCTCGGCAACCGGTACGTGCTCGTCACGGCGGACGACCTGACCGAGAGTCGGCGCATCGACGAGGTCAGGCGTGACTTCGTCGCCAACATCTCGCACGAGCTCAAGACCCCGATCGGTGCCATCGGCCTGCTGTCCGAGACCCTCGTCATCGCAGCCGACGACCCGGCGCACGTCCGGAAGTTCGCCGCACAGCTCGTCACCGAGTCGGAACGACTGGGTGCGCTGACGAAGGACATCATCGAGCTGTCCCGGCTGCAGTCCGTCGACGCGCTCGAGGCCAGCGAGGAGACCGGGATCGACAAGGTCGTGCAGGCCGCGATCGACGGCAACGAGGTCGTCGCACGCGCCCGGGGCATCGAGTTGATCCGTGCGAAGAAGTCGAAGCTGCGCGTGATGGGGGACCCGGGCCTGCTCCAGGTGGCGGTGTCGAACCTCATCGCGAACGCGGTGAAGTACTCCCCGGACAACACCCGCGTCGGCGTCGGCGTCCGCGGCACCAAGGGCTTCGTGGAGATCGCGATCACCGACCAGGGCGTCGGCATCCCGGAGGCCGACCTCGACCGCGTGTTCGAACGGTTCTACCGCGTCGACCCGGCCCGCTCCCGTGCCACCGGCGGCACGGGACTCGGTCTGGCGATCGTGAAGCACATCGTCAGCAACCACGGCGGCGACGTCCGCGTCTGGTCGCAGCCCGGCAAGGGTTCGACCTTCACGATCCGCATCCCCGAAGCCGACCCCGAACTGACCACAGCACTCGAAGAGCAAATGGAAGAGCAGCCATCGTGACCAAGATCCTCATCGTCGACGACGAGCCGGCACTGAGCGAGCCCCTGGAGTTCCTGCTGCAGCGGGAGGGGTACGAGACCGCCGTCGCGGCCGACGGCGTCACCGCCCTGTCGAAGTTCGACTCCGAGAACCCGGACCTCGTCCTGCTGGACCTGATGCTGCCGGGTCTGTCCGGCACCGAGGTCTGCCGGCAGATCCGCACCCGTTCGAACGTCCCGATCATCATGCTCACCGCGAAGGACTCCGAGGTGGACATCGTCGTCGGGCTGGAGCTCGGCGCCGACGACTACGTGACGAAGCCGTACTCGACGCGTGAGCTGCTCGCGCGCATCCGTGCGGTGCTCCGCCGCCGGACCGAGGATGACCCGGGGGACATGGGCATCCTGCAGGTCGGCGGGATCCGGATGGACGTCGAGCGGCACACGGTCTCGGTCGACGGGTCCGAGACGCCGATGCCGCTCAAGGAGTTCGAGCTCCTCGAGCTGCTGCTCCGCAACGCCGGTCGCGTGCTCACCCGTGGGCAGCTCATCGACCGGGTCTGGGGCTCGGACTACTTCGGCGACACGAAGACGCTGGACGTGCACATCAAGCGGATCCGCTCGAAGATCGAGCGCGTCCCGAGCACGCCGGAGGTCCTCGTCACCGTCCGCGGGCTCGGGTACCGCATCGAGGCGTAGCCGCCACCGGCGGGCAGACGGACGGGAGGCCCGGGGCCGGTTCATCGGAACCGGCCCCGGGCCTCCCGTCGGGCGCTGCTGCACCGTGCCGTCGTGCACGGCGCGCCGCGGTCAGTTCGTGCCGTTGTCGCCTTCGGAGGAGTCCGTCTGCGAGCCGCTCTGCGTGCCCGGAGCCGAGGCGCCGCCGGTCGGCTCGCTACCGCTGTTCGACGGCGAGGTCGGCGTCGACGTCGGGGTGGGGCTCGGCGCGAGCGTCTGGTACTGCTCCTGCCCGCTCGTCAGGACCGGCACCGTGGCCGAGGCGCCCTCGGCACCGTCGTAGGAGAAGTACATCTTCACGAGCGAGCCGGGCTTCACGCTGACGTCGTCGAAGTCGACCGTGTCGTGCTCGCCGTCGTCCGCGAGGACGGTCGTCGAGTTGCCGGCGACCTCGACGGTCTGGTCGTCGCCGTCCACCTCGAGCGTGACGGTGCGGTCGTCGTCGCCGGTGTTGACCAGCGTCCCGACGAACCGGGCGTCCTTCCCGCTGTCGGAGATGAGCAGGGCGTTCCGCACGTCGATCGTGCCGGTGGACACATCGACACCGTCGGTGATCTGACGGATCTCCTGGGTGCGGGACGGCGACAAGAACTCGCAGCCGCTCGCACCGAACGCGATGGTCGCAGCGACGGCGACGGACACGAGTACCCGAGCTCGCAAGAGGTTCCTCCGGAAGTTCACGATGGTGGACCGAGCGGTCCTGGCGATCATCCTACCCAGGCCCCGGTCGGGTCGGAGGTCAGGGTGGGCAGCGCCCGGGCGGGTCCCGCGCAGGCCGTCGGGGTCAGGCCCCCCTTACCCGAACGTCCCCTGTGGTAAACTGGATGTCTGGGAACGGAGCCTGATACATGCAATTCGAGGTCGGCGAGACCGTCGTCTACCCCCATCACGGGGCGGCAACCATCTCTGAAGTCAAGACTCGCGTCATCAAGGGCGAGGAAAAGGTCTACCTGAAGCTTCGGGTGACGCAGGGTGACCTGACGATCGAGGTCCCGGCGGACAACGTCGACCTGGTCGGCGTCCGCGACGTGATCGGCAAGGAAGGGCTCGACAAGGTGTTCGAGGTCCTCCGGGCACCGTTCACCGAAGAGCCCACCAACTGGTCGCGTCGCTACAAGGCGAACCTCGAGAAGCTCGCTTCGGGTGACGTCATCAAGGTGTCCGAGGTCGTCCGCGACCTGTGGCGCCGCGATCAGGACCGCGGCCTCTCCGCGGGTGAGAAGCGGATGCTGGCCAAGGCGCGCCAGATCCTCATCTCCGAGCTGGCCCTGGCCGAGAAGACCGACGAGGACAAGGCATCGACCGTCCTCGACGAGGTCCTCGCGTCCTGACGCCCGCTTGAGCACCACCACGAACGACACGACGACCGCACCGGCGCAGAGCCCAGCTCTGGCAGCCCGTGCGGTCGTCGTCGTTGCGGCAGGGTCCGGCACCCGTCTCGGCATCGGCACCGCGAAGGCGTTCGTCCCCGTCGCCGGGGAGCGCATGCTGGTCCGCGCGTTGCGGACCGTCCTGACCCTCGGAGAGCCGACCCTCGTGGTCGTCGTCGCACCGTCCGACCGGATGGACGAGTGCCGTGCCCTCGTCGCCGACGTGGCCGGTGCGGCTGCGGCGTTCACGTCGGTCGTGCCGGGAGGCGCGGATCGCCACGCGTCGGTCCAGGCCGGGCTGGCCGTGCTGCCGGACTCCGTCGAGACCGTGCTCGTGCACGACGCAGCGCGGTGCCTCACGCCGGCGTCGCAGTTCGAGCGGGTCTTCGCCGCGGTCGCCGGCGGCTCGGTGGACGGGCCGGCGCAGGGTGGTGTCGGCGTGGTGCCGGCGCTGCCGGTCACCGACACCGTGAAGCGCGTCGCCGGCGACGTCGTCGTCGAGACCGTCGATCGTTCGGCACTGGTCGGGGTGCAGACGCCGCAGGGCTTCCCGCTCGCGGCACTCCGTCGGGCGTACGCCGTCGCGGAGCGGGCCGAGACCGACGACGCCGGGGTGTTCCAGGCAGCCGGCGGTGTCGTCCGCACCGTGCCGGGCGACGCGGACGCGTTCAAGATCACCACGCGGTGGGACCTCGGTCGGGCCGAGGCCGTCGTCGCCGAACGAGCGGCCGCCCGCACGCTCGACGGGCGGGCGGGTTCGGACGTCCCGGTCGGGTCCGACGTACGGGTCGGGTTGGGTGTCGACGTGCACGCCTTCGACCCCGCCGTGCCGTGCCGTGTGGGCATGCTCGACTTCCCCGGCGAGCCCGGGCTCTCCGGGCACAGCGACGGGGACGCCGTCGCCCATGCGGTGTGCGACGCCCTGCTCTCGGCCGGTGGCCTCGGGGACATCGGCAGCAGGTTCGGCACCGCCGACCCGGTCTTCGCCGGCGCCGCCGGGGACGTCTTCGTGCGCGGTGCCGTCGCGCTCCTGCAGGGTGCCGGACTCGAGCCCGTCCGCGTCACCGTCCAGGTGATCGGCAACCGCCCGCGCATCGGTGCCCGTCGTGACGAGATGCAGGACGCCCTGGCCACCGCGGTCGGCGCTCCCGTGGCGGTGTCCGGGACGACGACCGACGGCCTGGGCTTCACCGGGCGGGGTGAGGGGCTCTGCGCGATCGCGACGGCAGTCGTCCGGTCCGCCGGTGCCGTCGCGCCCGCGCTCTGAGACCGTCGGCCCGTTCTCCACAGGCGCCGGGTGGCCCCGTGTCACCGCGGGTGCGGCCCTCTAGGCTTGTCGCGTGACCGTTCGCCTGTACGACTCCCGCGCTGCCGACGTCGTCGACCTCATGCCCCTGGTCGACGGACAGGTCAGCATCTACGTCTGCGGCCCGACGGTGCAGTCGTCGCCGCACATCGGGCACCTCCGGTCCGCGCTGGTCTACGACATCTGGCGTCGCTGGCTGAGCCACCGCGGGTACCGCGTGACCCTGGTGCGGAACGTCACGGACATCGACGACAAGGTCCTCGACCTGGCCGCGGGCACCGACGAACCGTGGTGGGCTCGGGCGTACCGCGTCGAGCTCGAGTTCACCGCCGCGTACACGGCACTCGGCATCCTGCCGCCGACGTACGAGCCCCGCGCGACCGCGAGCATCCCGCAGATGCAGGACATCATCACGCGGCTCATCGAGCGCGGGCACGCGTACCCGGCCGCCGACGGCAGTGGTGACGTGTACTTCGACACCGCGAGCTGGCCGGAGTACGGCGCGCTCACCCGACAGCGACGTGACGACATGGTCGACGCCACCGATGCCGATCCCCGGGGCAAGCGTGATGCCCGGGACTTCGCACTCTGGAAGGGCAGCAAGGCGGGGGAGCCCTCGACCGCGAGCTGGGACTCCCCGTGGGGTGCGGGCCGTCCCGGGTGGCACATCGAGTGCTCCGCGATGTCCCGGCGCTACCTCGGGCCCGCGTTCGACATCCACGGCGGTGGCCTCGACCTCCGCTTCCCGCACCACGAGAACGAACTGGCGCAGTCGACCGCTGCCGGGGACGCCTTCGCGTCGCACTGGTTGCACAACGGACTCGTGACCGTCGGGGGGCAGAAGATGTCGAAGTCGCTCGGCAACTCGATCTTCGCCGCCGACTTCCTCGAGTCCGCACGTCCGGTCGTCGTCCGCTACTTCCTCGGCGCCGCGCACTACCGATCGACGATCGACCACCACGACGGGTCCCTGGCCGAGGCCGAAGCCGCACTCGACCGCATCGACGGCTTCCTGTCACGGGCCGCCACGCGTCTCGAAGGGGTCCGGCTGAGCGACGCTCCGGCCGTTCCGCAGGGGTTCGCCGACGCCATGGACGACGACCTCGCGGTACCCCAGGCGCTGGCGGTGCTGCACGAGACCGTCCGGTCCGGCAACGCCGCTCTCGACGCCGACGATGCGGAAGCGCTCGGGGTCGCGTACCATCAGGTGGCTGCGATGGTCGAGGTGCTCGGCATCGACCCGCGTGCACCGCACTGGTCGGGTGGTGCGCACGACACCTCCGCAGCACCGCTCGCCGCCCTCGTCGAACGCCTCGTACAGGAGCGCGCCGACGCCAGGGCCGCACGGGACTTCGCCACGGCCGACCGCGTCCGGGACGATCTCGCAGGCGCGGGCATCACGATCGAGGACACACCGTCCGGAACACGCTGGAGCATCGCCTGAACACGGCAGTGCCGAACAGGAGAACTGCATGAAGAACGTCTCGGGGAGCAAGAAGGGTCGTCCGGGCGCTGTCCGTGCCGGCCGCAAGGGCAACAAGCAGGTCGGCTCCGGCGGCCAGGGTGCCCAGGCGCTCGAGGGTCGCAAGCCGACCCCGAAGGCCGAGGACCGCCCGTACCACCCGGCCGGCAAGCGCAAGGCCGCCAAGGAGCGCTTCGAGGCGGCCCGCACGCGTCGCGGTGGCAGCAGTGCCTCGGCGCCGCAGACCCGCACCGGCGGTCGTCCGCCGGCGCGGAAGACCGATGACAGCGAGCTCGTGACCGGACGCAACTCCGTGCTCGAGGCGCTCCGCACGAAGACGCCGTCGACGACGCTCTACGTCGCCGCCCGCATCGAGGTCGACGACCGCGTCAAGGAGATCCTGACGCTCGCCAACCACCGCGGTGTGCCGATCATGGAGATCATGCGCCCGGAGCTCGACCGCATCACCGGGCACGACAGCGTGCACCAGGGCGTCGCGCTCAAGGTGCCGGCGTACGAGTACGCCGTGTCCGAGGACCTGGTCGAGCGGGCGTTCTCCCGCGACCAGGTGCCGCTCCTCGTGGCCCTCGACGGCATCACCGACCCGCGCAACCTCGGAGCGATCATCCGCTCCACGGCGGCGTTCGGCGGGCACGGTGTCATCGTGCCGCAGCGTCGCTCGGTCGGTGTGACCGCGTCGGCGTGGAAGACCTCCGCCGGGGCCGCTGCGCGCACGCCCGTCGCGATGGCTCCGAACCTGACGCAGACGCTCAAGTCGCTGAAGTCGATGGGCCTGTTCGTGCTCGGACTCGACGGGGACGGTGACGTCGAGCTCGACGCCCTGGCACTCGCCGACCGGCCGATCGTCATCGTCGTCGGTTCCGAGGGCAAGGGCCTGTCCCGCCTGGTCACCGAGACGTGTGACGCGATCGTGTCGATCCCGATCTCCAGCGCGACCGAGTCGCTCAACGCCGGCATCGCCGCGAGCGTCACCCTGTGGGAGGTCGCGCGGCGCCGTCGCTCCGCGTAGCGCGCACCAGACGACACCCGGGAGGCCCGGTGCCGGTCCACGAGACCGGCACCGGGCCTCCCGTTCGTCTGCCCGTCTGCCGGTGCCGTCGCCCGCGAACCCGTCGCCGAAGTCGCACGTCCTGCCGCCCAGCGGGCCGGGAGGCGGCAGGTTCTGCGACCTCGGCAGCGAGCGCTCGCCATGTCTCGCGACCTCGGGCTCGCCCGAGACGGCCGCGTGCCGACGTCGCACGTTCTGTCGTCTCTCCGGTCGGCAGGCGGCACGTTCTGCGACCTCGGCGCTGCACCGGCGGCACGTCGTGCGACCGCGACTCAGACGGACGCGCGCCAGTCGTCGACGTCGTCCTCGTCGTCGTCCAGGGGCAGCGCGATCGACGATGTCGGCGGGTTGATCAGCGTGCGCTCGTCCCGGCGGTGCCGCAGCACGTCGTTGATGTACGCGGTGGTGGCCTCCGGAAGTGAGACCGAACGCTCCTCCTGCTGGGACATGAACCACCGGTGCTCGAGCAGCTCGTGGAACACCTCGGCCGGTTCGAGTCGCCCACGCAGGTCCCGGGGGATCGCACGGACGACGGGCTCGAACACGCGCGAGACCCACTCGTGCGCGACCATCTCCTCGTCGAGCTCCTCGCGGCCGTTCCGCGCCCGGTAGGCGTCCAGGTCGTTGAGCAGTCGTCGGGCCTGGTTCTCCTCGGCGTCGAGCCCGGTCAGGCGCAGCAGTCGGCGCTGGTGGTGCCCGGCGTCGACGACCTTCGGCTGGATGCGGACCTGGGCGCCGGCCTCGGCCGTGCGGATCGACAACTCCTCGATGTCGAAGCCGAGCGCGTTCAAGCGTTCGACCCGGTCGTTGATCCGCCAGCGCTCGCCGGCGTCGAACTGCTCGGGGCCGGTGAGCTCGGTCCAGAGGGTGCGGTACTGGGCCACGATCCGGTTCGACACGTCGACCGGATCGGCGTTCTCGTCGAGCCGTCCGCCGGCCTCGAGGTCCAGCAGCTCCCCGGCGATGTTGACGCGGGCGACCTCCAGGTCGTTCTCACGCTGCCCGTTCGACAGGCCGCCCGGGTAGAGCTTGCCGGTCTCGGCGTCGACCAGGTAGGCCGCGAACGAGCCGGCGTCCCGCCGGAACAGCGTGTTCGACAGCGAGACGTCACCCCAGTAGAAGCCGATGACGTGCAGGCGGACGAGCAGGAGCGCGAGCGCGTCGACGAGCCGCGTGGCGGTGTCGGGTCGCAGCGTCTGCGAGTACAGGGCGCGGTAGGGGAGCGAGAAACGCAGGTGCCGGGTGACGAGGACGGGCTGGAGGGCCTCACCCTCACGACCGACGCGGTTCGTGATGACCGCGACCGGGTCGACGCAGGGCACGTCCATCCGCTGCAGGGTGCGGAGCATGTCGTACTCGGACCGGGCCAGTTCGGCGCTGGTCTCCTTGACCGCGACGACGTACCCGCTCAGGTGCACGAACCGCACCAGGTGCCGTGAGATGCCCTTCGGCAGCGCGACGATCGTCTCGTCCGGCCAGGCCTCGAGGGGCAGGTCCCACGGCAGGTCGAGCAGGCCGGGGTCGACGGTGGCGGCGGTGATGGTCATGGAGTCGGGCACGACGGGTCCTCAGGTGCTCGGCGGTGGGTCTGCGGGACGGGAGGCGCGGTGCGGGCCCGCACCCGCGCCTCCCGTCCCGCAGGGGGAACGGCGGGAGCCCGCCACCCGCCTGGTGCGGCGGCTGGCGGGCTCCCGGTGGTGCGGATCAGGCGCTGATGACGGCCTTGTCGTCGAGGCGCTCGCCCGACTCGGCGTCGAACACGTGCACGTGACCCTGCTTCGGGCTCACGACGATCGTGTCACCGATCGAGGGGTGGTTGCGACCGTCGACGCGCGTGACGATGTCGGTGCGCGTGCCGTTCACGTCGGCGTGGCCGTAGAGGTAGCCGTCGGCGCCGAGCTCTTCGACGACGTCGACCGTGACGGGCAAGCCCTCACCGGACTGGGACACGATGATGTCCTCGGGGCGGACACCCACCGTGACGGCACCCGAGCGGGCGTTCGACAGGGTGTCGCGGTCGATCGGGTGGTTGAGCGACCCGAAGGTGATGCCACCCTCGACCACGGAGGCCGGCAGCAGGTTCATCGCGGGCGAACCGATGAAGCCGGCGACGAACACGTTGTTCGGCTTCTCGTACAGGTCGCGCGGGGTGCCGACCTGCTGCAGGATGCCGTCCTTGAGGACCGCGATGCGGTCGCCCATGGTGAGCGCCTCGGTCTGGTCGTGCGTGACGTAGACGGTCGTGACGCCGAGACGACGCTGGAGCGACGCGATCTGGGTACGGGTCTGGACGCGGAGCTTGGCGTCGAGGTTCGACAGCGGCTCGTCCATGAGGAACACCTGCGGCTGACGGACGATCGCGCGGCCCATCGCGACGCGCTGACGCTGACCACCGGAGAGCGCCTTCGGCTTGCGGCCGAGGTACTGCTCGAGGTCGAGCAGCTTGGCGGCCTCCTGCACGCGGGTGGCGCGCTCTTCCTTGCCGATGCCGGCGATCTTGAGCGCGAAGCCCATGTTCTCGGCGACGGTCATGTGCGGGTACAGCGCGTAGTTCTGGAACACCATCGCGATGTCGCGGTCCTTCGGCGGGACGTCGGTGACGTCGCGGTCGCCGATGCGGATGGCGCCGGAGTTCACCTCTTCGAGGCCGGCGAGCATGCGCAGGGACGTGGACTTGCCACAGCCCGAGGGGCCGACGAGGACGAGGAACTCGCCGTCGGCGACGTCCAGGTCGAGGGAGTCCACCGCGGGGCGGTTGCCTCCGGGGTACAGACGGGTTGCCTTGTCATAGGTGACGGACGCCATGAGCGTTCGGTCCTCTCCACCGGCAGGTACGTGCCGGACGATCCGTAGTGAAGCGACGACCCGCGAGGGCCGGCGGATGGTCGCCGTCGACCATCGCTGCTCATACAACACGAGTTCGCGGACCGGCGCCAGTGCGCAGCTGCCGGTCACCGGGGCGTTCCCTGCTGGTTGGCTGGTTCCCATCGGCCGCCACTACAATCGGCGGGTCCGTCCGCCGACCGGGGGGAGGCCGAGCGGACACCGACCAGGAGGACAGCCGCACGATGACCAACCGCCCTGAAGGTGACGACCGCGCTCGTGACGACGATGCTCGCGGTGACCGTGCTCGCGATGACCGTGCTCGTGACGACGGCGCTCGCGAGGACCGCGCCGGTGCCGCTCGTGCCGAACGGAACGCTCGTCGTGCCGCTGCCCGCGAGCGAGCCCAGCGCACCCGAGCCCAGCAGAAGCGCCGCCAGCGTGGTGCTCGACTGGGGCTGCAGATCGGACTCGGCGTGGTGCTCGTCGCCGCCGCCACCATCGTGACGCTCGTCCTCGTGAACTCCTCGCGTCCCGCCGGCCCCGGCCCGGACACGATGGCCGACGGCGGCATCACCATCAGCACCGGTCTGAAGGCCGTCGAGCCGGGCGCCGTGTCGAGCGGGCCGTCCGCGGGGGAGACCGCTTCGGCGGACCCCGTGCGGATCACCCTGTACGTCGACTACCTCTGCCCGATCTGCGGCGCGTTCGAGTCGACGAACAGCGAGTACATCGAGGGCCTGGTCGACTCGGGGGCCGCGACGATCGACATCCACCCCGTCGCGATCCTGTCGAACCGTTCGCAGGGCACGAAGTACTCGCTCCGTGCGGCGAACGCGGCGGCCTGCGTGGCGCAGGAGTCGCCCGACTCGTTCTTCGCCGTGAACAAGGCCCTGTTCGCGAAGCAGCCGGAAGAGGGCACACCGGGCCTGACGGACGAGCAGCTCGCCTCGGTGATCACGAGCGTCCCGGGTGTCCGGCACGGCTCCACGATCGAGTCCTGCATCGACGACCAGCGCTACGGCAAGTGGGTCGACGAGCGCACCACCGCGGTGACCGGTGGGGACATCCCCGGCTCCGACCTGACGACCTTCCCGGGGACCCCGCTGGTGCTCGTCAACGGTCAGCAGTACCAGTACACGACCGCGTCGACGAACGACGAGTTCCGCACGTTCGTGGTCGGGGCCGCCGGCAGCACCGAGTCCACCCCGACCCCGACGCCGAGCAGCTCGTCGTCGGAGAGCCCGTCCGCGACCTCGGACTGACCGACCGACCGGCCGGCCGCTCGGCCGCCCGACCTAGAGCGACGAGCCGGGAACGCTCAGGGTGTCGCAGCTGGTCGCCCCGCGCTCGTAGCCGCGCTCGAACCACCGCTGTCGCTGCGCGCTGGACCCGTGCGTGAACGAGTCGGGGTCGACCTGTCCGGTCGCCTTCTCCTGGATGCTGTCGTCACCCACGGCGCTCGCGGCGGACAGGGCATCGGCGATCTGGGCGCGGGTCACCGGCTCGAAGAACGTCGAACCGTCGGCCGCCTTCGTGGTCGCCGCGTCCCCCACCCACGCCCCGGCGTAGCAGTCCGCCTGCAGCTCGACGCGGACGCTGCCGGACGAGGCGCCGGTGCCGCTCCGGTCGGTGTCGGCGAAGGTGCCCTGGAGCTGCTGCACGTGGTGGCCCCACTCGTGCGCGACGACGTACATCTGCGCGAGTGGACCGCCCGAGGACCCGTAGGTCGACTTCAGGTCGTCGTAGAACGCGGTGTCCAGGAAGATCGCCCGGTCCGGCGGGCAGTAGAACGGCCCGGTCGCCGCCGACGCGGTGCCGCACCCGGTGTCGGTCGACCCGTCGAACAGGAAGAAGTCGGGCGTCGAGTAGGACGTCCCGAGCTGTTGCGACTCGGCGCTCCAGTAGGCGTCGAGTGACTCGGCGGCGCCCTCCATCCGGCACTCGACGTCGGCGTTGGCGTCGCGGCCGGTCTGGCACTCGGCGATCGGTGTGGCCTCGACGCCGCCCTGTTGGATCGGGGTGAGACCGCTCCCGCCGCCGACCAACCCGCCGATGTCGACGCCGGTGAACTGCGCGATGAGGAACACCAGGATCGCGGTGACGCCGACCGCGCCGCCGCCGATGGCCGTGTTGCGCCCGCGGCGCTTGACCTTGCCGCCCTGCAGCCGGGTATCGTCGTTGAACGTCATGCTCCGAACGTACGGACGATCGGCCGACGCCGCCCGGAACCACGACGCCGCCCGGAACCACGACGCCGCCCGGAACCACGGTGCCGCCCGGAACCGTCCGGACCCGAACCGACGGGGAGAGCCGACGGAGTAGACCGGGGCACATGCCGATCCTCGACGAGACCCACCCCCTGTTCCTCCTCGCGATGGACCAGCGGTCCTCGCTCCTGAAGCACACGTACGACGAGGAGTCGGGTGAGCCCGCGGACGAGGCCGAGGCCGAACGGGTCCGCGCCGGCAAGCAGCTCGTCTACCGCGGGGTCCTCACCGCTCTCGCCGCAGGAGCCTCCCGGGAGCGCACCGGCGTCCTGGTCGACGAGCTGTACGGCGCCGACGTCGCCCGACTGGTCAAGGAAGCCGGGCTGCAGCTCGCCATGCCGATCGAACGATCCGGCCGCGAGTGGTTCGAACTGGAGTACGGCGACGACTGGGTCGCCCACGTCGACGCCTTCGACCCGGACTGGGTGAAGGTGCTGGTCCGGGACAACCCCGCGTTCGACGCCGACTCCCGTGAGCAGCAGGCTCGCGCGCTCGCCGACGTCGCGGCCACCCTGCACGACGCCGGTCGCCCGTTCCTCGTGGAACTCCTCGTGCCGGGCACCGACGAGCAGACGGCATCGGTGGACGACTACGACCGCGACCTCCGCCCGGACCTCGTCGTCCAGGTGCTCGAGTTCCTGCAGGACCACGGGGTCGAGGCGGACGTCTGGAAGCTCGAGGGCCTGGACCGTCGAGAGGACGCCGAACGCGTCGTCGCGACCGCCCGCCGCGGTGGCCGCGACAGCGTGCAGTGCATCGTCCTCGGCCGGGACGCCCCCGAGGAGCAGCTCGACGCGTGGTTGCGCACCGCTGCACCGGTCGACGGCTTCGTCGGGTTCGCGATCGGCCGGAGCAACTGGGAGGAGCCGCTCGAGGACGTGGTCCGCGAGCACCTGGACACCGAGGCGGCCGAGCAGCTCATCGCCGCCAACTACCGGCACTTCGTCGACACCTGGCTGGAGGCCCGTGGCGACGTCGAGCACGGGGTCGACGCCGGCGCGGTCTGACGCCGGCGGGTCAGGTGCGGATCAGCGGCTCCACTGCCGCCAGGTCCGCACCGATCCCGACGTCGACGAGTTCGATCCGTCCGGCGAGCGTCGCCGCGGGGCCCCGGAGCAGCCCGGCCTTCACCCCGCCGAACGTCACGGTGACGTCCGCGTGCAGCACGTGGTCGTCCGCGATGCCGCCGGTGTCCACGTCGATCCCACTCGGCACGTCCACCGCCACCACGAACGGCGCCCGCTGTTCCCGCGCCAACTCGCGGAGGCCCGCCACGACCTCACGCGCGGGCGACCGCAGGGGGCCGCCACCGCCGATTCCCAGGACGCCGTCGAGGACCAGGTCCGCCTCGAGCGCGGCCTCGCGGGCGATCTGCGCCAGCCGCTCACCGACCGGGGGCGTCGCCGCGTGCAGGATGTCCGCAGCACCCGCTGCGGAACCGGACGACCCGTCAGCGACGGGGTCCTCCAGGAGGTGCACCCCGGCCTCGCGAGCCGCTGCCAGGCCCGCCTCGTGGACACGTGAGCCGACGCGCAGGACCGTGACGCGCCTCCCGGCCGTCGCCAGGCGCGCACCCGCGAACAGGGCGTCCCCGCCGTTGTCGCCGCTGCCGGCGAGGACCAGCACCGACCCGGGACCGTCACCCGGACGTACCGCCGGGTCGTCGAGCAGATCGCCGACGATCGTCGCCAACCCGTCCGCGGCCCGCTGCATCAGAGGCTCGCCCGCCTCCAGGTGCGGTCGTTCCGCCGCACGGATCTGATCGCCGCCGTAGCCGTCCATGCCAGCCACTGTGCCCCCGGTACCCTGGGCAGGCCATGTCACTCGTCCCCGAAGCGCCCCGCCCCCGGGTGGTCATGTCCCCGGACGGCCTGCCGCTCGCCACCTACGACTTCGGTGACCCGGACGCGCCAGCGGTCGTCGCCGTGCACGGGTTCGCCTCCGGAGCGCTGCTCAACTGGCACGCCTCCGGGTGGACCCGCGACCTGGTCCGCGCCGGACGCCGGGTGATCGCGTTCGACCAGCGCGGCCACGGCGCCAGCGGGAAACCACACGAGCCGCACAGCTACTCGATGGACCTGCTGGTCGACGACGTCACCGCCGTCATCGACACGTACCTGCTCGACGACGTCGCGTTCCTCGGGTACTCGCTCGGCGCCCGCGTCGGCTGGCACACCGCCGAACGGATGAGCGACCGGATCTCCCGCGCCGTGCTCGGCGGGATCCCGGACGCCGACCCGATGCGGCGCGTGCGCGTCGACCAGGCCCGGGCGTTCATCACGGACAGCACGCCGGTGACGGACCGCGTCACCGACGGGTACCTGACCATGGCGGCCGGGATCGAGGGCAACGACCTCCGTGCGCTCGTCGCGATGGTCGAGGGGATGCGGGACAGCATCGAGCCGACGCCCGAGAACGCGCCGACACAGCCGCTGCTGCTCGCCGCGGGCAGTGCGGACGGCATCAAGGACAGTGCGCTGCGGCTCGCCGACACGGCGCCGCACGCGACCTTCTTCGAGATCCCGGGGCGGAACCACTTCAATGCCCCGACGTCGCGCCACTTCCGGGAGGCGGCGATCGCGTTCCTGGGGGACGGCCTGTCCGGCGGCCGCTGACGTCGGGGCGGAACCACACGGTGACATCGGTTCGGTGCCCCGACGTCGCGGCACTTCCGGGAGGCGGCGATCGCGTTCCTGGGGGACGGCCTGTCCGGCGGTCGCTGACGTCGGGGCGGAACCACACGGTGACATCGGTTCGGTGCCCCGACGTCGCGGCACTTCCGGGAGGCGGCGATCGCGTTCCTGAGGGACGGCCTGTCCGGCGGTCGCTGACGGGTACTCGTGGGCCCTCCCGCTGCGGAGGCCGCGCGGCGTAGCGTCCGCCGCATGGAACACAGACTCCTCGGCAACAGCGGGACAGTGGTGTCATCGCTGACCCTCGGCACCATGACGCTCGGCAGCGAAGCCGACGAACCCACCTCCCACGCCATCATCGACGCCTTCGTGGCCGGCGGCGGCACCTTCATCGACACCGCGGACGTGTACTCGGGCAACGAGTCCGAGCGCATCATCGGCCGCTGGCTCCAGGCACACCCCACCGAGGCGCAGCAGGTCGTCCTCGCCACCAAGGGGCGCTTCCCACAGGGCGACGGTCCGAACGACCTCGGCCTGTCGCGCCGACACCTGCGCGTCGCGCTCGACGCCTCGCTGGAGCGGCTCGGCGTCGACCACATCGACCTCTACCAGATGCACGCGTGGGACGCCCTGACCCCGATCGAGGAGACCCTGCGCTTCCTCGACGACGCCGTCTCGGCCGGCAAGATCGGGTCCTACGGGTTTTCGAACTACCTCGGCTACCAGGTCACGAAGGCCGTCTACGAGGCGAAGGCGCACGGCTGGGCGCCCCCCGTCACCCTGCAGCCGCAGTACAACCTGCTCGTCCGCGACATCGAGCACGAGGTCGTGCCCGCCTGCCTCGACGCCGGCATCGGCCTGCTGCCGTGGTCGCCGCTCGCCGGTGGCTGGCTGTCCGGCAAGTACCAGCGTGACGAGGCCCCGACCGGCTCGACACGTCTGGGGGAGGACCCGAAGCGCGGCATGGAGGCGTGGGAGGCCCGCAACGCCGACGAGCGCACCTGGCAGGTTCTCGACGTGGTGTCCGGAGTCGCCGAGGCGCACGGTGCCTCGCGATCCCAGGTGTCCCTCGCCTGGCTGCTCGCCCGCCCGGCCGTGACGAGCGTCATCCTCGGTGCCCGGACGGTCGAGCAGCTGCAGGACAACCTCGGTGCGGCGGACCTGGTGCTCGAGGACGCCGAGCTCCGGGCCCTCACCGACGCCAGTGCACCCCGGGTGGACGACTACCCGTACGGCACGGCCGGCGTCGCGCAGCGCGAGCGGAAGATCAGCGGCGGCCGCTGAACCGGCGCCACCGGGCACCGCGGACCGGCGGTGCTGCCCGCCGGATGATGCGGGAAACCGCTGATGTCGTCCGGCGGCGTGGACCCGGTGGTCCTGCGGATGTCAGGATCGACGCACGGCCGGCTGGTTACCGCGCCGAGCGCCGGGAACGCCCCTGATCCGTGTTCCACCCGCGCCGGAGCCCCGAGCGACCTGGTCGCTCGGGGCTCTGCTCATGCCCCGGCCCGGGGGCTCCTCGCGTCCGGGCGGCTGCTAGCGTCCTGAGGTGCTCGAAACGACCCCCGTCCCGGTCGACGCCCGTCGTCGGCGCGCCCTGACGCACCCGATCCTGACGTGGGTCGTCGCCGCCGTGCTCGCTGTCGCCTCGAGCCTGTGGATGTGGCACCGGCTCGGCTGGCCGACCCGGGGGATCGCCTGGGCCGAGGACTCCGGCGTCTTCCTCAACGAACGGCTGGAGCTCGGCGCCGTGCCGTCGCTGCTCCACCCGTACAGCGGCTACCTGCACCTGGTCCCGCGGATCGTGGTGGACGCGGCCGTCGCCTTCTGGCCGATCCAGGACTACGCGATGGTCGTCACGGCCCTGTCCTGCTGCGTGATCGGCATCGTCAGCGCGACCGTGTTCGTCCTGGCGCGTGACGTCGTCCGGTCGGCACCGCTCCGGGCGCTCCTGGCGGCCGTGCCGGCGATCGCGCCGATGGGTGTCGTCGAGATCGCCGGCAACACCGCGAACCTGCACTGGTACCTGCTCTTCCTGGCGCCCTGGGTCTTCGCGTTCCGGCCGCGGTCCTGGTGGAGCAGCGCGAGCCTGGCCGTCGCCGCGCTCGCCATCACCCTGACCGAGATACAGGCGGCCCTCTTCGTGCCGCTCTTCCTGTTCGGGTTCCGGAGCCGCCGGGGTGTCCCGGTCGTGGCCGCCGCGTTCCTGGGGCTCGCCGCGCAGGCCGCCACGACCCTCCAGGCGCCGCGTCCGCGGACCCCGAGCGACGCGAGCCCGCTCGACATCGCCGCCGGGTTCCTCGCGCAACCCGTCGCCGGCTCGTGGAACGGGGACGTGCGGGAGGTCGGGGTCACGATCGTGCACGTCGGGTGGTGGGTCGTCGTCGTGCCGGCGGTCGTGGTGCTGGCGGTGCTCGTCCTCGGATTGGTGCGACGAGGAGGAGCGAGCCGGTGGATGATCGTCGCGCTCGGTGCCGCGCCCGCCGTGCTCTGGGTCGCTGCCCTGCGGGTGAACGCCGTCCCGAGCATGTTCGCGGAGTGGAACGAGGCCTCGTTCCAGCGGTTCGGCCCCTACCGGTACGCCGCCGCGGCGTCGATGTTCCTGCTGGCCGCGGTCGTCGTCGCCGCGGACGTCTGCATCGGCCGCGGCCGTGTGGTGCTGCCGGTGCTCGGTTGGGTCCTCGTCGCGAGCGTCGTCGCCGCCGGGGTCCTCAACGTCCACGCCGAGACCCGACGGGCTGACGGGCCGGTCTGGTCCACCCAGGTGCAGCGACAGGGCGCGGCCGTCTGCTCAGCCGACCCGGACGGGACGGTGCGCATCGAGGCGTCGCCGCGCCCGCGCCTGTGGACGGCAGAGGTGCCCTGTGCTCGGCTCGAGCACTAGCCCGTCCCGGGCCGACCGCCCGATCCGAGCCGACCGCCCGATCCGGGCCGTGGTCGTCGCACTGGTCGTGCTGGTGTTCGCGACGGCCACCGCCTGGCTCCGCCTGGACCCGGTGCAACGGGCGACGCTGTGGGCAGAGGACGGCCGGGACTTCGTCTCCGCGGACATGGTCGACGGGTTCGGCGCCACCCTCTTCCGACCGTTCGGCGGCTACCTGCAGGTCGTCCCGCGCCTCGTCGCCGCGATCAGCAGCACGATCGCCCGCCCGGAGCACCTCGCCCAGACGGTCACACTGCTCTCGTGCGCGGTGGTCGGTGCCGTGAGCGCGCTGCTGTACCTGTACGGGCGCACGATGCTGCGGAGCCCGGTGGCACCGTTCCTGCTCGCGGCCGTGCCCCCGCTGATCCCGACCGCGCCACGTGAGGCGCTCGGGACGATGAACAACCTGCACTCGTTCCTGCTGCTCCTGGTCCCCGTCGTGCTCCTGGTCGTGCCGCGGTCCTGGTGGACCTCGGCCGCGACCGCCGTCCTGGTCGCCGTCGTCGTGCTCAGCGAGACGCAGGCGCTGCTCTTCGCCCCGTTGCTCCTGGCCGGGATCCGCCGACGCGAGAAGTGGCCGGTCGCCGCCGCGTTCCTCCTGGCCGGCGCCGCGCAGGTCGTCACGGCGGTGCAGTACCCCCGTCCGTCGATCAGCTACGGGTCGGCGACGCCCGTGACGCTCGCGGACGTCGTCGTCGGCTTCGTCACCGTCACGCTGACCACGGTGTGGACCACCCGCCTCGGGTCGGTGGGCGACCTGATCAGCGCCTCGGGGATGACCCCGATCGTCGTGCTCACCGCCGTCTGCGTCGCGGTGGCCGTGGCGGGCATCGTCTGCGGCGGTGTGGTGCACCGGTGGCTCGTCCCCGCGACGGTCCTCGGGGCTGCGGCGCTCTGGTCGGCCGCGCTCCTGGTCACCCCGGCTGGCGGGTTCGCGTTCACCGAGGGTGTGGCGGACCACGTCGCGCACTTCGGCACGATCCGCTACGCGACGGTGAGTTCCGGGTTCCTGCTGCTCGCACTGGTGGTCACCGCCGACGCGCTGTGGGGCCCGCGCCGTGCTCGTGTGCCGGATCGGGGCCGGCGCCGAGCACGGGCCCGTCGCGGCGCGGCCATCGTGGTCGCACTGGCGGTCGCGGTCTCGCTCGTGGTCAACGTCCACGACACCGGCCACGCCACCCGGTCCGACGGTCCGACGATCACGTCGCAGGTGCCCGCCGCGCGTGCGACGTGTGCGAGCCGCGGCGCCGACGGGCGGGGGACCGCGCTGCTCCGACAGTCGCCGGACCGATCGCCGTGGACCGTCACGCTGACGTGCGAGTACCTGCAGCGTCGGTGACCGTGGGACGGGGGACCGCGCGTGTGGACATGAGGGCCGGCAGCGGGACTTGAACCCGCAACCCCCGTATTACAAGTACGGTGCGCTACCAATTGCGCCATGCCGGCTGACCCGCCCATCGTACCGGGCAGGACACGACGACGGCGCCCGAGCCGCAGCCCGGGCGCCGTCGCCTGTTCGCTACTCCTCCGCCGAGAAGTTGAGCGAGATCGAGTTCATGCAGTAGCGGTCGCCCGTGGGGGTCCCGAAGCCGTCCGGGAACACGTGGCCGAGGTGCCCGCCGCAGTTCGCACACCGGACCTCGGTGCGCGCCATGCCCAGGGACTTGTCCTCGATGAGCTGCACCGCCGCCGGGTCGACCGACTCGTAGAACGAGGGCCAGCCGCAGCCGGAGTCGAACTTCGTGCCGCTCTTGAACAGTTCCGCGCCACACGCCGCACACGTGTAGACCCCGGCACGCTCCTCGTCGAGGAGCTCACCCGTCCACGGGCGCTCCGTTCCGGCCTGGCGGAGCACGGCGTACTGGTCCGGCGAGAGCTCCTCGCGCCACTGGGCGTCGGACTTGTCGACGTTGTATGCCATGTGCGTACCTCCTGGTTCCGACCGGGACTCGTGTCCGCCGGTCATCGTGCGTCACATCAGTAAACTCCGGGGGATGTCCGGTCATTCCGTCCACCACGCTCGCTGGGAACACCTGACGACCGACGAACTGTACGACATCGTCCGTCTGCGGAACCGGGTGTTCGCCCTCGAACAACGGGTCACCGCCGAGGACTTCGACGGCCGCGACCGCGAGCCCGACACCGAGCACTGGTGGTCCGGTACCCCGGACGCGCCGGCCACCGGCTACCTCCGCCTGGTCCGCCCGGCAGCGGACGAGCCGCACCCCGACGCCACCGTCGCCCCGACCCGGGTGATCGGCCGGGTCGCCACCCACCCGGACCACCGCGGCCAGGGCGTCGCCGGCCGGTTGGTCGCCGCAGCGCTCGCCGAACACGGGCACGAGGCGTTCGTGCTGCACGCCCAGCAGTACGTCGCCGCGCTCTACGAACGCCACGGCTTCGTCCGCTTCGGCGTCCCCTACGACGAGGCCGGCATCACCCACGTCGGCATGTACCGCCCGGCGTCCTGATGGACACCCGCGAGCGCTACCGCACCTACGCGGACCGGATCGCGTCCGTCTCGCCCGCCTACGCCTGCTGGGCCGACTCCCTGGACGACGACCTCGTCGCGCTGCTGGACGAGGTCCCCGAGACACAGCGTCAGCCGGAACTGCTGTTCGCGGTCGCACGACGGCTCGGCGCCGACCCGATGGACGCCGGTTCGCTCCGCGCACTCGGCCGGGAGGCCCGCCCCGCCCTGGTCGCGGCCCTCACCACCGCCACCGTGCAGGCCAACGACCCGCGTCGGCTCGCCCCCGTCGTCCCGGTGCTCGCTGCGCTCGCCGCGGCGTCCGACCGGCCGCTCGGGCTGGTCGACGTCGGAGCCGCCGCCGGGCTCTGCTCGATCCCGGACCGGGTGACGCTCGACCACCGGCAACGCGCCCCGGAACGGACGTCGCGCCCCCTCGCGACGGAGCGCGACGCCCGTACCGGAGCGCTCGACCCACTCGTCCGGATGCACACCGCCGTGCCCGGGCCGGCGGTGCACCTCGTCGCGGACGTCACCGGGACGCCGCCGGACCCCGCCACGACGTCGATCCGGATCGGTGTGCGCATCGCCCTCGACCCGAACCCGATCGACCCGGCGGCACCGGGAGCCCTCGAGCGACTCGTCGAGGCCGTCCCACCCGAGGCGACGGACCGGACCGCCCTGATGCGCGAGGCGTTGCGCGCGACGGTGGTCGAGCCTCCCGTCCGGGTCCGCGGCAGCGTGCCGGACGACCTGGACCGGGCACTCGACGCGGTGCCGGACGACTGCGAGCCGGTCGTCCTCACGACGGGGACGCTCGTCTACGTGCCCGGTGCCGGACGGCAGCGCCTGGTCGACCGGCTGCGCGAACGGGACGTGCGGTGGGTGGCGCTGGAGCGGACCGGCATCCTCACCGGGGTCGCCGCGACGCTGCCGGAGGACGTGGACCCCGCGGACCCGGACGCGTTCGCGACGCTGTCCCTCGACGGCCGGGCGCTCGCCGTGTCCGACGCCTTCGGGACCCGGGTCCGGTGGTTCGGCCGCACGCTCCGCTGAGCGGGTTCCGCGACAGTCCAGCGCCGTGCCAGGGTCGACCTGCCGAGCGCCCCTACGATGTGCGAGACCTGCAACCCGTCCGCGATCGGAACCACAGTGACCGCCCTCCCCACCGACGAGCTCACCGAGCTCGCCAAGCACGTGCTCGCGTTCGAGCACGAGCGGGCACGGCACGACCGGACGAAGGAAGCGGAGATCCGCGTCGAGTTCGACATGTCGCCGACGCGGTACTACCAGGTGTTGAACCGGGTGATCGACTCTCCGGCGGCCCTGGCGTACGACCCGCAGCTGGTCACCCGGCTGCAGCGTCTCCGCCGGGCCCGGACGAGTGCCCGTGCTGCCCGCAGCTTCGTCGCGCCCCCGGCCGACCACGAAGGACGTGAAGAGGAACGATGACGAGATTCCCGCGAGACCGGTTCGACGACGTCACCGACGGCCCCCGGGTCGGGGCGCACCGCGGTGCTGCCCGTCGGGGTGGTGGATGGATCGTGTTCGCGTGGGCGGCCCTCGCGACGGGTGTCCTCGTGGGCGTCGGTGTGCTCGTGCTCGCACTCGCCAACGGCAGTTTCCAGTTCACCGAGGGCAGTGGCGGAGCGACGTCGGCTCCGTCGTCGTCTGCGTCGGCGTCCTCGACCCCGACCGGCGGTGCGTCGACCAGTCCGGAGCCGTCGGGCGAGGCGTCCAGCTCCGCGCCGGCTGCCGCCGCGTCCCCGTCCGACCAGGGCGCGACGACCCTCGTGGTGCTGAACGGGACCTCGACCACAGGCCTCGCCGCGAACGCCTCCACGAAGCTCACCGGCGCCGGGTGGAAGGTGACCTCCACGGGCGACGCCGGGACCACGGGGTCGACGCAGACCATCGTCTACTACCAGCAGGAGTCGCAGGCAGCGCTCGCGGAGGGCATCGCGCAGTCGCTCGGGACCTCCGCGGTGCAGCAGTCGGCGGCCTTCCCGAACGCCGACGTGTCGGTCGTCCTCGGAGCCGACTACACCGGCTGAGCGTGCTGTTCCGGGGCTCTGTGTTTCCGGCACGTTGCGGATGGTGGATCGCTCCGTGAAATACGTGTCACACCCCTTGCCGAAATCGTGACTCTCGGTCAGAGTCACGAGTGGTCATCCCGTGGTCGCGACAGGTCCTCACTTCAGAGGGGATGTCGCGCGATCGGGAGAGGCGACACGGCCTCGGACCCGACGGCACCATTTGCGATGGCGGCGTCGTTCGCACCAGCAGTACCGCAGGGAGCAAGGAACATGGCCAACGGAACCGTGAAGTGGTTCAACGCCGAGAAGGGCTTCGGCTTCATCACCGTGGATGGAGGGGGCCAGGACGTGTTCGTGCACTACTCGGCCATCGACATGAACGGCTACAAGGTCCTCGAGGAGGGCCAGGCAGTGACGTTCGACGTCGGGACCGGGTCGAAGGGCCCGCAGGCCGAGTCGGTCCGTCCCGCCTGAGTCGCAGAACCGCTCACGAACGCGTCGTCCCTCCGGGGGCGGCGCGTTCGTCGTCTGGCGGCCGTCGTCCCGGTCGCCGCGCGGGTGGGCGTCGGGTGGGCCGACCTGTGGAAGCGGGGCGAGCCTCCCGACTGTGTTGCACTCTCGGGTGGCGAGTGCCAGAATCGGGCTTGGCACTCGGTCACACTGAGTGCCAGAACGACCCCGATGACGACGTCCGGGAGGGACGAAGAACTCACATGGCAAAGATCATTGCTTTCAACGAAGAGGCCCGACGCGGCCTCGAGCGCGGCCTCAACCAGCTGGCCGACGCCGTGAAGGTGACGCTCGGCCCGCGCGGCCGCAACGTCGTCCTCGAGAAGAAGTGGGGCGCCCCCACGATCACGAACGACGGTGTCTCCATCGCCAAGGAGATCGAGCTCGACGACCCGTACGAGAAGATCGGTGCGGAGCTCGTCAAGGAGGTCGCCAAGAAGACCGACGACGTCGCCGGTGACGGTACGACCACCGCAACGGTGCTCGCCCAGGCGCTCGTCCGCGAAGGCCTCCGCAACGTGGCCGCCGGTGCCGACCCCATCTCCCTGAAGCGCGGCATCGAGAAGGCCGTCGAGGCCGTCTCGGCCCAGCTGCTCGCCGACGCCAAGGAGATCGAGACCAAGGACCAGATCGCCGCCACCGCGTCGATCTCGGCCGCTGACCCGACCATCGGCGCGCTCATCGCCGAGGCCATCGACAAGGTCGGCAAGGAAGGTGTCGTCACCGTCGAGGAGTCGAACACCTTCGGCACCGAGCTCGAGTTGACCGAGGGCATGCGCTTCGACAAGGGCTACCTGTCGCAGTACTTCGTCACCGACCCCGAGCGTCAGGAAGCCGTCTTCGAGGACGCCTACATCCTGATCGTCAACTCGAAGATCTCGAACATCAAGGACCTCCTGCCGGTCGTCGACAAGGTGATCCAGGCGGGCAAGCAGCTCCTGATCATCGCCGAGGACGTCGACGGCGAAGCCCTCGCGACCCTCGTCGTGAACAAGATCCGCGGCATCTTCAAGTCCGTCGCCGTCAAGGCCCCGGGCTTCGGCGACCGCCGCAAGGCCATGCTGCAGGACATCGCGATCCTCACCGGCGGCCAGGTGATCTCGGAAGAGGTCGGCCTCAAGCTCGAGAACGCGACGCTCGACCTGCTCGGTCGTGCCCGCAAGGTCGTCATCACCAAGGACGAGACCACGATCGTCGAGGGTGCCGGCGACGCCGAGCAGATCGCCGGCCGCGTCCGTCAGATCCGCTCCGAGATCGAGGCGACCGACTCCGACTACGACCGCGAGAAGCTCCAGGAGCGCCTCGCGAAGCTGGCCGGTGGCGTCGCCGTCATCAAGGCGGGTGCCGCGACCGAGGTCGAGCTCAAGGAGCGCAAGCACCGCATCGAGGACGCCGTCCGCAACGCGAAGGCAGCCGTCGAAGAGGGCATCGTCGCCGGTGGTGGCGTCGCCCTCATCCAGGCCGGCAAGGTCGCGCTCGACTCGCTCACCCTCGAGGGTGACGAGGCGACCGGTGCGAACATCGTCCGCGTCGCCATCGACGCCCCGCTCAAGCAGATCGCGCTGAACGCCGGTCTCGAGCCGGGTGTCGTGGCCGCCAAGGTCCGCGAGCTCGAGTCCGGTTGGGGCCTCAACGCCGCGACCGGCGAGTACGTCGACCTGATCGCCACGGGCATCATCGACCCCGCCAAGGTCACGCGTTCGGCGCTGCAGAACGCTGCGTCGATCGCCGGTCTGTTCCTCACGACCGAGGCCGTCGTCGCCGACAAGCCGGAGAAGACCCCGGCCATGCCGGCCGGCGACCCCACGGGTGGCATGGACTTCTAGTCCGGACCTGCTCGGCAAGGGCCCTCGTACGCTTCGCGTGCGGGGGCCCTTGCCGAGCAGGTCCGGACTAGAAGTCCATGCC
>NZ_QKSF01000014.1:0-97221 GCF_003234045.1 Curtobacterium sp. MCPF17_047 | reverse complement strand
CCTCGGCACCCGGCGGGCGGCGCGGGCATGGGCGGGGCCGCGGGAGGCGGCCGAGGTCGCACGAACTGCCGCCCGCCGGGTGCCGAGGCGGCGCATCGTGCGACCTCGGCGAGTAGTCCGTGGCGTGTTGTGCGACTGGAAGGCTGCGCCGCCGGCCGGGGGGAGGCCGGCGGGCCGGCGTCCGATCGTCGAGGTCGCTCGAACTGCCGGCAGGCCGAGCGGCGTGCGGCACATATCGCGACCTGGGTGCTCGGGCTGCGGCGCGTCTCGCGACCTCGGGAACGCTCGATCGCGCGGCTCGCGAGTGCGCGACTTGCAGGCTCCTGCACTGGAGGCTCGCGTCACGTCGTTCTCCACAGGGAACGGGAGTCGTCGGCTCGGTCCGCCGCCGCGTTCCCGAGACTGTCGAGATGGTGCAGCCACGACCCCTTCCGAGCCCGTTCGACGCGCAGCCCTTCCGGGTTCGCGACGCGCTGTCGTCGGGCCTCGACCCAGGACGACTTCGCCGCCGCGATCTGCAACGACCCGTCCACGGGGTCCGCGTCGGGCGCGGGTGCGAGGGGACGCTGGTGGACGCGCTCTCACTCGTCCTGGGAGCCGACCAGTTCTTCAGTCACACCACGGCGGCGCGCCTCTGGGGGGCACCGCTGCCCCGGCGGGAACAGGATCGGAACCACGTCTCCACGGCTGGCCGCGGTCCGCTGATGCGCCGCCCGGGCGTGACCGGCCACCGGGCCCGAGCGGACGCCCCGATGACCACGGTCCGAGGAGTCCGGTGCAGCACCCCGGAACAGGCCTGGTGGGAGTGCGCTTCCGTGCTCGGGCTCCGTGACCTCGTCGCGGTCGGTGACCACCTCGTCGGGAGGAGCGCTCTGACCACCATCGACGAGCTTGCCGCATCGATCCGTCCGGGGCACCGTCACGTCCGCGTGGCCCGAGCCGCCATCGAACTCGTCCGCGTCGGGTCGGAGTCAGCGATGGAGACGTGGTTCCGGCTCGCCTTGGTCGACGCCGGATTCCCGGAGCCGGTGCTCAACATCGACGTCGAGGACCCTTCCGGGACGTTCCTCGGTCGTGTGGACATGGCTTGGCCCGAGTACCGGATCGCCTTCGAGTACGACGGTGACCACCATCGTGACCGCGAAGTGTTCCAGCACAATCAACGGCGAGACAACGGTTTCGTCGTCAACGGATGGCTCGTCGTGCATGCCACTGCCCTCGACGCGTCTCGTCCGGCGCTGGTCTTCGAGCGACTCCGCCAGGCGTTCGCGATCCGGCGAAGCAGTCCCGCGCGCAGCTCTGCGTCGGCTCAGTGAGTCGACTTCCCTGCGACGCGGGGGAGGTCCGGCTCGCCGAGGTCGCATGAAGTGCTGACCGAGACGGGCGCCGGCGGCAGTTCCGGCGACCTGGACGGCGGGCGCAGGGAGAGCCTCCCGGCCGGGGAGCAGTCACGCTCCCCGCGAGGTCGCTCGACATGCCGTCAGACCGACGTCGGGGTCGCACGAAGTGCTGCCCGGGACGAGCGAGGGCGGCAGTTCGTGCGACCTCGGACCGCGCGCCGCCTCAGGTCAGGAGAGCGTGGCGGGAGCGCCCTCGCGCGGCAGCAGCGGGAGCCACACGCGGAAGGTGGCGCCGCCGCCCGGGGTGTCGAACACCTCGACGGACCCGTGGTGCGCGTGCACGATGCCCGACACGATCGCGAGCCCGAGGCCCGATCCGCCGGTGTCCCGTGCGCGGCTGGTGTCGGCTCGCCAGAAGCGCTGGAAGATCTTCTCCCGCAGCTGCGGAGGGATGCCCTCGCCGTGGTCGATCACGTCGATGTGCGCCATCTCGCGCTCGTCGTCCACGCCGATTCCGATCTCGATCGGGTCGTCGTGCTCGGTGAACCGCATGGCGTTGCCCATCAGGTTCGTCACGATCTGCCGGACCTTGTTCTCCTCCGCCAGGACGATCGGCGGCCGCTTGGGGAGCACGATCGTCGGCAGGGGCGTCGTCTCGTCGGTCGGGTTCTTCGTGTCGAGGCTCATCGCCCGGGTGCGACGAGCGCGGAGACGCGCGATCGTCTGCCGCGAGAACGCGATCGGCCCGGTCGTGTTGAGCGACGGGGACGCGGGGGCGGCCGGGCTGCCGGAACCGTCGGCCGCGGCACCGAAGGAACTCGTCGGCCGCACGGCCTGCGGCACGTTCTCCCCGGTCAGGGCGTCCTCGACCAGGACCTGGATCTCGCGGTCCGGGTTGGAGGCCATCGTGTCGAGCGCGGAGTCACGGGCGATGGTGACGAGGTCGACCGGTCCGAGTTCGAGCGGCTTTGACTCGTCGATGCGGGCCAGCTGCAGCAGGTCCTGCACCAGGAGGCCCATGCGCTTGGCCTCTTTCTCGATGCGGTCCATCGCCTGCGCGACGTCCTCTTCCTTGCGCAGCGCCCCCATACGGTAGAGCTCGGCGTACCCGCGGAGGGACACCAGCGGCGTCCGGAGTTCGTGCGAGGCGTCGCCGACGAACCGGCGCATCTGGTCGATCGTGCGCTCACGGTCCTCGAAGGCGTCGTCGATCCGCTCGAGCATCGCGTTCAAGGACCGGTTGAGCCGGCCGACCTCGGTGTTCGGGGTGTCCGCGTCGAGGCGCTGGTTGAAGTCACCGGCTGCGAAGCGAGCGGCGGTGTCCTCGACGTTGCGCAGTGGGTCGAACGTGGCGGTGACGAGGAGGCGCGTGAGCATCGCCCCGAGCAGGATCACCGAGATGCCGAACAGCAGGAAGATGACGGTGAACTGCCCGATGGTCTGGTCGGTACCGGCGCTGGAGACCGCGACGAGGACGTACCCGGTCTCGGTGGCCCCGGTGGAGAGGTTCTGCAGGTTCGCGGGGATGACCTGGGCACGCCACTCGTGGTTGTGCTGCTTGTCGTACAGGCTGAAGGGGGCCGCGGTGGAGGCCGCCGACGAGAAGCGGACGTGTGAGACGTCCGGCTGCGACGGCGACTGCGTGTCGCAGATCTGTTCGCCGCCGCCGTCGTACGCGGCGACGTAGGAGCTCTTCTCGAGCACCATCGACAGCTTGCAGTACTGCTCGCCGTCGCTGACGTTCTGGCCTTCGAGCTGCGAGCTCGTGGTCGTCACCTGGGTGTCGAGTTGCCGCATCAGGTACGTGCTGAGCACCGTCATCGTGCCGAGCCCGGCGACGAGCAGGCCGAGCGCGACCAGGAGGACGGTGATCCCGGTGATCTTGGTGCGGAGGGAGATCGCGTCCCACCAGTGAGTCATTCGCGCGTGCATGCTTCCCCAACACTAAGCGGCGGCCGCCGGGGAGGACCCGACGACCGCCGACAGTCAGCTGTGACTCAGGAGGCCTTGGACGCCTTGAGCATGTAGCCGAAGCCACGCTTGGTCTGGATGATCGGCTCGGCCGAGTACTGGTCGAGCTTCCGACGGAGGTAGGAGATGTAGGACTCCACGATGCCGGCGTCGCCGTTGAAGTCGTACTCCCACACGTGGTCGAGGATCTGCGCCTTCGACAGCACACGGTTCGGGTTGAGCATGAGGTAGCGCAGCAGCTTGAACTCGGTGGGGGAGAGTTCGATCTGCGCCTCGCCGATGGTGACCTCGTGCGTGTCCTGGTCCATCGTGAGCTCGCCGGCGCGGATGATCGCGTCTTCCTCGTCGTTCATCGTGCGACGCAGGATCGCCTTGATGCGGGCGACGATCTCGTCGAGCGAGAACGGCTTCGTCACGTAGTCGTCGCCGCCGACCGTGAGGCCGGTGATCTTGTCCTCGGTGTCGTCCTTCGCCGTGAGGAAGAGGATCGGCGAGGTGTAGCCCGAGGAACGGAGGCGCTTGGTGACGCCGAAGCCGTTCATGTCGGGGAGCATGACGTCGAGGATGATGAGGTCCGGCTCCTCTTCGAGCACGGCGGAGATCGCCTGTGCCCCGTTCCCGACCGCCCGCACCGCGAAACCGGCGAAGCGAAGCGAGGTCGTGAGGAGATCGCGGATGTTCGGCTCGTCGTCGACGATGAGGATCTTGGGTCCGTCGGTCATGTGACCATCATCTGGCTGTTCCCTGGCCGACTCCTGGGAGCCGTTCGTGTGTCGGCTAGGCGTCGTCAGGCGACGGGCGTCGCCAGCTGGTCAGCGTCGAGGATCGTGTACGAGTACCCCTGCTCGGCGAGGAACCGCTGTCGGTTCTGCGCGAAGTCCTGGTCAACGGTGTCGCGGGTGACGAGCGTGTAGAACGACGCCGGGACGCCGTCCTTGTTCGGCCGCAGCAGCCGCCCGAGTCGCTGGGCTTCCTCCTGGCGGGACCCGAACGAGCCCGACACCTGGATCGCCACCGTTGCGTCGGGCAGGTCGACCGAGAAGTTCGCGACCTTCGAGACGACGAGCACGTCGATGCTGCCTTCGCGGAACGCCTGGTAGAGCCGTTCACGCTCGTCGACCGGCGTCGCGCCGGTGATCTCGGCAGCGTCGAGCGACGCCGCGAGCTCATCGAGCTGGTCGATGTACTGCCCGATCACCAGGATCTGCTCGCCGCGGTGCTTCTCGATGAGGTCGCGGACGACGGGGGTCTTCGCCGGCGAGGTGGCCGCCAGCCGGTACCGTTCGTCGTCGCTCGATGCCGCGTACTCCAGACGGTCCTCGTGCGACAGGTCGATCCGGACCTCGTAGCACTCCGCGGGGGAGATGTAGCCCTGCGCCTCGATCTCCTTCCACGGGGCGTCGTAGCGCTTCGGCCCGATCAGCGAGAACACGTCGCCTTCGCGTCCGTCCTCGCGCACGAGCGTCGCCGTCAGTCCGAGACGACGTCGGGCCTGGAGGTCCGCGGTCAGCTTGAAGACCGGCGCGGGCAGCAGGTGGACCTCGTCGTAGACCACGAGACCCCAGTCGAGCGCGTCGAGGAGCGAGAGGTGGGTGTAGACGCCCTTCCGGCGGGCCGTGAGGATCTGGTAGGTCGCGATCGTGACCGGCCGGATCTCCTTGACGCTGCCGGAGTACTCGCCGATCTCGTCCTCGGTCAGGGTCGTGCGGCGGAGGAGCTCGGTCCGCCACTGCCGTGCCGACACGGTGTTCGTGACGAGGATGAGCGTGGTCGCCTTGACGGTCGCCATCGCGCCGGCACCGACCAGCGTCTTGCCGGCACCACACGGCAGCACGACGACGCCGGAGCCCTGCTGGAAGAAGCTGTCGACCGCCTCGTGCTGGTACGGCCGCAGGTCCCACTCGGTGGTGTCCAGGTCGATCTGGTGCGGCTGCCCGGGCGTGTACCCGGCGAGGTCCTCGGCCGGCCACCCGATCTTCACGAGCTCCTGCTTCACCTGGCCGCGGGCCCACGCCTGCAGCTCGACGGCGTTCTCGGAGCGTCGTTCGCCGAGGAGGGGCTGGATCCGCTTCGACCGCACGACCTCGGCGAGGACCGCCGGGTCGGATGCGGTGAGCACGAGCGCGGGCTGCTGCTCGAGCTCCTCGGTCGGGGAGTTCGCGATCACGGGGGCGTCCTCGCGCTCTTCCCGCCGGATGACGAGCCGCCCGTAGCGCGAGACGGTGTCCTCGATGTCGACCGTCACGCTCTGCGGCACCGGGAACTTCGCGAATCGTTCGAGCGTGTCGATCATCGACGCCGCGTCGTGCCCGGCAGCGCGCGCGTTCCACAACCCGAGCCGCGTGATGCGGTAGGTGTGCACGTGTTCCGGCGCCCGTTCGAGCTCGGCGAACACCGCCAGCGCGTGTCGGGCGTCCTCTGCCTGAGGGTGCGCGACCTCGAGCAGCACGGTGCGGTCACTCTGCACGATCAGCGGTCCGTTCATGACGGATCAGCCTAGGCGGCGCAGCTGGTGCGTGACCCGGTTGTCCACAGCACGACCGTCAGGCGTCGCTCTCGATGCCGACGACGAGCGACAGCGGCAGGGTCCGTTCGACATCGACCGCGGTGTCCTTGCCGCGGACCCGACCGGCCGCGACCGAGGTCGGCACGATCGAGAACGGCCGCTCCGATCCGTCCGGCATCCGCACGGTGATGCGGATCGGCGTCCGACCGCGCACCGCCATGTCGATCTGCCGTGCCATCCACTCCTGCTCCGGTTCGGCGTCGCCGCGTTCCGTCGTCAGTCGCAGGCGCTCCACGAGCGCACGTGCCGCCTGCTCCGGAGACCGGCTCGGTGCGCGTCGCCGGACGGGAGGCCCGGATCGCGTCTCCGGGCGCGCCCCCGCTGCGAGCACGGCCGGGTACCGCTGGTCCCCGAGCGCGCTGGCCACGACGTGCGGCGGGTACTTCGTGACGAGGGTGGTCAGGTCGGGTCGCTCCCACGCCAGCTGGCGGAGCTCGGCGTCCACCCCGATGAGGTCGAGCTGCTCCGGTGTGCCGTGCAGCACGGACCCGAGGTCGCCTTCGCCGCGGTCCACCACGACGCTGCCGTCACGGGTCGCGACCTGGTCGATCAGGTAGGTGAGGGGCTGGGGGACCTCGGTCGCACCGATGCGGGTGAACAGCGCCACCACGTCGTCACGGGTGCGGCCGTCGCGGAGTGCCCGGCGGATCGAGTCCTCGGAGACGCGGTACCGCGCCGCCAGGCCCGGGGCCTCGAGATCGGCGACGGCCCGGAGGTCGTCGTCGTCGGCCGGGGTGAGGGGTCCGGGTGCGATGACCGTGAGGTCCGGCTGCAGGTACACCCCGTCGACGGTGCCGGGCAGGTCGGCCGCGGCGGCGGTGCGTGCTGCCTCCGGGTCGTCTCCGAGCAGTACCCGGCCGGTGGAGGTCAGGCGGCCGTCGACCGCGAGCCCGAGGATCCGTGCCGTGCCGGCCGCGTCGAGCAGTGCGGCGTCGAGCCAGCGTGAACCGGCGGGGTAGGCCCATCGCCCCAGCGACACCAGGTCACCGAGGTCGTCGTCGGCCAGGTCCAGGACCTCGGCGACCGCGGGGTCGAGCGCAGCACGCCAGTCGTGCACGACCATCGCCCAGCGGTCCGGCCACGAGGACCGGAGCCAGGCGTGTCCGGCGTCCGAGACCTTCCACGACCCGTCCTCGGGATGCGCGGCACCGACGCGGTCGAGCAGTGCGAGTCGGTCCGACACCACGGCGGCGTCCGCTCCGGTCCGCTCGCCGAGCTGTCGGGCGAGTGGGGCACCGATGCCGCCCTTCGCGAGTTCCCGCACGGAACCGGCATCGGCGGCGCGGAGGAGCTCGGCCAGCACCGTGAGGGTCTCGAAGGCGTGCTCGGCACCGACAGCGCGGGACCGGTCGTCGTCGGCGACCGACTGGCGGTCCGAGGTGTCGGGGCGGGCGGGGGCCGGACCTCCCGGAGCGTCCGTGACGAGTTCCGGGCGTGCGGCGAGTCGGGCGGCGACCGCGTCGTCCACCGCGCCCGTCCCGTCGGCCAGGCCGAGTGCGACCGCCGGTGCGAGGTCGTCCGGCGAGCCGCCGTCGCGGAGGGCGACGAGGGCCCGGCGAGGGAGCCGCTCGATCGCGGCGTCCACCGCGTCGTCGGTCCGGAGTGCTTCGGCCAGGTCGAAGAAGTCCGCGATGTGCTGCGGACCGGACTCGCCGAGTGCGGCGGTCGGGAGGGCGCGTGCCAGAACGAGTCGTTCGAGCGCGTCGTCCGGGAGCTCGCGCAGTCGTGCAGCGAGGTCCGTCGTGGTCGTCATCGTCCTTCGCCGGCGTCCGGGGCGGACGTCAGCGCGCCTCTGCGCGGTGCTGCCGGGCCTTGCGCGTCCAGGTGATCACCAGGAGCGTGAGCATGAGCACGAACGCGATCGGCGGACCGAAGTAGACGACCCCGAGCGCGACCGGCCAGATGCCGTCGCCGGGGATCTGCTGCATCGTCAACCACCCGACGATCATGACGATGAAGCACGCCAGGATGAGGCAGACGATCCCACCGACCATGAACGCGAGCGTGCGTTCGGTACGATTGAACGTCGCCGGGGGTTCCGCAGCAGTGCGGGGGTCCCCGGTGGATCGGGTCGGCTTGGCCATCGGCCCAGGATATCCGACGCACCGCGGCCGTCCATGTAACGAGGAGTCCCAGCATGCCCACCGGCAAGGTCAAGTTCTACGACGACCAGAAGGGCTTCGGCTTCATCTCCGGAGACGACGGCGACCAGGTCTTCCTGCACGCCTCCTCCCTGCCCGACGGTGTGACCACGGTGAAGGCCGGCACCAAGCTCGAGTACGGGGTCGTGCAGGGCAAGAAGGGGACCCAGGCGCTGACCGTCCGGATCCTCGAAGCCCCGCAGTCCCTCGCCAAGATGACCCGGCGCTCCGCGGACGACATGGCCGTGATCGTCGAGGACCTCGTGAAGGAACTCGACCGGATCAGCGGCGACCTGAAGCGCGGCCGCTACCCGAAGAACGGTGAGCGCATCGCCACCATCCTGCGACACGTCGCCGACCAGTTGGACGCGTGAACATGACCACCGACCTCACCGAGCTCGCCCGCGGCGCACTGCTCGAGATCACCCCCGAAGCAACCGTCGGCAGCGCCGTCGGCACCGTCGACGAGGGGGACGGCGTCGTCTCCGTCCTCTTCGCGAACCGCATGCCCGGCTACCCGGGGTGGCGCTGGACCGTCAGCATCGCCCAGGTCGACGGTGACGAGCCCACCGTCCTCGAGGTCGAGCTGATGCCCGGCGACGGGTCGCTCCTCGCGCCGGAGTGGGTGCCGTGGTCCGAGCGGCTGGCGGACTACCGCGCGGCGCAGGACGACGAGGAGTCGGACGAGGACGAAGACGAAGACGAGTCGGACGAGGACGACGACTTCGACGACGAGTCGGACGAGGACGAGTCCGACGACGACGACAATGACGACGACGACGACGACGAGGACGAGGACGAGGACGAGGACGAGGACGAGGACGAGGACGACGACGAAGACGACGTCCCGCCGCCGCCCGCCCGCGGCCGCCGCCGCACCCGACGCGTCCGCCCGGTCGACCCCGACGACGACCTGGACCTCGAGCAACTCGACGTCGGCGAGGTCGACCCCGGCTTCCACCGGTCCTGACCTCCGCGCCACGCAACGTGGGCGGCATCGCGCAACGGAGTACCGCTGCGAGATGCCGCCCACGTTGCGTTTTGCGGAGGGGCTAGGCCGCGAGGGCCGCCACCACGTGGTCGATCGCCCGCGTCAGCTGCCGCACGTCGTCCGGGTCGATGGCGGTGAACGTCGCGACGCGGAGCTGGTTGCGGCCGAGCTTCCGGTACGGCTCGGTGTCGACGATGCCGTTCTGGCGGAGCGTCGCGGCCACGGCCTTGGCGTCGATCGAGTCGTCGAGGTCGATCGTCACGACGACCTGTGAGCGGTGCGCCGGGTCGGAGACGAACGGCGTCGCGTACTCGGACGCCTCGGCCCAGTCGTAGAGCGTCGCGGACGAGGTCTTCGTGCGGAGGTCGGCCCACGCGAGACCGCCGGACTGGTTCATCCACCGCACCTGGTCGTCGAGGAGCAGCAGGGTGGTGATCGCCGGGGTGTTCAGCGTCTGGTCCAACCGGCTGTTGTCCACGGCGTTCTGGAGCGACAGGAACTCCGGGATGTACCGGCCCGAGGCGGCGATCCGCTCGACCCGCTCGATCGCTGCGGGGGAGAACAGTGCGAGCCAGAGTCCGCCGTCCGAGGCGAAGTTCTTCTGTGGGGCGAAGTAGTAGACGTCGGTCTGGTCCACGTCGAACGCGGCGCCACCGGCAGCGCTCGTGGCGTCGACGACGGTCAGTGCGCCCGGGTCCCCGGCGGCGCGGATGACCGGGGCCATGACGCCCGTCGAGGTCTCGTTGTGCGGGTAGGCGTAGACGTCCACGCCCTCGACGATCTCGAGCTCGGCGCGGGAGCCACCCGGTGCCTCGACGACGTGCGGGGCCTCGAGCCAGGGGGCCGCAGCGGCCTTGGCGAACTTCGACCCGAACTCACCGAAGGACAGGTTCTCGGCCCGGCGCTCGATGAGGCCGAAGGCGGCGGCGTCCCAGAACGCGGTCGACCCACCGTTGCCGAGCACGACCTCGTAGCCGTCCGGCACCTGGAACAGGTCGGCGAGACCCTGTCGGACGGATCCGACCAGGTCCTTGACGGGCTTCTGGCGGTGCGAGGTCCCGAGGACCGTGGCGCCGCGGGTGACGAGGGTCTCGAGCTGTGCTCCGCGGATCTTCGACGGACCACATCCGAAGCGGCCGTCGGTGGGGAGGAGGTCGGCTGGGATGACGATGTCTGCCATGGACCGATCCTAGCGACGGCGGGGGTGCCGCCTGGCGTGGACCGACCGGACGGGACGGCGCCAGCGGCGGCTGCGTGTCGGGGTCGGGGCGGGCCTGGCGGCCGGCGTCCGCGCACAGCGCACGGTGTCGGTGCCGTCTGGCCGGTCCCAGCAAGTAGGGTTGGTCGGGCTGGGCCAGGACCATGAGAGGCGGACCGTGACCGATCTCGTCGACACCACGGAGATGTACCTCCGCACCATCCTCGACCTCGAAGAAGAGGGGATCGTGCCGCTGCGCGCCCGGATCTCGGAGCGCCTCGGGCACTCCGGTCCGACGGTGTCGCAGACGATCGCCCGGATGGAGCGCGACGGTCTCGTCGTCGTCTCGGGGGACCGGCACCTCGAACTCACCGACACCGGTCGTTCCCGTGCCACCCACGTGATGCGCAAGCACCGGCTGGCCGAGCGTCTGCTGGCCGACGTGATCGGTCTGGACTGGGCGTTCGTCCACGACGAGGCCTGCCGGTGGGAGCACGTGATGAGCGAGCAGGTGGAAGTGCGTCTGCTCGAGATGCTCGGCAACCCGACCGAGTCGCCCTACGGCAACCCGATCCCGGGACTGGCCGAGATCGGCGGTCCGACGGCTGCCGGCTTCCTCGACGGCGTGCGCAACATCGTCGCCGCGACCGACGACACCGACGCCGTGGCGACCGGGGTCATCCGTCGCCTGGGCGAGCCGGTGCAGTTCGAGCCGGAGCTGCTGCACCAGCTGCGGTCGGCCGGTGTGATGCCGGGGCGGACGGCGAGTGTGCAGCGTGCCGGGGCGTACGTGTCAGTCCGCGTCGAGGGCGAGGACTCGGGCATCGAGTTGCCGACCGAGGTCGCGCAGCACGTCTACATCAGCGTCGACTGACCGGCCAACGCGAACCCTAAGGGGTACGCGCCGGGGGTACAAGACCCTTTGCGGACCCACAGGCTCGCCGGCGAACACGGCAGGGCGCGTTGGTCGGCTCTGATCAGGGGTTCTTCACCGAATCGTTACCGGATCACGGTTTCATCTCGACATGGTGACGACGCACCCGTACACTCGACGAGTCCCCGGGAGCAGCGATCGCGGGGGCCCGTGGCAGGACGTCTCGAAACCCGTCTCCTGCCTGAGTCGGAAACGATGACGAACGGATGGGGTTGCACACGCCGGGTTCGCGCCTGGCGGGTGATGACGAGGCGCCGGAGACTCCCCCTTGACCCACACCGGAACCGCCGCGGACGACTCGACGACCGCGAACCCGACGAACACCGGTGACGCCACCCCGGCTCCCCTGACCCGCAGGGCAGCACGCGAAGCAGCGGAGCGCGCGACCCGCCGCCCCCTCACCCGCTCGGCGTCCGCCCCGGCCCGCACGCAGGCCACCCCCGTCCGTGCCGGCAGCGCCCTCGGTGTCGCCCGCACCGCCACGACGACGGCTGCGAAGCCGACCGCCGCCTCGCGCAAGCGCCGGTTCATGGCCCCCGTGGTCCTGGCCGTCGCCGCCGGCATGTTCGGCACCATGGCCGTCCCCGCCGCGTTCGCGAGCACACAGCCGAGCACGACCGCCGAGACCGCTCGGCAGTCGCTTGTCGCGGCCCAGTCGCAGGAGTTCGACGTGTCGGCAGCCGCCGGCGCGGCCGACACCTCGCGCGACGGTTTCGGTGCCACCTCGACCGCGACGCTCACCGCAGAGAAGGCCGCCGAGCACGCGAAGGAGGTCGAGGCCGCTCGCGCCGCGGCCGCCGCCCAGTACGCCTACGACGGCAAGACCGCGGAGGACTACCTCGCCACCGCGAAGACCGGCACCGCGAACGCCGCCCCCACGGCGACCTCGGCTGCGGCGACGGCTGCCACCCCGGTCGCCGCCGGTACCCCGTTCTCACTGCCGGCGGTCGTCGCCACGGCCAAGCAGTACATCGGGACGCCCTACGTCTTCGGCGGTGCCACCCCGGCCGGCTTCGACTGCTCCGGGTACGTCATGTACGTGTACGCCCAGTACGGCATCAACCTGGCGCACTCGGTCCCGCTGCAGGACCAGGCCGGCACGACGATCCCCGAGTCCGAGGCGCAGCCCGGCGACGTCGTCATCTTCAACAACGAAGCGCACGACGGTTTCTACATGGGCAACGGCATGATCATGGACGCCCCCAAGCCCGGTGGAGCCGTGTCGATCCGCCCGATCTGGACGAGCGACTACCACATCGTCCGCTTCGGCATCTGACGATCCGACACCGCTCCGGTGTGCGGCCTGACGCTCCGGCGTCAACCGTGTGAACACCATCAGAACCGGCCCCGCACCTCTCGTGCGGGGCCGGTTTCTGGGTTAGCCTGCACGCATCGGTTCGACTCGACCCGAACGGGAGACCACATGCCGACGTCACGCACGACCCGCACCATGGGTCGGCGCGCGCACGTCGACATACGGACGACCACAGCCCGCATGCCCCGGCAAGCGCGCGACTGACCAGAGCACTGCCCTGACGGGTGGTGCTCTTCGTGTTTTGCGGACCTCTCTGCCTCCGGGCAGAGCGGTCCGGCCGACGCCCGACCACGGGAGTCGGTGGCCGTGATCACCTGTTCGACGCCGCATGAACCGGTACCCGTACCGCCTGGAAGCCGTCCAGGCACGTCGGAAGGGAACCCATGCGCACTCTCGTCCTCAACGCCGGTTACGAGCCCCTCGCGGTGATCTCGTTCCGTCGAGCCCTGGTCCTCGTCATGAACCAGAAGGCCTCCGTCGTGGCCGCCGACACCCTGCACCCCGTCACGGGCTCAGCCGTCAGCTTCGACCGTCCGTCCGTGATCATCCTCACCCGGTACGTGCGGATCCCGCAGTCCCGGCTCATCCCGGTGTCCCGACGCGGGGTCCTCCGTCGCGACGCCAACCGGTGCGCCTACTGCGGCCGGAACGCCACCACGATCGACCACGTGCAGCCCAAGTCGCGCGGTGGCCGGGACTCGTGGGAGAACCTGGTCGCCTGCTGCCTGGCGTGCAACAACGTCAAGGGGGACCGCACCCCGCGGGAGATGGGGTGGACGCTGCGCTTCCCGCCGAAGGCGCCGCACGGGTCGGCGTGGGTGGTGCGCGGCATCGAGCGTCCGCAGCCGGACTGGGACGAGTACCTGGTGGCCGCGTAGGCGGCCGCGTCGCCGACGGTCGGACGGGAGGGCCGTGGTCACCGCACCACGGGCCTCCCGTCCGACGCGTCAGCCGTCCCCGGTAGCGTGCCGGCATGAGCGAGAGCGCGCGGTTCGACGACGCCACCATCGACGACCTCCGAGCCCGCCTCCGGGCGACCCGGTGGCCGGACGCGCCCGCCGGTACCGGCTGGTCCCTCGGCGTCGACGTCGACGAGCTGCGAGCCCTCGTCACCTCGTGGGCCGAGGACTTCGACTTCGCCGCGCACCGCGCGGCGATCGAGGCGCTGCCGAGCCGGCGGGCGACCGTCGGGGGCATCGACGTGCACCTGCTGCACCAGCGGGCGGACCGTGACGACGCCCTGCCGATCCTGCTGGCACACGGCTGGCCGGACTCCGGGTGGCGGTACCGGCGCGTGCTGCCTGCCCTGGTCGACGCGGGACTCCACGTCGTCGTGCCGGACATGCCCGGGTACGGGTTCTCGGCGATGCCCCCGCAGCCCCTGAGCTCGCGGGACGTCGCCGGGCTGTGGGCCGAGCTCATGACGCAGCTCGGGTACGACCGCTTCGCCGTCGCCGGCGGTGACATCGGCAGCGGTGTCGCTCGGTGGCTCGCGATCGACCACGCCGACCGTGTCATCGCGGTGCACCGGGTCGACGCCGGCATGCCGGTGTTCGAGGGCGACCCGGCGGAGCTCTCCGCCGCCGAGCGGACGTTCCTGAGCACTGCCGGCGAGTGGCGGGACGCCGAGGGCGCCTACGGGGCGATGCACCGGACGAAGCCGCAGACCGCCGCTGTGGGACTGACCGACTCGCCGGCCGGACTCGCCGCGTGGATCGTCGAGAAGCTGCGCTCGTGGAGCGACTGCGATGGCGACCTGTGGTCGGTGTACTCCCGTGACGACGTGCTCGGGCTCCTCACCGAGTACTGGGTCACCGGCACGATCGGCTCCTCGATGCGGATGTACCACGCGAACGCCGCGGTGCCGCCGAGCGAGCAGGCCCGGCGGGTGGAGGTGCCGTCGGGCTTCACGCTGTTCCCGGTCGACCTGGTGCGACCCCCGCGGGAGTGGCTGGAGCGGACGACGAACCTCGTCTGGTACTCGGAAGCGCCACGCGGCGGGCACTTCGCCCCGGTCGAGCAGCCGGGTCTGTTCGTGTCGGAGCTGCTCCGGTTCCTCGAGGCCTTCCGGGGCGCCACCCCGGGCTGACCGGCAGGGTGCGCGGCGCACGACGCCGGCCGAGACGGACGGGAGGCCCGTGGCGGGGTCGCCACGAGCCTCCCGTCCGTCAGGGGTGACGGTGTCGGTCAGGGCAGGTAGTACGTCGGGTTCGGCAGCTTCACGGACCGGTCGGCGGAGCCGCCGATGAGGTCGCTGTACTGGTCGCCGACGTTCGCGACGACGTCGTAGCCGCCACCGCTCCGCGACTCGATGTGTGCGCGGGTCTGCGACTTGTACTCGATGGTCGTGCACTTGGCGGTCGCGCAGTGCACGTACGACGGCTGCTGGGACGTCCCGGTGCCGGTCCACTTCGTGTAGTAGGTGCGGTTGCCGTCCTGCTCGGCGGCGAACTGCGGGAAGCCGACCCGGTGCAGGTTGTCGATCGTGGCGGCCTGCTGCGCCTCGTTGCGGCCGGTGAGGCCGATGACGGTGCAACCGGAGCGCTCGGCGACGGACACCAGGTCCGTCATCGACGGCGTGGCCGGGAAGCGCTCGTCCTGCACCCAGACGTCCTGTTCGGTCGGGTCGAAGACGAAGTGCATGTCCGCGACCTCCATGTCGTACGTCCACAGGGTGGTGTCGTCGGCGTCGAGCACGATCGCGGGATTGCGGTGTCGTCGGTCGGCGGCGGCGCACTGTGCCGCGATGACGGGGACCTGCCGGGCGACGAGCGACCGCATCTCGCGGATGTACGGGCTGTCGGTCTTGTCCGCGATGCCGGTCCCGGGGTCGCCGTAGTACGTGGCGATGGTCGCCTTGACCGAGTCGATGTTCGGGATGCCCTCGCCGCCCTGCGTCCGGCCGGATGAACCGTCGGCCGCCATGCGGAAGCGGGTCTGGGGGGCGAGCTTCGGCTCATGGACGCCGGGGAGGTCCGCCGAGGGCAGGTAGTACGTCGGGTTCGGCAGTTTCAGGGTCTCGTCGGCGAAGCCACCCTGCAGGTCGGACCACTGGTCGCCGACGTTGAGGGTGATGTCGTAGCCGAGGTCCTGCTCGATGTGCTTGCGGGTGAGGGCCTTGTACTCGACCGTCGTGCACTTCGCCGTGGCGCAGGTGACGTAGCTCGGCTGCTGCGAGGCACCCTTGCCGGTCCACTTCGTGAAGAACCGGTCGTCGGTGAAGCCCGAGTACCCGACCTTCGCCAGGTTGGCGAGCGTCGCGGCCTTCTGGTCGTCGTTCCGACCGGTCAGCCCGAAGACGGTGAAGCCGACCTTCTGTGCGGCGGCGACGAAGCCCACCATCGACGGCGTCGCGGGGAAGCGCTGCCCCTGGACCCAGACGTCCTGCTCGGCCGGGTCGAAGACGAAGTGCATGTCCGCGACCTCCATGTCGTAGGTCTCGAGCGTGGTGTCGTCGGCGTCGAAGACGATCGCCGGCTTCTCGCCGTGCCGGACCGCCTTGTCGTAGGTGCGCTGCAGACTCCGGGTCTGCTTCTCGATGATCGAGCGCATCTCGCGGATGTACGAGCTGTCGACCTTGTCGGCGATGCCGGTGCCCGGGTCGCCGTAGTACGTCGCGATCGTCTTCTTGACGGAGTCGATGTTCGGGATGCCCTCGCCGCCCTCGGTCTTCCCGGAGGAGCCGTCCGGCGCCATCGTGAAGTGGGTCCGGGGGGTGAGGTGACGGTCGGCGCGGCTGGTGGCGCTGCTGCTGGTCGACGTGCTCGACGTGTCGGTCGTCGTCGTGCTGGTCGTCGTCGGGGCGGTCGTGGTGGCGTTCGCCGCCGTGCCGCTGAGCAGTGCGCAGGCCAGTGCAGCCGCAGTGACGGCGGCGACCGCGGCGGAACGGCGCGCGGTGGAGGAGAGGGTCATGCTGGTCCTTCGGTCCGGGACTGCCCCCGACCGGGGGCCACGGCTGACGCTAGCTGGGAGCGTGCCGTGCGTCCAGGGTCTGTTGCAGACGGCACCACGGAGGAGTGTTCTGCGGCTCCCGCTAGAGTGGTGGGGCCGGCCTCTGTAGCTCAATGGAAGAGCAGTTCCGTCCTAAGGAAAGGGTTGGGGGTTCGAGTCCCTCCAGGGGCACCACGGTGGTCCGCCGGGTGCTGTCGAACCGCAGGGCTTGTCGTCAGTGGTTCACGTGTCTGGTCAGCAGACTGCGCCGGGTTGTGCCTGAAGCAGGATTTGTCGCCGCGCGAATGACTTGTCTCCCTCGCACACAACTTGTCGCCGGAGCGCGTTCGGTGCTGCCTCAGTCAGCGAACGTCTCCCGGCGAGTGAGGAGCAGGGTGCCGTGCGCGCTTGCTTGTCGTCATTCGACCCGGGGTTCGGCAGGGACGTGTTCGAGCGGAACGCGTGCAGCAATCTGAACCCCGCGCTGGCGTCACCCGACGGGAAGTGCCGCGCCCTTGCTCGGGTACGAGGACGGTGTTGCGTTCAGCGCCCCTTCACCGGGCATTTTCGCGGGACAGTCATACGGGAATCCCCAGGTCAAGCAGGACACGGGCAAGTTGTCGTGGTTGTCGCCGCCGCCAGTCGTGTACCGGTGAACGACCGGCTATCGGACGGGCTGAAATCAAGACCTCGCCGTCTGATTCTGGCTACGTTCGTCTCATGAGGAAGTCCAAGTTCTGGCGTCCGGCGAGCGTTGCAACCGCCTTCCTCGTGCTGGGTCTGGTGTGCCTACTGACGCCGATGCGGACCGTGATCACGACACACGGCTTCCCGACCTGGATCCTCGGCATCGGCCTTCTAGCTGGCGGCGTGGGCCTATGGGTCGACGCGCTGATCGGCCGAGCTCGAGATCGCGATTGAGTCGAAGGGGCTGGGAGCATCCGGCAGCGGTGCTCAGGGTCGGTCGGCACTAACCTCGACGCGCATCCACGTATCGGACGACCATCGATCACCGGGCGCTGCGAGAGAACAGATGCGAGGGTCGCTACTCAGCGGCCGGGCGCGTAACACGCCTCGCTGCCGCGACCGGCGCAGGTAGCGTCCCGGTATGGAACTGGAGAAGCTGTGGCCGTTGTTCGGACTCGAACTGCGAACCCCGCGGCTGGTGTTGCGTCCGGTGCGGGACCAGGACCTCCCTGCCCTGGCACAGGCTGCTCTTGATGGCATCCACAACTCGGACCGCATGCCGTTTGGCTTCCCATGGACCGATGCGTCTCCGGAGGAGCTGCCGCGGAACCTCGCGATGTACCAGTGGAGCCTCCGCCAGGTCTCCCCGCAGAACTGGACGATCCAATTCGCCGTCATCCTTGACGACGAGGTGATCGGGGCGCAGGACCTCGCCGCGTTCAACTTCGCGGACCGCCGGACTGTGAACTCCGGTTCCTGGCTGACACGACGCGCCCAAGGCAACGGCGTCGGCACCGAGATGCGCGCCGCCCTGCTGCTGTTCGCCTTCGACACGCTGGGGGCCGAGTGGGCAGAGTCAAGTGCTGCGGCCTGGAACACCCCGTCACTGGCCGTCTCCTACAAGCTCGGCTACGAGCCGAACGGGGTCACGCGGGTATCGCCCCGGCCCGGGCAACCGGTCGACGAACAGCGCGTGCAACTCTCCCGCGGTGCCTTCAAGCGTCCGACGTGGAACCTGCAGACCATCGGCGATCAACCCGTTCTCGCACAGCTCGGCATCATTGCGCCGTAGGACGACCGCGCCGCGGAGCGGCGGTCGGAGCGAGCTCGCTGGCGGAGCCATGACCGTCCGGTAGCCGATCGGCTATCGAAACCATCGCCGCCGGGCAACCAGCTGCATCGTGGCCACCTAGTCCTGGTCGCGTCCGCGGCGCAGACGACTGATCGCGCCCACGAGCATCCCGGTACACACGACCAGCAGACCGCCCAGGATCAGTGCTGCTCCCGTTGCCGCTCCCTCGACCCCTCCGAAAAAGAAGACGACGACAACGCCAGCAACCGTGATCGAAGGGCCGATCAGGTAGGCGGCGAAGGTCGTCTCGGACATACGGCTATCTGGTTTCACAGCCGAACCCTACTGGCGATGCCGAACACCCGACGGTCGTCCGATAGCCGCTTCGCTAACGAGACGGTCGCGCATCGCCTAGCGCTGCCAGCAGTACGGTGACGAGGTGCAGAGCATTCGACATGCAGAGCTGATCGCAGAGCTCGAGTCAGCACGATCCGATGACTGGGGCTCACGAGCGCTTCTCGCCTGCCTACGCAAGCTTCGTGACGGCGGGCCGACGGAAGCAGCAAGCGTGATCGTCGAAGACGCCTGGGCGACGAGCGATGAGTTCCGCGTCATCTACTCCTCGATAGGCGGCCCCCGAGTCGGCATCATCCGGAACCAAGAGACCACCATCGATCGCTTCGACGTCTATGCGACGGGAGACGTGGCGACACCTGAGGAGTTTGGTCAGGAGGTAGCGGACTTCAACATCGGAGAGCCCCTAGGGGCCTACGTCAACGTCCTCGACGTTGATGCCGACGGTCTCGGATGGTGGGGCCACATTCCACTGACTCACCGCCGCTCGTGACTGTCCGCTGACCGATGGGTAGCCGACCACCGCTCTGTCGGCCGGCTGTTCGCGACGCTCAGTGGGTAATTGTGGGTCCCTCGGGTGCCTTTGCGCGACGCAGTTGCTGCCGGCGGGCGTGATAGGCGGCTCCAAGCTGGATCACAGCCAGGACCGACCAGGCGATTGCCATGAACGTATGAAAGTTAGACGGGGCAACGACGGCAAAGAATATCCAGACGGCGGCGAGAGCGGCCCACACCCAAGCGACCCAGGGAAGGGGCTTCCCGAAGAATCGTTCGAGAAGGCTTCGCTGCTTCATCTCGGTCATGGGCGCGACACTACCCGTAAAACTCCAACTGGCAAACGGTGATCGGTAGCCGATCGGTCAGCGGGACGCGTCAGCGGCATCCCGACCTGTTGTTACCGCGACGAAGACCTCTGCGCAGCACTGCTCCCGCATCTACGCTGACGGGATGCCCCCGATCGAGCCAAACGAACGTCCGTCGGGGGGGGGGGCATGTCGTGCTGCCCCGACTACTGTGGGAGCGGCTCTCCGGAGGGCCGTCCAACACACCATCAGAGCCGGTCAGCGCCGCACCGTTCCCGCGAACTCCAACGCCGGCGGTCGCACCCGAGGATCCTGTTCCTGCGCTCACCGACGGGGAGACGAACGTTTGGCTGACCGAGTGGCAAGTCGAGGACGACGGGTTCGATGTCGCGGTCGGCGAGCACGTCGCATGGACCTTGTACGAATCGGACCACCTGTGGATCGATCAGATCCTCGCGGTCCCGAGGACGGTTCCCCTGCAGCGCGACACTTACGACCATGAACGCAGCGAGGACGAGCTGTCGACCAGACGCGACCTACGTGGCGTCGTGATCCGCATCGACCAAGTCTCCGTGCGCTTCGTGAGCTCGGAGCGCCGCGGCTACTCTGCGCCGGAGGCCCATGGCGGGCAGCTGCACACCGTGTCCTCCCTGTCCAACCGTCGGCCGCACCACGGAGCCATCACTGGATGGATCGTCCGCGTCCGCTCCTGAAGGACAGGGCTAAGCGACGTTGCGGGCCTGCGCCGAGCCCCTGGTGCGGCGCGGTCTCTGACCGCCACCCTGTCCGCTCGACGATGGGCAAACGGACGTGCACGACACGCCCCGCTAGTAAGACGGGCGGATCCAGTCGGTCAGCGGTGTGAACTCCGCAGGTGGCAGTACCTCTTCCGGGCTGACGGAGCGCACGGCAGTGACGATCGTTGCCTCCTCACCTCGGCCGATCCGCCGCCGAGCGATCCCGTCGTTGTCGTCCACGACGAGGGTGGTGCGGATGGCTTGGTCTTCGCGGTGTTCGAACGTGACGAGGATCGAGTGTGTTCCGACATGCTGGACGAGCACGGGCGAGAGGCTCTCCGACGCCCGGCCCCACCACAGCAACTGCGTTGGTAACGCCATCTTCGTCACGTCTCCGGCGGCGAGGCTGCGCTCGAACGACCCTTCTGACTTGCCGTCCTCGTCCTGCATGATCCCGTCACGGTACGAGCTCGAGGGGCCGCGTGAGCGCTCGAGTATCCACGTCTGCGCAGCGTCATCGATGTCGAGGCGGAATTGCCAATGCTCTCCGGACGACACCTGATGCACTCCCTCGAGGACGTACCGGCCAGGGGTGCGGAGCGCGTCGATCTCGCTTGCGACGGCCGGTCCATCGGTCCGTCTGAGCACCTCGTCGAATCGCATGAGCCTCATCCTGCACGACGGCTTATGGAGCACCATGACCGACCCCCGTTCGTGTCCGGTAGCCGATCGGCTATCGAGACGCTGCGGCCAGCAGGTTCGTGAGGTGAAACGCCCAGCCGTCCTGGTGTGCTGATCGGACGACCGACCCGTCAGGTAGCTCCGCGAAACCAGCCTCGCTCAGGGTCACGACACTGCCTCGACCGGCCTGCTCGATCTCGAATCGAACGTGCAGCGACGTAGGCCAGGCCGCCTGCCGCCACACGAATCCGAGCATGTTCGGCGGGGCAGCTTCCGTTACGTGACCATCGGCGTATCGCTCCTGCCCGCCCTCGGTCCACGTCTCGCGCACTGCGGCGCCGACTGCCGGCCTCAGCGAGAGTTCCGGCCACCAGCTGTCGCGACCGTCGGTGAGTGCGAACCAGACCGCTGCGATGGAGGCTTCTGACGTCACTGTGAGCGACAAGCTGTCATCGGACATGCAGCGACCGTAACCCCGTCGTTCCACTGATGGATCGTCTATCGGACGGGATCAGTGCTCAGCGGCCGGAGGCAAGAAGACCTCCCAAAGGATCTCGCCGTCGATGAGAGCGGTCGTGGGTGCAAGCCCGGTCCGTCGCGCGACGTGCTCGGAAGCTGTGTGATCGGGATGAATGAAAGCCCTGATGTGCCGCACGTCGACCGAGCGCAACCATGTCACGACGGTGGATGCCGCCTCCACGGCGATCCCGCGACCCTGTTGGGGTGGCGTGACCAGCCAGGCAATGTCTGCCACGAGGCCGGCCGTCTCTCGACGGAGGGTGGCCTGCACGAAGCCGATTGCGGGTCCGCCGCTGGCGGGGCGGACGATCCAGTTTAACCAACCTGCGCTGCCGTCCTCAGACTGGCCCCGGGACTGGCGGCCGTACCGTGCGCCCAGTTCGTCTAGGGTCGGTGGCTCGCCGCCGGTGAAGAGGTAGAGCTCTCGTGCAGCCAGGGTGGTGACCATCTCGCTTGCGTGTTCGACGGCAAGCGGTTCCAGGGCGAGACGATCCGAGTCCAGGGGATCAGCCTGTGGCCACGACATGACCCGAGCCTTGCAGATTGCTCGGTCAACCATCGCCTACCGAGATGGTCTCGAGCGGTAGGTTCGCGACATGGACACTGTGAGCGCGAAGGTGTTGGGCTCCATCGCCCTCGTCTTCGGCGTCGTCTTTGTCTCGACGTCGGTCGTGCGTCTCACGCGCCCCGACGTAGACCTGCTGCTGGTGCTGCTCAACATGGCACTGGGCATCCTGTGGGTCGGTGCCGGCGTGCGGCTCTGGCGCTTTGGGCTCCGCAAGCCGAAGGATGACCGGTAGGCGATCGGCTACCGAGAAGCCCGTGCACTATGGAGTCATGATGCGTAGGTACCGGCTCTGGATGGCATGGACCCTCGGCCCGCTCACGGTGGCGCTGATCGTCCTGACAGTGCTGGCGGCGGTCACAGAGTTCACGCCCTGGCCACCACTGCTGGCTGCGACCGCCGCTGCCGCTGTTGCAGGAACGGTCCTGTTCGTGCAGGGACCGCGAGTTGCTCGACAGCAGGAACGCGAGCGCTCGGTGCGACAAAACCAGCGCGTCCGATAGCCGATCCCCTTCAGGACAGGATCGTGAGGAGCCGGTTCCCGAAGAGTGCTGCGTAGCGTCCCTGCCTCCCCAGAATGTGCTGCACGTGGTCGGCGATCCGTGGAAGTCGTTGAGCGAAACGGTCGAAGCCGGAGAGGATCAGGACGAGGCCAGTGTCGGACGCGTCCCACCCGTAGTCCGCCTCGGCTACGTCTGACATGCAGTCGTTAAGCGCGTCCAGGTTCTTCCCGAAGTGACTGGGGAACTGGAGGGCCGTCGCGAAGGCGATGTGCATCTGCCTGTCTTCTTTCCAGGCCCCGGCGTCCAGCTCGATGACCCGATAGCCCTCGCGCCGAAGCCACGTCTCGGCGTTGCGCAACGCAGCATCGCCTCGCAGCCTGCGGACGAATCCGTCGCGGGCGATCTCGAAGTCCAGCCTGTTGCCGAGGATGTCGTCGGTGGAGAACGCGGGCACGCTCGAACCGTAGTACGCGAAGAGGTCAAAGTATGGCCGCGACCGATCTCGCACAAAATGCCGTCGCTGCCCATCAGCGTTTCCAATGGGGTCCTGCTGGTCGTCCGATATCCGGTCGGCTGCCGGACAGCGCCCGATCGAGCGGACCGCCGATTGCTAGATGCTCCGCAGACCAAGCGGCTATCGATGCTCCGGGCAGGGCTAGTCTGCGGCGGTGTCGAAGAACAGCAGCGTTCCTGGTTTCACAACCTGGCGATCCGCACGCCGATGGTTGATCGCGGCAATCCTGTCGGGAGTCCTCTGGCTGCTGATCGCTGTCTTGACTCTCGTCTCGGACCCAAGCGGTCGACAGGTACTGCAGGTGGTCGGCGCCGCTGCGTTCGTCAGTGGGTTCTCCTTCGCGCTTGTGACCGAAGACCGGCGCCGAAACCGGACGTAGAACGGACTTCACCGCTCGGGGCGCGTCGTCCCGTGGGACGATCCCCTATCGAAGCGGTCACCGAAGAGGGCAGAGGTGGTCGACGAGCCTCTTGGCGGCGATAGCAAACTAAACCTTTCATCCGGTATAGTTAGGAGGATGCACCTCTCCTCCCGTCGCAGATGGACGCTGCTCGCCGTGGTCACAGCGTCGTTGCTGCTGATCTCCTTGGACAACTCGATCCTCTACACGGCCCTACCGACCCTGACCGAGGAGATCGGCGCCACCGCGAACGAGGGCCTGTGGATCATCAACGCGTACCCGTTGGTCATGGCGGGCCTGCTGCTGGGAGCGGGAACGCTTGGCGACCGCGTCGGGCACCGGCGGATGTTCCTGATCGGGATGAGCATCTTCGGGATGGCGTCACTAGTTGCTGCATTCTCGCCGAACCCGGAGGTCCTGATCGCGGCACGAGCGATCCTGGCGGTTGGTGCGGCATCGATGATGCCGGCGACGTTGGCGTTGATCCGGGTGGCATTCACGAACGACCATGAGCGCAACGTGGCCATCGCGGTGTGGGGCAGCGTTGCGGTGCTCGGCGGTGCGCTGGGGCCGATCGTCAGCGGTCTGCTGCTCGAACCCTTCTGGTGGGGCTCAGTGTTCCTGATCAACGTGCCCGTCGCCGTCATCGCGCTCGTCGCCGCCCTGTTCCTCGCCCCACCGAACGACCCTGATCTGACAAAGAAGTGGGATTTGCTCTCGTCGGTGTACGCGATGATCACGCTCGTCGGGGCAGTCGTCGCGATCAAGGAGATCGCACACCGTCCCCCGTCGGCGCTCGTGATCGGTGGGGCGCTGGTCGCCGCCGTCATCGGTGCCGTGCTGTTCACTCGCCGTCAGGCCCGGTTGCCGTATCCATTGCTCGACTTCACCATCTTCCGGAACCCCGCGTTCTCTTCTGGGCTCCTCGGGGCCGGCCTGGGCATGTTCGCGTTCGCGGGCGTCCAACTCGTGACGACGCAGCGGTTCCAGCTCCTCGAGGGGATGACTCCGTTCCACGCCGGTCTGCTCGTGGCGCTGATCGCCGTGGGGACCCTCACCACCTCGCTCGCTGGCGGTTTCATGCTCCACCGGGTCGGGTTGCTACCCCTCATCGCGGGCGGACTGGCACTCAGCGCCGTCGGTGTGGTGGTCATCTCGGTGTCGTTCCACTCTCTGAACGGCTGGCTGTTCCTGGGGCTGATCGTCCTCGGCGCCGGCTCCGGCGCGACGATGTCAGTAGCGTCCACGGCGATCGTCGGCAACGTGCCAGCCCGACGTGCCGGCATGGCTTCTTCAATCGAGGAAGTATCGTACGAGATGGGGAACCTTAGCGCTGTCGCGATCTTGGGCAGCATCGTGACTGCGATCTACTCCGCGCTCGTGCGGCTCCCGAGCGGCATCGTGAACGCTGATCAAGCGCGTGAGAGTCTGTCCGCCGCGGCGGAAGCCGCACGAGCATCGGACGATGGCCGCAGCATCCTCATTGCCGCCGGCAGCGCCTACGACACGGGTTACTTCGTGGTGATGGTGATTGTCGCATCAGTACTCGGTGTTGGTGCCATCGTCACCGGGATCCTTCTCCGCAGACACGGACCGGGAACGAACGCGACCATCCCTGACGCCGACCACTGACCAGGAAAGGCCTCTTCATGCGCCAGAGCAAACGCACCCTCGTTCTCGAATCCGCGGCACGGATCGTCGAGTCGTCGGGAATCACCGCGGTCACGTTCGACTCCGTTGCTGTCGAGGCGGGCCTCACCAAAGGCGGCCTGCTGTACCACTTCCCGACCCGGGAAGCCCTCCTCGAAGCGCTCCACGAACACGAAGCCGCTCGCTGGGAACAGCAGCTCCTCGATGCCCTCGAGGTGCCGTTCGACACCTCGACACAGGAACAACGTCTCGCCGCGTACGTGGCAGTGTCCATGAGGTCCGCCTCGACAGCGGAACTCATGCTCCTGCTCGAGGCGACGTTCACGCCGACGCACGCGGCATCCTGGCGGGCCGTCCTCAACCGGTGGACCGTCGGCGATGCAACCGCCGCGGCCTCGATGCCGATCGACCACCTCATCGTGCGGCTCGCGGCCGACGGGTTGTGGATGCACGAGGCGCCCGCTGGCTTCGCGTTCGACGCCGCGACCCGAGAAGCGCTCCGCGAACGTCTCACGGAACTCCTCACCCGCTCCACCGAGGCCGACGGCGACCGGTAGACGATCGGCTATCGAGACGCGTGGGAACACGCGAAGCGGCCCTGCTGCGCGTACGCGCAGCAGGGCCGCTTCGTCTTGGTGGGGCTGCGGGCGCTTAGAAGCCGCCGGCGGGGCGTACCTGGTAGTGCTCTTCGAGTGCGGTGACCTCGTCTGCCGTGAGGTCTATGTCAACGGCCGCGGCCGCATCGTCGAGGTGGTGCGGCTTCGTCACGCCGATGATGGGTGCGCTCACGACCGGGTTGTTGAGGACCCAAGCCATCGCGATCTGCGCCATCGGCACGTTCCGGGCCTCGGCGATCTGCTGCACGGCGTCGATGACGGGCCGGTCGCGCTCCGTGTCGGCGAAGAAGCTGTTACCGACCGGGTCGTCGGAGGAGCGCTTGGTCTGCTCACCGGCGGGGCGGGCGACGCGGCCCTTGGCGAGGGGGCTGTAGGGGATGCTGCCGACGCCCTGGTCGGCGAGGAGACCGAACATCTCGCGCTCTTCTTCCCGGTAGAGCAGCGAGTACTGGTCCTGCATGGACACGAACCGGGTCCATCCGTGCAGGTCCGCGGCGTGCTGCATGTTGGCGAACTGCCACGTCCACATCGCGGACGCGCCGATGTAGCGGGCCTTACCGGCCTTGACGACGTCGTGGAGGGCTTCCATCGTCTCCTCGATCGGGGTCTCCGGGTCGAAGCGGTGAATCTGGTACAGGTCGACGTAGTCGGTGCCGAGACGGGTCAGGGACGCGTCGATCTGCTGCATGATCGCCTTCCGCGACAGGCCGGCGACGTGCAGGCCCGGCCCGTTGCCTGGCTTGTCGGAGAAGTGCGCCTTGGTTGCCAGGACGATCTCGTCCCGGTTGGCGAACTGGCGGATCGCTTCACCGACAATGCGTTCGGAATCGCCGTAGGAGTAGACGTTGGCGGTGTCCCAGAAGGTGATGCCGAGGTCGAGTGCCTGCCGGAAGTAGGGCAGCGCGTCGTCCTTCGGGAGGGACCACTGCAGGTGGCCGCTGGCGGGATCGCCGAAGCTCATGCAGCCGAGCGCGATGCTGCTGACCTTCAGTCCGGAGTTACCGAGGCGGGTGTACTTCACGGGTGGGTCCTTTCGATGGGCACGACGAGGCGACTCATGGTTCGGTCGTTCGGGGTTCCTTCACGCTCGCGGCGTCCTTCGTCGCAGCCCAGTGTGCAAGGAGTTGCAGGCTGTCGTCGGAGGGCGATCCCGAAACTGCGATGTAGGTGATCAGGGCGAGCCCGCTTCGAGAGCTGACGTCCAGTGACTCGAACGTCAGGTCGAGGTCTCCGACGATCGGGTGGTGCACGAGCTTCTCCCCTGCACGGTGCTCCCGCACGGTGTGACTGGCCCAGAGCGTGCGGAACGCCTCGCTTGCCAGTGACAGCTCCCCGACAAGGGCAGCGAGTGCACGGTCCGCCGGGGCACGGGCCGCCTCAGTGCGGAGCACCGCGACGCTCTGCTCAGCGACGCTGTCCCAGTCGCGGTAGAAGACGCGCGAGCGAGGGTCGAGGAAGATGTACCGGCCGAAGTTCACCGGCCGGCTCGGAGTACCGAACAGGTCGAGGTAGAACGCACGCCCCAGCGGGTTCGACGCGACCACGTCGAGCGTGGTGTTCTGCACGACCACCGGCATGCCCGTCATGGCGTCCACAATCTGCTGCACCCCCGCACTCACGCTGCCCGGTTGTGATCGCTGCGCAGAGCGCCGCGGCCGAAGGTGGGTCGGCACGTTGGCGGCTCGAACAAGGTCAACGAGGTGGGCCGCTTCCACGTCGTCGAGGAGCAGAGCACGAGCGACACCGTCGAGGACGCTGTCAGAGACGCCGGTCGCGTTGCCCCGTTCAAGGCGTGTGTAGTACTCGGTGCTGATCCCGGCGACGAGGGCCACTTCCTCACGGCGCAGCCCAGCAACTCGGCGGCGTCCGCCGAAGTCCGGCAGGCCAATCTGCTCCGGCAGGAGCCTGGCCCGCCGCGATGTAAGGAAATCGCGAATCTCCGCCTGAATGTCCACGCCCCGACGGTACGTCACCGGCTTGCCGGCAGGGGGTCCCTGTCAGTGACCGTGTAGACGGAGTCTGTTTCCGGCCGTGACGGCGTCGTTCACTTGCGGTGTTCCCGATCGAAAGGCACACCCATGACTGACTCCACCGTTTGGTTCATCACCGGCGCAGCACGCGGGATGGGCATCGACCTGACCCGGGCCGCCCTCGCCGCCGGCCACCGCGTCGTTGCCACCGCGCGTGACGCTGCGAAGGTCACCGAGGTGTTCGGCGAGCGGGAGGACCTGCTCGCAGTGTCGCTCGACATCACCGACGAAGACGCGGCGCGCGCCGCCGCGGTCGCCGCGGTCTCCCGCTTCGGACGGATCGACGTGCTCGTGAACAACGCCGGCCTGTTCTACGCAGGGTTCTTCGAGGAGATCAGCCCTGAGCAGATGCGGCAGCAGATGGAAACGAACTTCTTCGGCCCGCTCAACGTCACCCGGGCGGTCCTGCCCGTCATGCGTCGTCAGCGCAGCGGGCAGGTCGTCACGATCAGCTCGACCGCCGGCCTCGTCGGTCAGGAGTTCGTCGCGGCGTACTGCGCGTCGAAGTTCGCCCTCGAAGGGTGGATGGAGTCCATCCGGTACGACCTCGCGCCGTACGGTGTCTCGACCATGATCGTCGAGCCTGGCTTCTTCCGGACCGACCTGCTCGTCGAAGGGGCATCGACCATCTGGCCGGAGCTGTCCATCGACGACTACGCCGAGCGCACCGCGACGACCATCGAGGCATGGAAGAGCATGAACGGCAAGCAGGGCGGCGATCCCACCAAGCTCGCTGCTGGCCTGGTGTCGTTGATCGATTCCGACGAGCCGCCGCTGCGATGGGTCGCGGGCGCCGATGCCGTGCAGACCGGTGTCGACAAAGCCAACCTGCTCCTGCAGCAGGTCGCCGCACACGAGGAACTGTCCTCTTCACTCGCTCACGACGACTGACTCCCTCGACCGGCTACCAGACGTTCTACGACTGTCCGGTAGCCGATCCCCTACCGGAACGACCAAGAGCGCCGGAGCCAGCGTTCGGCAGCCCACCGGTTACCGGGCGGTCAGGAGGGCGGGTCTGCTGCACGGATAGGTGACGTCTGATCTGGCTTGCCCGGGAGGGCAGCCTGGAAGGATGCCATCGTGCCCAAGCCCTACCCGCAGGAGTTCCGCGACGATGTCGTGCGTGTTGCTCGGAGCCGTGAGCCGGGAGTGACAATCGAGCAGATCGCCGCCGACTTCGGTGTCCACCCGATGACGTTGACGAAGTGGCTGCGCCGCGCTGCCGTCGAAGACGGGGAGCGTCCCGGAACGACGCGTGCCGAGTCCGACGAAGTCCGTGAGTTGCGGCGGCGGAACCGGCTCCTCGAGCAGGAAGTCGAGGTGCTGCGCCGAGCGGCGGCGTATCTGTCGCAGGCGAACCTGCCGGGAAAAGGCTCTACCCGCTCGTGAGCGAGCTCGCCGCGGACGGGATCCCCGTCGCGGTGACGTGCCGGGTTCTCAAGCTCTCCCGCCAGCCCTACTACCGGTGGCTGGCGGCTCCTGTGTCGCGAACCGAGGTGGTGCGGGCGTATCGGGGGAACGCGCTGTTCGACGCACACACGGAAGACCCGGAGTTCGGGTACCGGCTCCTCGCCGATGAGGCCTGCGACGCCGGCGAACCGATGGCGGACCGGACCGCATGGACGATCGCGTCGGAGAACGGCTGGTGGAGCGTTTTCGGGAAGAAGCGCGGCAGGAGCGGCAAGAAGCCCGGTCCGGCGGTCCACGACGACTTGTGCACGGTGACCGACGAGCAGGGCCGGACCCGGCACGTGTTCGCGGCCGAGGCGCCGAATCGGCTGTGGTTGACCGACATCACCGAGCACAACACCGGCGAAGGCAAGCTCTACCTCTGCGCGATCAAGGACGCCTGCTCGGGTCGGATCGTGGGGTACTCGATCGGCTCCCGCATGAAATCGAGGCTGGCCGTGACCGCGCTGGAGAACGCGGTCCGGATGCGCGGCGACGTCGCCGGATGCACGCTGCACTCGGACAGAGGATCGCAATTTCGGAGCCGGAAGCTGCGGCAGGCGTTGACGCGCCACGGCATGATCGGATCGATGGGCAGAGTCGCTTCCTGCGGCGACAACGCCGCGATGGAAAGCTTTTTCGCGCTCCTGCAGAAGAACGTCCTGAACCGACGCACGTGGGCCACGCGCGAAGAACTGCGGATCGCGATCGTGACCTGGATCGAGCGGACCTATCACCGGCGTCGACGTCAGGCCCGCCTCGGCCGATTGACGCCCGTCGAGTTCGAAACCATCATGAAGACCAACGTCGCCCTCGTGGCGTGACTACAACTGTCACCTATCCGTGCAGCAGACCCCCTCGATCGGGCGCCGTCCGGTCGCCGACCGGCTAACGCACACTCGACGTCATCGGTCGCGTGGCGATACTGCAAGCACTGCGACAAGAGCTCCCGCAAGCCCCGTAAAGCCCGCAAGCACCAGCCCGACCACTGAGAGCGCTCCGCCCCAGACGAGTTTTGGGTTCACCGCCGAGCACGGCTGCCATCCCTCGCCGTCGGGGGTGAACCGGCCGACTTCGCAGCCGCCGTTCTGGCCCAGCGCAACAAAGACGGCGATGAGCCCGACGATCAGACAGACGGCAGTAAGGGTGCCGAGCGCCGCGACCCAGATACCCCCAGTCAACTTCTTCATGCCGAGGAGCGTAGCGGCGCCGATGTTCGTGGATCGATCGTGATGCGAGACAGTGTGTTCGCCGTTACGTTGAGCTGGTGAAGCTGCCGAAGTATCCGCGCCCGGCAGCATCGGTGATCGGACGACTGCGCTCATCCCGGCGCCTAGGCTCTGCCCGTGGAGCGAACGGAGACACCGGTCCTGCGCAAGGGCGTGACGTTGGCGTGGTCCTGCCGACCCTCGCGCTTGTCCTCCTGGCCGCACAGATGCTCGCGTGCGTCCTTGTCTACGTCCACACCGCCCCGATTGATGCTGCGTACGACGTCAGCGCTGAGCGTGGCCGGGGCCTCCTCCACGCTCGTCCCGCCGACGTCACAGCAGCCGGATGGAGTCTCGGCCTCACGTGGATCGCCACGGTCCCCGTGGCGCTGGCAGCGACACTGCTGGCAGCATCAGCCATCGACCGGTTCGGCGCGGAGGGGCAAGTTCGCGTGTACGCGCAGTCGGTGACGCTGGTCGGGCTCGTTGGGTGCATCGCCGGCGTCGTTCTCGCCGTACTTGGCGTCTTCGAGCTCCTGCGGGTCTGATGGCTGGCAGCTCCGGCACGAGCCGCCGTCGTTCATTCCGAGGCGCAGCGTTGCCCGTCTGACGACCCCTTACCGAGTATCAGTCTTCACACGCACCCTCTGTCCCTCGACTATGAACTGGCCGGTAGCGCGGACGACTTCTGACAGTTTCGGATAGCCCCAGTTGCGCGAGTCGAAGTCTGGTTGCCACTTTCGTAAGAGTTGCCCGACCGTCGCGAGGTTCGCCGATCCATCCTCGGACGACGCAGTGATCACGCTGTTCCGAAGCCCCTCGATAAGACGCGAGTCATCGCGAGGCGCGATCCGACCGCTCACCTGGGACGCTTCCATGAGGGCGGAGTCACCGTCCGCGCTTCCGAGGACGTCCAGGTAGGTGAACTGGTCACAAGCGTTCCGAAATGATGCTGGCGTTTTGCGTTCCCCGAAGCCGTAGACCGTGATCCCCTGCTCACGGATACGGGATGCGAGCCGGGTGAAGTCGCTGTCGGACGACACAATGCAGAACCCGTGGAACCGGCCTGTGTAGAGCAGGTCCATCGCGTCGATGATGAGCGCGCTGTCAGTGGAGTTCTTGCCCTTGGTGTGTGCGAACTGCTGCATGGGCTGGATGACGTGCTCGCTCGCCGCTGCTTTCCAGCTGCTGAGCTGCGTCGTCGTCCAGTCGCCATAGACCCGCTTCACGGACGCTGTGCCGAAGCGGGCGACCTCCGCGAGAACAGCTCCAATCCGGGACGGAGGGACGTTGTCGGCATCGACGAGTACTGCGAGCAGATCACTGGGCGCATCCATGCGCACAGTTTGGCGGCTTCACCCCGGGCTGCTGACTTGGTCGCAGCCGCGGCGCCTGCCCGGCCACGCCGTCGCGAAGTGTCGCTGTTCCGATAGCCGATCGGCTATCGAGACGAGTCGTCGCCCTTCGTGCTTGCGCTTTCAAGAGCCCTTCCACGACCCAGCAGCTGACGCCGACCGCGATCAAGACGATGACGATCCACACCGGTATCGGTTGATCAGTCGCCGCGGTGCCGGCGAACAGACTGGTGCCGAGCAGTACGAGGAACAGGCCCACTCCGCCGACGAGTGCAGCTCGCACCTGCAAGCGGCCTGCACCTTCTGGTCGGGGGAGGCCGAGGGAGTTGAATTCACGGCGCATGCCGCGGAGCATACGGCTCGCCCGTTACTGAAACACCCGTGGCCGCCGGGACCGATAGACAAGGAGCTACGGCCAACGAAGGAGTTGTCGATGCTGGTTCAGGTTTGTGGTCTTCCCGGTGCAGGGAAGTCGACGTTGTCTGCTGCGATCGCGGAGTTGACGCCCGCGCTGACGCTTCGCGTTGATGCGATCGAAGGCGCAATGTGGAAGTACCTGATCCCGCGCGAGCAGTCCGGGATCGCCGCGTACTCGATCATGCACGCCATCGCGGTACCGAATCTACGGCGAGGGCAGATGGTCATCGCGGACGCGGTGAGTGGCGTTGAACCGGCTCGGGCTGGATGGGCCTCGACCGCTGAAGCCGCTGGGGTACCGCTGCGCGTGATCGAGGTCGAGTGTCCGGACGTCGACGAACACCGACGCCGCGTGGAACAGCGTGCGAACGACCTGCCGGGGTTCACGTTGCCGACGTGGGACGAGGTGCAGCGCACCGCCGACGAGTACGAGCCCCGCACGGACGATCGGCTCGTCATCGACAGCACCCGCCCTCTCGAAGAGACCGTCCGCCAGGCCCTCGACCACCTCGGACTCCACGCCCGCTAAGGGATCGGCGATCGAGACGACAACCCGTTCGGGCTCACAGCCCCGGCTGAAGGCTTCGCTACTCTCGTCTGATGGGGATCACCGTTCGACCAGCCACCGAAGCCGATCACGATTGGCTCTTCCAACTGCACGAGGACGCGCACAAAGAACTGGTCGAAGCCGCCTACGGCCCTTGGGACCCAGAGCAACAGGGGCGCTTCTTCGCTCCGTTGGTCGGTGACCACGACGTGCACGTCATCGAGCAGGATGCGAAACCAGTCGGAGGCCTGTATCTCGGTGCCCGCGGAAACGACCTTTGGCTTGAACTCATCGAGGTGCGCCCTGAGTATCAGAACGAGGGCATCGGATCGGCCGGTCTCAGATAGGTTCTGGAAGAGGCTGCGAAGGCGCACCGCGGGACGTTGCTGCAGGTGCACAAGATGAACACATCGGCCCGCCGCTTGTACGAGCGGCTCGGCTTCGTCCGCTTTGAGGACACAGAGACTCACCACCTGCTTCGACACGCGTGATGCCGACGTCCCGCTGAGGATCCGCTATCGGGACGGCCGCCGGCAGTGAACACCGAATGAAACTGACCCCAGGAGTCGGGGTGGTGCCCCTGACGCTGGTGCTGAATGATCTGCCGGAGAGCAGGTCCATGGTGGGCGGCCTGGGGAGTGACGACGCAGCATGAGCAATTCGATGATCGACCACGAGCACGTTCGCGTACTGGCGTGGGCGGGGCTGCAGCCTCGATTCGGAGGACCCCTCCGCTGGTGGTTCGACGACGGTTCGACGCGAGCGGACCGGATCCTGACCGAAGCGGATGCTGCCTCGGTCGGAGCGATGCTCGTGGCGCAAAACGAAGCCGCGTTCAACGATGTTCACGAGTGGGAGGACCCGCATGCCCCCTACGAGCACGCCTCTCCGCTCCGCGACGATTGGTCGGCGGTCGCCGTGCTGAAGGCGTTGCAGCACTACGTGTACCACGCGTTTCTCGACGAGGACCATGACGAGTGGACGTCGAATGAGGCGGGCATGTTCTGCTCCGCGCTGTCCGGGTCGATTGTCGCAAGCGTCCCTGGGTGGGATCCGACGACCTGGACGCCAGCAGTGCTGCGCGCGGCGCCAGGGTACGACGAGGCGCCGCTGGAGATCAACAGAAGCTCCTCTGCGCCCTGAAGCGGCCCCGGATGGGGGGAAAAGCCCGGTAGATGATCGGCCGTTCAAGGGCTTGTTGGCAGCGTCAAGGCCAAGTTCGGCGGCGCCGATTCCCAGGACGACAGCGGAGATGCCTGAGCGCGTGCAAGCGATACGCGTCACCACCAGCCGAGATGCGGCGCTCACGGCGGCGCAGTGGGAACCGCCGAAACTTCGCTCATTGATCCGTCTCGATAGACGATCGGCTATCGAGACACCAGGACCTGGCAACCGAGAAGGTCGAGCGGGACTGCTGCAGGTTCGGTTGACTCCTGACCGGTAGGGGGCGTTGGCTCCGCCTTTTCATGACGGGCAGTTCCATGACGGAATGCGATGGTCGTTCGGGTCTGCCCGCTGAGCTTCCCAGCGACATCAGCGCGACCTCGTCTGCTACTGCGCGGCGAGCTCTGGTGCCAGCGGGACCTGTTTCTGGCCCGGCCGCGGCTCCCGACGATGGCCATGCCGAGGTGGATCGTGGAGCTGGCGACGGGAGCCGCCCCCTCGCAGCGGTGTTCGACGCCACCCGCAACGAGCAATGCGGCGGGCCTGGCAAAGGCCGTGGCTGCACGGCTCGTCAACAACTCACAGTTGTGATTGCTCCTTTTTCCTCACCTGAACTGCTTGAGCCGGCTGATCAGCGCTGACAAGTTCGCTCAGAAGCTGACACGAAGGCTGACCGCTCGACCGGTTCCGTCATGTGCACCGACAATTGCAGGTGCGGTCGTCAGTGGTCGTGGTGCAGTGGCCATGCCGGGAACGGGTCGCCGTACCGCCTCCAGCTCGTCGGGCCGGCGAGGAGTTCGTCGTCCGTGAGCAGGCACGCGTGCAGGGCGGCGATGATCTCGTCGCGGTCGAGGTGCTCGCCGAAGAAGACCATCTCCTGGCCGATGGGCGCATCCGGATCCCAACTCGCGATGCCCGTGGGGTCGAGGGACACCGTGTCGCCGGCGCTGCGCCAGGAGCCGTGGTGGTCGGGGCGGGTGGCGAGCTGGACCAACCCGCGCGACCGGGCGATACGGCCGACCTGGTCGGGGACGAGTCGATGCCGGACCGAGTCGAACAGGCGGTCCGGGTGGAACGGTCGGGGGTCCCGGAACACGAGGACGTCGACCCCGTTCCAGGACGCTGCCGGGAGGTCGGGCTCGGCGAGGGCTCGAGTCCACCCCATCCGCCGGCCGAGGCGGCGGGCGCAACCCCGGCCTCCAGGCCATCCTGTCGGCTGCCGCGCCGTCGCGACGGACGTGACCACTGCGGCGTCCGGGTTGAGGCGCTGCACCAGGCCGACGGTGCTGCGGAGCTGCCCCGGGGACACGTCCGCTGCGTCGGCGAGCACGACGACCGTGGCGAACTCGAGTTGTGATGCCAGGGACTCGGCGGTGACGAAGTCGACGGCGGGGGCCGGCGCCGCCGACAGCAACCAGCGGTGGACGTCCCGGACCCGCGCCACGGTCACCAGATCGTGCAGTTCTGCCGGCGGGCCCTCGTTGCGTCGGCCCTCGAGTTCGGTCTCGAGCACGAAGCCCACTTCCATCACGTCCGCCTCCGCATCGAGCTCGATGACGGTTCGGCCGGTGGCGCCGGCATGAGCGGCTGCGAGTACATGCTCCGCGAGGACGAGGGCGAACTCCGCGCTGTCCTCGGTCTCGTCCGTGATGTCGCTGGTCGGGGCGTCCTCGGCCGGCACTCCCGCGATCATCCGGGAAACCCGGGAGCGTTCCGTCGAGTCCAGTCCGCTGACGAGGGCGACCCGGAGGGCCGGGGCTGGTGGGCGGGCGGTGTCTCGGGCTTCCGTGGAACGGTCCATGCCGACTACTCTAGTGAGAACCATTATCAAAAGGAGTCGTCATGAAGGTCCGGAACTCACTCAAGTCCCTGAAGAAGCTGCCCGGTGCGCAGGTCGTCCGCCGCCGCGGTCGCACCTTCGTCATCAACAAGCTGAACCCGCGTGGCAAGGGGCGCCAGGGCTGAGACCGGCCGTCGCGCTCGGGGCGATTTGGCGGACCGATCCCTCTCCCTCTAGCGTCACGATCATGAGAACCATTATCACTACAACGCTGGTCGTCGCGGCGCTCGCCCTCGCCGGGTGTGCGAACTCCTCCGCGTCCGGTCGGTCGTCCACGACCCCGTCGGCCGGTTCCACGCTGACGAGCTGCGGCATGCAGCTGACCGTCCCCGCGCCTCCCGAACGGGCGGTGACCCTGGAGCAGGGCGCGACCGAGGTCATGCTGGCGCTCGGACTGCAGGACCGGATGGTGGGGACCAGCTACCTCACCGACGCCGTGGCCCCGGAGTGGCGATCGGCCTACGACGACGTGCCGGTGCTCGCCGAGCAGTACCCGAGCACCGAGCAGCTCCGCGAGGCGAACCCCGACTTCGTGTACTCGATGCGCGCCTCTGCGTTCGCGTCCGACGCTGCCGGGAGTCGTCAGGAACTCATCGACCTCGGCGTGCCGGCCTACCTGTCCGCCAACGACTGCGAGGACCCGGCGCTCGTCCCCGACGAGGTCGGCTTCGACGCGATCCTCGACGAGGTCACCGACGTCGCTCGGGTCTTCGACGTCGAGCAGCGGGGCCGCGACCTCGTCGCCGAGCAGCGGGACACCCTCGAGCGGGTCACCGCAGCAGCCTCGGACACCGGGGCACCGTCCGTCGTCTGGCTCTACTCCTCGGTCAACGGGGCGCCGGTGGTGGCCGGTGCGAACGGGCTCGCCGACACCATGGGCCGTGTGGCGGGCGCGACCAACGCCTTCGACGACCTGGATGCGCAGTGGAGCGAGACCAGCTGGGACGAGATCGCGCAGCGCGACCCGGACGTCATCGTCGTCGCCGACCTGTCCCGCGGCCTGCCCGGCGACAGCGCCGACGACAAGATCGACCAGCTCCGGTCCGACGCCGTCACGAAGGACCTCAGCGCCGTCCGCGACGACCACCTGATCGCCGTCCCGGCGACGGAACTCGACCCCTCGGTGCGGAGCATCGACGCCCTGGAGACCGTCTCCACCGCCCTGACCGAGTACTCGGAGGACCGACGATGACCACGACCACCACGACCACCCCTGCCGAGACCGAGCGGGCGCTCGGCCTCCTCGCGGCCTGGGACGCCCAGCAGGCTGCCTACATCACCAACCGTGAGCAACGCTTCGCGATCATGCTCGACGTCGTCGACCACGTCGTGCCGCAGGGTGGCATCGTCCTCGACCTGGCGAGTGGACCCGGCTCGATCAGCCAGCGGGTCGTCGCCCGGCGGCCGGACATCACCTGCATCGCGCTCGACCACGACCCGGTGCTCCTGGAACTCGGGCGGACGGCGCTCGCCGGGCAGCCGGTGCGTTTCGTCGACGCCGACCTCTGGGACCGCGACTGGACGGCGGGCCTGGACGGCGCGATCCCCGACGCTGTCCTCAGCTCCACTGCCCTGCACTGGTTGCCGTCGGACGTCCTCAGCCGCGTCTACAACGACCTCGGGTCCATCGTGCCGCCCGGTGGTGTGGTGCTCAACGCCGACCACCTCCGTCACCTCGACGGCCGCACACTGTTCGCCGAGCTCAGCGCACTCGACGATGAGCGCACCCAGCAGGCCGACCGGGCGTCGGGCGCGCTCGACTGGGACCAGTGGTTCGCGGAGGTCACCGCGGTCGAGCGGTACGGCCGGCTCGCCGCCGAGCGGGAGCGCCGGTTCGAGCACCGACCGCCGAACCCCGAACTCAGCCTGGGCTTCCACGTCGCGGCACTCGAGGTCGCCGGCTTCACCGAGGTCGGTCCGATCTGGCAGTACCTCGACGACTTCGTCGTGCTCGCCCGACGGTGAGCGGGACCGCGCTCCGCGGTGCCGTCGTCGTGCCGGTGCTCATGGCCGCGCTCGTCGTGGTCGTCGTCGCCGGTGTGGCGCTGGCCGGAGGCTCGATCACCTGGGTGGACACGGTGCGGTCGATCGGCACGCACCTCGGTCTGCCGGTCACCCCGCTGCCCCGGCTCGCGGACTCCGTGGTGTGGCAACTGCGACTACCGAGGGTCCTGCTCGCGGCCTCGGCCGGTGCAGGACTCGCGGTCTGCGGCTGCGTGTTGCAGGCCGTGACCCGCAACGTGCTCGCGGAGCCCTACCTGCTCGGGATCTCGTCCGGTGCGTCGACGGGGGCGGTCCTCGTCCTGGTGCTCGGTCTCGGCGCGGGATCCGTCACCCTGGCCGGCGGCGCGCTGGTCGGTGGGCTCGTCTCGTTCGCGCTGGTGTTCGCGTTGATGGGACGGGACACCGCGAGCACCAGCCGGGTCGTGTTGACCGGGGTCGTCGTCGGGCAGTTGTTCGCCGCCGTGACCTCCCTCGTCGTCACGGCCTGGGGCGACGCGGACGCGACGCGGGGCATCACGTACTGGCTGCTCGGGTCCCTCGCGGCCGCGCGGTGGTCCTCGGTGGTGGTCTGCGCCGTGGTGGTCGCGGTCGCGACCGCCGTGTTCGTCGCCGTCGCACCGGCGCTGGACGCGTTCGTCTTCGGGCACGACGCCGCCGTGGCCCTCGGCATCGACGTCCGGCTCCTGCGGGTCGTCGTGCTCGTCGGCGCTGCGGCGACGACCGCCGCGGTCGTCGCCGCTGTCGGGGCGATCGGTTTCGTCGGACTCGTGGTCCCGCACGCCGCCCGCATGCTCGTCGGACCCGGACACCGCCTCCTGCTGCCGGTGTCGGCCCTCGCTGGCGGAGTGTTCCTCGTCGTCGCGGACCTGGCCGGGCGACTCGCGTTCGCACCGCACCAGATCCCGGTCGGTGTCGTCACGGCGCTCATCGGCGTGCCGACGTTCCTGGTGGTCCTCCGCCGAGGGCAGCGCGCATGACCGCGGTTGGGTCCGAGCCCGGCCAGCACGCGGCCGGTTCCGAACCCGGGGTGCTCGCGGCGCGACGAGTGGGACGATCCGTTCACGGCATGACACTCCTGGCGGAGGTCGACCTGGTCGCGCCGAGCGGGTCGATCACCGGGATCGTGGGCCCGAACGGATCGGGCAAGTCGACGCTCGCCCGGTGCCTGGCCGGGGTCACGCCGCCGGACAGCGGAGCCGTCCTGCTCGACGGCGAGGACCTGCACGCCTTCCCGCGCCGGTCGGTGGCCCGCCGTCTCGCCTTCGTCGAACAGCAGGGACACACCGAGATCGACCACCGGGTCCTCGACGTGGTGCGCCTCGGTCGGCTGCCGTACCGCTCACGCCTCGGCGGTCCCGACGAGGGTTCCGACCGGATCTGCCGGGAGGCACTGGTGGCGGTGGGCATGGCGGGGACCGAGCAGCGACGGTGGAACGGACTGTCGGGCGGCGAACGACAGCGGGTCCAGATCGCACGGGCGTTCGCGCAGGAACCCGAGGTGCTCGTCCTCGACGAACCCCTCAACCACCTGGACGTGCACCACCAGTTCGAGCTCCTGGACCTGCTGCAGGACGGATCGCGCACCGTCGTGGTCGTGCTCCACGACCTGGACATGGCCGCGCGCTACTGCGACCACGTGGTGGTCCTGTCGGAGGGTCGTGTCGCGGCGGCAGGGGCCCCGCGGACCGTGATCACCCCGGTCCTGCTGGAGCGCGTGTTCCGGGTACGCGGCCGAACGCGCGAAACCCCGGAGGGCCTCCGGGTCGATCTCCTCGGCACCGCGTCCGGAGGGGCGCGCTGACCGTGCTCCGCCGAGTCGGCCGTTCCTCGGGCTGTCCGCTGTCCCGGTCGTGCTCGGCGTTCCGTGCCATCGAGCAGTCGCACGCCTCGGCTGCGGAAGCGCGACGGGTGCGGTCGGACCGTCGTCGGTGCACACTTGCTGCACCGAACGAGGAGGCCCCCGTGTTCCGACCCATCAGCGCCTACAGCGGCTTCAGCGTCGACGACGTCGACGCTGCCGTGGCCTTCTACGCGGGAGTCCTCGGCGTGGACGTCCGCGTCCTCGTCCCCGGCCAGATGATGCAGCTCCTGTTGCCGGGCTCGGACGTCCCGGTGCTGCTGTACGGCAAGCCCGACCACACCCCGGCGACCTTCACCGTGCTCAACTTCATGGTGGACGACATCGACACGGCGCTCGACGACCTGGCGGCGCTCGGGGTCCGGCCGACCGACGGCGGACAGTGGGCGGACGACCGCCAGGTCCTCCGCGGGCGATCCCGCGACATGGGGCCGGACATCGCCTGGTTCACGGACCCGGCCGGCAACGTCTTCTCCGTGCAGCACTGATCGCACGGGGCGAGACTCGGGCAGCCGGGTCGCGCCGAGCGAGACCAGGGCCGTCACGTCAGGGCCGACCGACCGGCGGCCACCCCGGGTCGACCGGCCGCCCGGCGTCGCCCGACTCGTTCGTCGGGGCGACCGCCAGCACGACGAGCACGACCGCGATGACCCCGAGCCCGACCCAGCCGACCGTGGTCAGCCGTTCGCCGACCACCAGGACGGCGAGCACCGCAGCCACGGCCGGTTCGGTGAGCGTGACCGTCGTCGCCGTGCTCGCGGAGACCGTCGTCAGGCCGTAGCCGAACAACAGGTAGCCGAGGAACATCGGCACGAGGGCCATGTACACCCCGACGGCGAGGTCCTGCGGAGTCGCCAGCAGCGGCGCCCCGGTGACGGCGAGGACCGGCATGAGGAGCAGCCCGCCACCGCCGAACACCGCGCCCATCGCCCCTGCCCGCGGGACGCCCTCGTCCATCAGGCGGTGTGCGACCCAGGAGTACACGGCGTACGCGGCACCGGCCACGAGCCCGAGCAGGACCCCGAGGACCGTCGCCCCGGCCGGGCGCGCGGCGTCGTCGAGTCCGGAGAGGCAGAGCAGTACGCTGCCCAGGACGCCGAGCAGGGCGGCGAGGACCCACCACCGGCTGAGCGGGCGTCGGTCGACGACGCGTTCCAGCACCCCGGAGGCCAGGGGCGCGGACGCGAGCGACACGACCGACCCGACAGCCACCCCGGCCGTGTGCATCGAGCTGTAGAACGCGAGCGGGTAGACGGCGACCGCGAGGGCACCGACGACGACGAGGGCGCGGCGGTGCCGGAGCTGCGTGCGCGCGCCACGCAGCGCCCGGGCACCGACCACGGCCTGCAGCAGGCCGCCGACCCCGAGTGCCGCGGCCCCGATCGCCAGCGGGCCGACGTCCGGGGCGAAGGTCGCCGCGGTCCCGGTGGTGCCCCAGAGCAGCGACGTGACCGTGATCGCGAGCAGGCCGGTGCGGCGTCCGTCCGTCACAGTCGCACCTCCGTCGTCACGGTCACCGTAGTGGTCTGGATGCCGTTCACGAGCAGGTGCCGAGAACCCGTGCGGACGACGGTGGTGCAGGCGGATACTGGGGGAGTGCGAGAACTCCAAGCCGCCATCGCCGCGGACCTCAACGTCCAGCCGACCATCGACCCCGAGCAGGAGGTCACCCGGCGCGTGGGCTTCCTGCGCGACTACCTGCTGACCACCGGCGCGAAGGGCTACGTCCTCGCCGTCAGTGGCGGGCAGGACTCCACCCTGGCCGGACGTCTGACGCAGCTCGCCATCGAGTCGCTCCGGGCCGAGGGACACGCTGCCGAGTTCACCACCGTCCGGATGCCGTACCGCGTGCAGGCCGACGAGGACGACGCCCAGCTCGCGCTGCAGTTCATCGCCGCCGACCCGGGCATCGTCGTCAACATCGAGCACGGCGTCGACGGGGTCGTCCAGGACACCGCGGACGCCGGCGTCGCCCTGAGCGACTTCGTCAAGGGCAACGTGAAGGCGCGGATGCGGATGGTCGCGCAGTACGCCGTTGCCGGGCAGCGCGGCTACCTGGTCGTCGGCACCGACCACGCCGCCGAGGCCGTCACCGGCTTCTTCACGAAGTACGGCGACGGCGGGGTCGACCTCACCCCGCTGACCGGGCTGACGAAGAGCCAGGGTCGACAGCTGCTCGAGCACCTCGGCGCACCGGCCCGCCTGTACGAGAAGGCCCCGACCGCCGACCTGCTCGACGACCTGCCGGGCCAGACGGACGAGGCGAACCTCGGTCTCACCTACGCCGAGCTCGACGCCTACCTGCAGGGCCACGACGTCCCCGTCGAGGTCGCCGAGGCGATCGAGGCCCGTTACCGCGCCACGGAGCACAAGCGTCAGGTGCCGGCGACCCCGTTCGACGAGTGGTGGCACGCGACGACGTGACCGTCAGGTGACGGATGGGAGGCTCCCCACCGATCCGGTGGGGAGCCTCCCGTCCGTCTCGCCGTCTGGCCGTTTGGCCGGTCAGGCGGGCTCGTGTCCTTCACCGTCGAGATCCGGGTGTCCGGCGTCCTGGCGGCCGGCGTCCTGGTGTCCCGCGTCCTGGCGCTCGGCGAGGCGTTCCTGCCAGAGGATGCTGCGCGCCGCGCCCTCGAGGACGTGCTCGACCGGGTGCCCGGTCTGTGCCGCGAGCGCGCCGCTGAGGCCAGCGGTGAGGGTGCCTCCGGCCTGCGCCAGTCGTTCGACGACCTCTTCTTGACGCGGGGTGAGCGGCACGTCGACCAGTTCGTCGACGGCGTCGCGGATGTTCTCCTCGCTCGCTTCCAGTGTGGTCTCGTCGCCGGACTGCAGGGCCGCGGCCTCGCCGACCACGACGAGACCGAGTCGAGCTGCGTCCTGCTCCGGGCGACGGGTGTCGTTCTCGTCAGTCATGGACTGGACCGTACGCGCCACGCCTGCGCGCGTTCCGGACATCGGGCGGAGCGGGTCGGTACTGACGCCGCCGCGAGCGGTGATCGGGGCGGCCGAGGTCGCTGCCGAGGCGAACGCGTCCGTTGACCCGCGTTGCACCGTCGGCCGGTGCCTCCCGGGTGGCCGGGGCATCCCGGCTGGCCGCTGTCTCCGGGCCGGCTGCCGTCGAGGCGCCGGGAGTCCGCGTCGACGACGGAAGTTTGGCACACGACGAACGGGAGGCCCGGTACCAGCTGGTACCGGGCCTCCCGTCGTGTGGTCAGCGCGTCAGCGCCGGCGCGTACCGCTGGTCAGCGGCGGTTGCCGCGACCCGCGACGCGCGTGTAGATGAACACCACGATGATCGCGCCGATGATCGACCCGATGAGGCCGGACGGCTGGAAGAAGCCGTCCGCGAGGTCATGGCGGAAGATCAGGAAGCCGAGCAAACCGCCGACGAACGAACCGACGATGCCGAGGATGATGGTCATCAGGATCGACATGTGCTGCCGACCCGGGATGACCAGCCGTGCGATGGCGCCGGCGATGAGGCCGACGACGATGAGGCCGATGATGGTGCCGAGTACACCCATGTTGTTCTCCTTGTTCTGCGGCCGGTCCGAGGCTGCGACAGTTCGCCGAGCTCAGGGCCGAGGCCTGAGTCAACACGGGCTCGGCTCAGTGGCCTCCCAGGGAAGCCGTCGGCCTGGTCAGAGTGCGCCGGATGCCTCGAGTTCGCCCTGCAACTCCACGTCCGACGGCTCGACGAAGTGCTTGCCGTTCGGCAGCACCACGACGGGGATGTTCTTGCGGCCGCTGATCGCCTCGGCACGGTCGGCCGCCGAGAGGTCGGCCTCGACGTCGACGTACTCGTAGTCCACGCCCAGGCGGTCGAGCAGCGCCTTCGAACGACGGCAGTCGCGGCACCAGTCCGCGCCGAACATGGTCACCTTGTCGAACGTCTCGTCAGTCATGTCGGTCACTACGTCCACCGCGCCTTCCGTATTCCCGGTGACCGGCCCCGTGTGTGCGAGAGCACGATGGGGCCCATGACGCTCGAGACCGATGTGCACGTCGGCGCACACCCGCACCACCGGCACGGCTGGTGGTGGAAGACCCTGCTCGGCGGGTTCCTGCTCTGGGTGGTGACGATCATCGTCACCATCGCCACCCAGAACACGAACCTGGTGCCGACGATCATCCTGATCGGCAGCTTCCTGGTGCCGTTCACGGTGGTGCTGTTCGTCATCGAACGGGTCACCGGCACGGTCAGCACCATGCAGTTGATCACCGCGTTCTTCGTCGGCGGGGTCCTCGGGGTACTCGGGGCGTCGCTGCTGGAGTCCGACCTGCGACCGGGTGCCGGGCTGTACCTGCTCGTCGGCTTCGTCGAGGAACTGGTCAAGGGCGTGCTGCTCGTCGTCGTCGGGTGGCGGGTCCGCCCGAAGACCGCTCGGCAGGGGGCGCTCCTCGGTGCGACCGTCGGGGCCGGGTTCTCGGCGTTCGAGTCCGCCGGCTACGCCTTCAACGCCGCGATCACCACCCGCGGCATCGACCTGTCGTCCCTGCTGCAGACCGAGGTCGCCCGCGCCGTGCTGTCCCCGGTCGGCCACGTCCTCTGGACCGCGATCCTCGGGGCCGTCCTGTTCGGGGTGGCGCACGGGCGGCCGAGGTTCCGATGGGCGTGGTCGGTGCTCGTCGCGTACGTGGTCGTGTCGTTGCTGCACGGGCTGTGGGACTCGAACTCGACGATCTCGACCCTGCTGGCGTTCGTGTTCACCGGGACGCCGTTCTCGGCGGCGCAGAACGGGTACGTACCGTCCTCGCTCGCCGGCGTCGTGACGACGCTGTACATCGCCGGGCTCGCCGTCGTGTCCGTCATCGGCGTCGGCGTGCTCGTCGGCGTGCTGCTGCACTACCGGCGGCAGGCCCGGCGCCTCGACGCCCGGCAGCACGCGGAGCTCGGCGCCTGGGCCGGGTCGCCGCCGCCACACCCGCTCCGCTGAGGGTGCCCGCTGCGCCCTACGATGGGCGTATGCCGCGTGCCGACCCGACAGCCCGCGCCGACCCGGCCGTGCTGGCCTGGGCCTCCGCTGCCGTCAGGCACACCGCCCGGGTGACGAACATGCTCCTCGCGGCCCGGCGCTTCCGCATCGTCGGCGGTGACCCGCGGGACGCGGCCGTCCTGCACGACCTGCTGACGGGGCTCGGTGCCCGTCCTGCCGACGACGCGACGGGCGTGGACCAGCTCTGGTGCCTCGGCACCCCGGAAGAGTCGGTCACGGCCGTCGAGCAGGCCACCGCTGACCGGCCGCGCGGCTCGACGCTGCTCGTCATCGACGTCGGCCGCCACGTACCCGCCGTCGACGAGGACGCCTTCGGCCCGACCGCGCTCGCCCGACCCGGCGTGCTCGGCGTGCCGACGACCTCGGACGACGTGTTCCTCGTCTCCACCGGCCGGGACCCCGAGGACGACCCCGCCGCCGAGGCCCGCATCCGATGGGCCCGCCGCTCCATGCCCGTCTCGCGCGCGGTCGCCGACGACCTCCGGCAGGGCGGCCTGCTCCGCGGCACCCGCATCGGTGTCAGTCTGTTCCTCGAGCCGAAGACCGCGGTGCTCGCCCTGCTCCTGCAGGACGCCGGCGCGGAGGTCGTCGCCTACGCCCACGCGGACGAGACCGACGACGCCGTCGCGGACGTCCTCCGCCGCACGGGCATCCCGGTGCACGCGAGCAGCACGGCGTCCGTGTCGGAACAGCGGGATCTGGCGCTCGCGATGCTCGACACCCGCCCGCACGTGCTCGTCGACGACGGGTCGCACGTCATCCGGCTGGTGCACCAGGAACGACCGGACCTGCTGCCGACGATGCTCGGGGCCGCCGAGGAGACCACGAGCGGCCTCCGCCCGCTGCGCCTCATGGCGTCGCGCGGCCAACTCGGGATCCCGGTCGTCGCCGTGAACGACGCCCGCACCAAGACGTTCTTCGACAACCGGTACGGCACCGGGCAGTCGACGGTGTTCGCCGCGCTCGACCTGCTCGACGACCTCGACACGACGGTGCGGCCGGCCGTGCCGGTGGGGAGAGGCTCAGCCGTCGTCGCCGGGTACGGTCACGTCGGCGAGGGGGTCGCCCTGGTGCTCCGCGCACTCGGGTTCCGGGTCACCGTCGCGGACCCCGACCCGGTCCGGGCGTTGCAGGCCCTGTTCGCCGGGTACGCCGTGGCCCCGCTCACCGAGGCCGTGCGCGACGCCGACCTGGTGATGAGCGCCTCCGGGGTGCCGGACACGATCAGCCTCGCCGTGTTGCGAGCGTGCGCTCCCGGGACGGTCGTCGCGGTCGCCGGCGGGGTGGACCAGGAGGTCGCGCTCGACGACGCCGTCGCCGCGGGAGCCGTGCGGACGCAGATCGCGCGGAAGGTCGAGCGGGTCAGCGTGCCGGACGGCCCGCACGTGCTGCTGCTCGACGGCGGAGGCTGCATCAACATCACCGCTGCCGAGGGCAACCCGATCGAGATCATGGACCTGTCCTTCGCGGCGCAGCTCGGTGCCGTGCGGATGCTCGTCGAACGCGGGGACGAACTCGAGCGGGCCGTCGTGCCGATCGACCCCGAGGTGGACGCGGTGACCGCCCGCGCGGCGCTCGACGTGTTCGGGACGGTGGTCGAGCCTCCCGGCAGCCCGGTCGGCACGACCTGGCTCGCGGCGCAGCCCGTGGACCGTGCCCCGTCGGACGTCCGGACCCGACGGTTCGGGGACCCGGCGTGACCGACCAGCGGGTGGGCCCGCCGGTCGTGGCCGGCTCGACGACGACCGTGCACTCGGCGCGGATCGTCGTGCCGATGACCGCACCGCCGATCGCCGACGGGGCCGTGGCGGTCCGTGACGGCCGGATCCTGCACGTCGGCGAACGCTCCTGGGTGGTGGACCAGCTCGACGGCACCCCGTTCACCGAGCGGCGGTGGCGTGGGGCCCTGCTGCCCGGACTCGTCAACGCGCACTCGCACCTGCAGTACACCGGCATGGCCAGTGTCGGGCGAGGCCAGTACGACGGGTTCGAGGACTGGGCGTCCGCGTTCAACACCGTCTACGCCGAGCCGCACGACTGGCGGGCCGAAGCCGCGGCCGGTGCCGTGCAGTCCATCGCCGCCGGTGTGACGAGCATCGCCGACGTCGTCACCGACCTCGAAGCGGCGAGCGCCCTCCAGGACGCCGGCCTCGGCGGCATCGCCTACTGGGAGGTGATGGACTGGGAGAACGCGGCCTGGCAGCAGCACGGCCGCGACCAGGTGCTCGGCGAACTCGCACGCATGCCGACCACCCCCGGCGCCGGGCTGTCCCCGCACGCGCCCTACTCGCTCGACGTGGCGCCGCTCCTGGAACTGCCCGACATCGTCCGGCAGCGGGGACTCCGTCTGCACCTGCACCTCGGTGAAGCAGCGTTCGAGGGGGAGCGCGCCGCCGTCGAGCCGGTCCCCGGGTTCGAGGGCGTCGTCGGGGTCAGCCACGGCGCGGACTGGCACCTGGCGAACGTGCCGTCCTTCCGGGCGATGCGGGCACTCGGGTTCGGGGCGAGTGCGACCTCGTTCGTCGACCGGCTCGGCGTGCTCGGCCCCGACTGCCACATCGCGCACGGCGTCTACATGACCGCGGTCGACCGGGCGCTGCTCCGGGCCCGCGGCACCGCGGTCGCGCTCTGCCCACGGTCGAACGCCGTCATCGGGCTCGATCCGCCGCCCGTCGCGGACTACCTGCGGGAGGGCAGCCCGATCGCCGTCGGTACTGACTCCCTGTCGTCGTCGCCATCCCTCGACCCGATGGCCGACGTCACCGCCCTGCACCGCATCGCCCGCGCCCAAGGGTACTCCGGGCGGGACCTGCACGAGCGACTGCTCGCGGCGGCGACGCTCGGCGGGGCGCACGCGATGGGTCTGGCGGTGGGACCGGACCGGATCGGGCACCTGGCCGTCGGTGCCCGTGCCGACCTGGCCGTGTTCGACGTCGACTCGCGCACGGTGCCCGACGCGCTCGCCGAACTCGTCGAGGACGGTGCCGGTCGTGCCGTCGCGACCGTCATCCGCGGGGTCGTCCGGACAGCCGACTCTGCCCGGGTCGCACCGGGCCCCTCCACCACCCCCAGCAAGGAGTCCCGATGACCGACACCGCACCCCGCCCCGGCATGGTCGCCCGCCGCACCGTCTCGGGGGAGCTCATCGAGTGGCTCGACGTCCCGCAGCGGGCGCGAGCGCTCGGCATGGAGCCGCACCCCGAGGGCGGCTGGTACGTCCGGACGTGGACCTCGCCCGCAAACGTGCAGACCGCGGCGGGGGAGCGACCCGCGGCGACGCTCATCCACTTCCTCCTGCCCCCGGGCGAGGCCTCTGCCTGGCACCGGGTCACGAGCGACGAGATCTGGATGTGGCACGGGCCGGACTCGGTCGAGCTCGAACTCGGCGGGTCGGGGGACCAGCCGGAGCCGGGCGCACGGATCACCCTCGGGCCGGATGCCGGGCGCGACCGGGTGAACGACGCACAGGCGTTCGTCCGCGGCGGTGTCTGGCAGCGGACGATCCCGCACGAGGGCGAGGTGCTCCTCAGCTGCCTGGTGTCACCCGGGTTCTCGTTCGACGACTTCACCCTCGCCGACTGATACATCATGCTTGCCATGCGGAGGTCTTGAGTTCTACGTTCGTCGGGCCGGTGGTTGAGCCGGCTCTGACGGAAGGACCTGACCATGATGCGATCCCGACGAGCGACGGTGATCCTGGCCACCGGGGTGACCTCCGCGGTCGCGACCAACGGGGCCCGATGTGGGAGCAAGTCGCTGCTTGTCCACCCGTTCGACGGGTCACGGGCACCCCGCTGTGTCTGAGCGTCGTGGACACCGCGTGTCCATCCCGTTCCTGCTCCGGCTGCCGGTCGCGATCCCGGTCAGTGCGTCGTTGGTGGCTTGTAGTGTGTTCGCCATGAACGTGCCGACGACATCCGGTGGCTGGGTGACCGGGGTGTCCGCCGGTGTGGCGCTGTTCCTGGCCAACATCTCCACGGGTGCTGCCATCAACGCGCGGCGGCGCCGCTGAGGCCGGAGCGTCACGTTCGGGGCAGGAACCGCGTCGAGCGGCCGTTGGTATCCCACGGCCAGTACACTCGGTTCCTGCCCTGTTCCCCTCTGACGAAGGCCAGACCGTGACCCGACCCCTCCGCCTGACCATCGCCCTCGCCACGGCCCTCGTCGCCGCGACCGCCCTCGCCGGCTGCTCGTCCGGCGGTGGTGACAACGCTGCCGGCACCGTCACCGACGGCAAGCTCACGATCGCCACCGGCCAGCCCGCGTACTCGCCCTGGGTCGAGGACGACGAGCCGCAGTCCGGCAAGGGCTTCGAGGCCGCCCTGGCGTACGCCGTCGCGAAGGAGATGGGCTACAGCAAGGGCGACGTGGTCTGGAAGCGCAGCACCTTCGACAGCGCCATCGCACCGGGTGCGAAGGACTGGGACCTCAACCTGCAGCAGTTCTCGATCGACGCAAAGCGCAAGAAGGCCGTCGACATGTCCTCCGCGTACTACACGACCACGCAGGCGGTCGTGACGAAGAAGTCGTCCGCCGCCGCCGGGGACACCACCGTCGCCGCCCTGAAGAAGGACACCATCGGCGTGGCCGCCGGGTCGACGAGCATCCAGAGCGTCAAGGACGTCCTCGGCGTGACGCCGCAGGTCTTCAACTCCAACGACGACGCCGTCCTGGCGCTCAAGTCCGGTCAGATCGACGCCATCGTCACCGACCTGCCGACGGCCTTCTTCATCTCGGCCTCGCAGGTCGACGGCGGCACCGTGTCGGCGCAGTTCCCCGCCGACGGCGAGGGCGACCAGTTCGGCATCGTGCTGCCGAAGGGCTCGAAGCTCACCAGCAAGGTCGACGAGGCGCTCGACTCGCTCGACGACGCCGGCACGCTGCAGGACCTGCAGACCAAGTGGCTGTCCTCCGAGACGAACACCCCGGTCCTGAAGTGACGCGGGCATGACGTCCCCCGCGGGCGCCGGCACGCCGCTGGTCTCGCCGGCGCCGAGCCAGGTCGAGCGCGAACGGCAGCTCTACCGTCGGCAGCGTGGTCGCCGATCGGTCACCGTCTCCGTCGTCTCGACGCTGGTCGTCGTCGCGCTGGTCTGGTTCGGCGTCGTCAACACCCCCGGGTGGGCGGCGGTGCAGCAGTCCTTCTTCGACCCGCAGGTGGCGTGGGAGACCCTGCCGGACGTCCTGCTCGGGCTCTGGCTGAACGTCCGGATCCTGTTCTTCGCGAGCATCGGCGTCGCCGTCCTCGGCACCCTGCTCGCGGTCGTCCGTGGTCTGCGGAACCCGGTGTTCTTCCCGCTGCGGATGCTCGCCACCGGCTACACGGACCTGTTCCGCGGACTGCCGCTCATCATCGTGCTCTACCTGGTCGGCTTCGGCCTGCCCGGGCTCGGGGTCTTCCCGCGCCTGGCGCCGGAGTTCTGGGGCACGATCGCGATCGTGCTGACCTACTCGTCGTACGTCGCCGAGGTGCTCCGTGCCGGCATGGAGGCGGTGCACCCGTCCCAGCGCCTGGCCGCCCGGTCGCTCGGCCTGTCCCACGCCCAGACGCTGCGGTTGGTCGTGCTGCCGCAGGCGATCCGCAAGGTCACGCCCGCGCTGATGAACGACTTCGTATCGATGCAGAAGGACGTCGGGCTCGTCTCGATCCTCGGTGCCGTGGACGCGGTCCGCAGCGCGCAGATCGCCCAGGCGGAGCAGACGAACTTCACGCCCTACCTGGTCGCCGGCCTGCTCTTCGTCCTCATCAGCCTGCCGCTCATCCGGGTCACCGACGCGATCGCCCGGAAGCAGCAGCAGCGCGAACAGATCGGAGGCGCGGTGTGACCGACGAGACCGCTCCCGTCCTCGAACTGCGGGGCCTCCGCAAGTCCTTCGGCGACCAGGAGGTCCTGCGCGGCATCGACCTGGCCGTGCACCGCCACGAGGTCATCTGCGTCATCGGGGCATCAGGCTCGGGCAAGTCGACGCTGCTGAAGACCGTGAACCTGCTTGAGGGGATCGACGACGGCCAGGTGCTGCTGCAGGGCGAGGACGTCTCCGACCCCCGCGTCGACGTGGACGCCACACGTGCCCGGATCGGCGTCGTCTTCCAGCAGTTCAACCTGTTCCCGCACATGAGCGTCCTCGACAACGTGACCCTGGCCTCGCGGAAGGTGCACCGGGCCTCCCGTCCGGAGGCCGAGGCGAACGCGCGCCGCCTGCTCGACCGGATCGGACTCGGTGACTTCGCCGGTGCGTTCCCCGACCGGTTGTCCGGCGGCCAGCAGCAGCGCGTGGCGATCGTCCGCGCCATCGCGTCGGACCCGGAGCTGCTCCTGCTCGACGAGGTCACGAGTGCGCTCGACCCGCAGCTCGTGGGCGAGGTGCTCGACCTCGTCACCGAACTCAAACAGCAGGGCTCGACGATCCTCATGACGACGCACGAGATGCACTTCGCCCGGGACGTCGCCGACCGGATCGTGTTCCTGCACCGTGGCGAGGTCGTCGAGCAGGGCGCTCCCGCGGCGGTCCTCGACGACCCGCAGCACCCGGCGCTCCGCACGTTCCTGGCGCGCGTCCGGGCGTAGCGGGGCAACCTCGCCGACCTCCCCGGAACCGCCGCCGCCCCGCTACAGCGCGAGCAGCAGCTTGCCGATGACGTCGCCGGACGCCAGCCGGCGGTGCGCCTCCGCCGCGTCGGCGATCGGCAGCACCGCGTCGACGACCGGTCGCACCCGACCGTCCGCCACGAACGGCCACACGTCCCGACGGACGGCGGCGACGATCGCCGCCTTCTCGGCAGCGGGACGTGCCCGGAGCGTCGTGCCGCTGACGGTCGCGCGCTTTCGCATCAGCTGCCCGATCGGCAGCGTCGCGTCTGCTCCGGCACCCGCGGCGATGATCGCCAGGTGGCCGTTCGGCGCGAGGACCTCGAGGTTCCGGTGCAGGTAGGACGGGCCGACGACATCGAGGACGACGTCCACGCCGACACCGTCCGTGAAGGCCAGCGCCCGTTCGACGAAGTCCTCCTCCCGGTGGTCGATCACCAGGTCCGCGCCGAGCTCCCGGGAGGCCCGGACCTTCCGCTCACCGCCGGAGGTCGCGATCACGCGGGCGCCGAGGGCCTTCGCCCAGAGCACCGCGTGCGACCCCATGCCGCCGGTCCCGCCGTGCACGAGCAGTGTCTGGCCGGGTCGGAGTCCGGCGAGCATCCCGATGTTCGAGTAGACGGTGCAGGCCGCCTCGGGCAGCCCGGCCGCGGACACCAGGTCCAGGTCGTCGGGCACCGGCAGCAGTTGCGCCTGCGGGACGACGGCGAGCGAGGCGTACCCACCGCCGCTGAGGAGCGCGCAGACCCGGTCGCCGACCGCCCAGTCGGTGACGCCCACGCCGAGGGCACGGACGGTGCCGGACACCTCGAGCCCGAGCACGTCCGAGGCTCCGGGCGGCGGCGGGTAGTTCCCCTGTCGCTGCTGCAGGTCGGCGTTGTTGACGCCGGCGGCGGCGACCTCCACGAGGACCTCGCCGTCACCCGGGACCGGGTCGGGCAGTTCGCCGAGGGTCAGGACGTCGACGTCGCCGGGCTGGGTGATGGTGATCGCACGCATCCTTCGACCGTACGCGCCCGCCCGCCCGGCACCCGTCGCGCGACCGGCCGCCCGGAGGGAGCCGTCGGTACTGTCGGTCGCGAACGTGTCCGATCAGGGACACGTCGCGAACCCAGGGGGATCCCATGTCCACGAAGCACCTCACCGTCCTCGCGACCGCCGCACTCGCCGCGGCCCTGCTCACCGGCTGTTCCGGTGGCGGCAGCACGACGGGGACGGGTTCGTCGTCGCAGGGGGCGACGACCGGTGCGAGCTCGGGCGGGTCGTCGAGCGCCCCGACGAAGGCCGCCGAAGCCTCGGGTGGTCAGTCGAAGGCGGACGCGTGCCAGGCCTTCGAGAGCAAGGTCCGGTCTGCCGCCGAGGGGCTGCAGTCCCAGGCCGCGAAGCTGCAGTCCGACCCCGCGGCCGCGGTCGCGAAGCTCAAGGAGCTCGACTCGAGCATCGACGACGGTGTCGACGCGGTGACGAACACCGAGGTGAAGGGCAAGGCCGAGGCGTTCCAGAGCGCCTACGGCGACATGGTGACCCGCCTCGAGGCGATCACGAAGGACCCGAAGTCCGCCGACCTGTCGGCGTTCCAGGACTCCGCGACCGCGGTCCAGACCGCCGGTACCGACTTCGACTCGACCTGCGCGTCCTGAGTCGCGACGCACGTCGGTGACGCACCACGGGCCTCCAGGCCGAGCAGCCTGGAGGCCCGTGGTGCGTCCGGTGGACCGGCCGACTACGCCGCCTGGTCCGGTCGCGACGCGTCGAGACGGGCGACGTCCTCCGGCCCCAGCTTGACGGTGGCCGCCGTGACGGAGTCGAGGATCGACTGCGGACGCGACGCTCCCGGGATCGGGACGACGACGTCACTCTTCGCCAACTCCCACGCCAGGGCGATCACCTGCGGGGTGACGTCGCGCTCGCGGGCGAGGACGGCGAACTCCTCCGCCGTCGTGCCGAGGTCCGCCGCGCCGCCGATGCCGCCGAGGGGGCTCCACGGCAGGAACGCGATGCCGAGCTCGTCGCAGAGCTCGAGTTCCGGCTCGCTCGAGCGGAACACGGGGGAGAACCGGTTCTGGACCGAGGCGAGTCGACCGCCGAGGACCTCGTTCGCCTCCCGGATCTGGTTGACGGTGGCGTTCGAGATGCCCGCCATGCGGATGACGCCCTCGTCGAGCAACTCGGCGAGCGCCCCGACCGAGTCCGCGTACGGCACGGCGGGGTCCGGGCGGTGGAACTGGTAGAGGCCGATCGCGTCGACGCCGAGACGCTTGGCGGAGGCCTTCGCCGCCTCCTTGAGGTACGCCGGGTCGCCGTTCTGGGCCCAGGCGCCCGCCTCGGGGCGGAGGTGCCCGCCCTTGGTCGCGATGAGGACCGCGGAGGTGTCGCCCGAGTACTCCCGGACGGCCTTCGCGATGAGCTCCTCGTTGTGCCCGACCTCGTCGTGGGCGGCCAGGTGGTAGGCGTCCGCGGTGTCGATGAGGGTGACGCCGGCCTCGAGGGCGGCGTGGATGGTGGCGACGGAGCGCCGTTCGTCCGGCCGCCCCTCGATGGACATCGGCATGCCGCCGAGTCCGATGGCGCTGACGGACGTGTCTCCGATGACTCGTTGCTTCATCCGCCCAGCATGCGCCGGCGGGCGAATCCGGCGTCCAGCGGGCTCACGGCTCGAGGTCAGGAGGTCAGGAGGTCCGCAGTTCAGCCGTCCCGACGCCCCCGTCACGGCCGGAGCCCTGCTGGTCGAGGGCCTGTGCGAACAGCACCGTGCCCCAGGTGACGACGGCGACCGTGAGGACGAACCCGATGCCGGCGATCCACCAGGACGTGCGACGACGGATCCAGGCCCGGACCGCGAACACCAGGGTGACCACGCCGACGACGAAGGCCCCGCCGACGGCCAGGACGGCACCGCCGATGAACCCGCCGGGCGCACAGGAGACCCCGGACGAGCCGCAGGACGTCGCCGCGGACGCGACCGCGATGACGCCGGCGACGGCCGCGACCACGGTGAGGACCGCACCGGCGGCCAGCAGGAGGACGGTGGACACGCGGTCGGCGATCCTGCCCGGCGGGAACAGTGACGTGGCACCCTGCTCCCACGCCACACGCTCTGCCTCAGAGTGCCGCTGCGGTCCGGTTCCGGGGACGTTCGACCAGGTCATGTGTCCGTCCTACCGGGGCTCCACCCCGAACGCCTGGGCGAGGCGCTGGATCTTCTGCGCGCGACCCAGGCGCGGCAGGTCGGATCCGTCACGGATCACCCGCCCACGGGCCTCGAAGTCGTCGAGGAAGTCCTGCGCCCACGCGACGTCGGTCGGCGTCGGTGAGATGACCTCGTTGATGACGGGCAGCTGCTCGGTGTCCAGGCAGAGCTTGCCGGTCAGGCCGAGCGACACCGCGACCTGCGACTGCTCGCGGAGGATCGGGTGCGAGGAGCCGACCGTGGGGCCGTCGATCGGACCGGGCAGGTCACCGACGCGGGAGGCCACGACCAGGCGCGAGCGGGGGTACGCCATCGCCAGGGTGTCCGCGCTCGTGCCGGTGTCGCGGCGGTAGTCGCCGCTGCCGAACGCCAGGCGGAACGCACCCTGTGCCTTGGCGATGCTCGTCGCCTCCTCGATGCCGACGGCGGACTCGACCAGGGCGATCACCGGCGTGTGGCCGCCGAGGCGGTGCCAGGTGTCGGTGACCTGGGCAGGGCCCTCGGTCTTCGCGAGCATCACACCCTGCAGGCCTGGCAGACCGCGGAGCGCCTCGAGGTCGTCCTCCCAGAAGTCGGTCGTGACGTCGTTCACGCGCACCCAGGCCTCACCGGAGCCCGCCAGCCACGCGGCGACCGTGGCGCGGGCAGCGGGCTTCGCCGCAGGGTCCACGGCGTCCTCGATGTCCAGGATCACCTGGTCGGCGCGGGAGCGGGTGGCACCGTCGAACCGGTCCTCGGCGGTGCCGGCGACGAGCAGCCACGAGCGCGAGATCTCGGCGGGGACCGATCGACGCCGGGAGACGGCAGGGGTGGACGGAGCGGGTCGGTCGTCGGTGGCCATGCACCGTTGGTACCACACGCTGGCGTCCGGGCTCGGTGCGGCCGACGGTGCGACCGGGCGAAAACCCGGAACCGCGGGCTCATTGCCGGAGTGCCACTGCGCTTCCGCCTACAGTGGGCGTGTGTGGCGAGTGGACAGGACGACCGGCGATGAGGACGACGTGACGAACGACGACGCCTCGGTCGACGGCGGAGCGGCGGAGGGCACGGACCTGCCCGACGAGCGGTCCGCACTGCGCCCCGAACTCCAGGTCACCAGCCCGCACGCGATCAGCCTCGGTGACCCGCGCCTGACCGCGGGCAACGCGGCCGAGCCCGCGTGGGACGCCTGGCGCGAGCAGCTCGCCGGCGTCGGTGGCACCAGCCCGCTCGTGCACTTCGCCGACCACCCGCGCGGGCGCATCGAGCTCTCGACGACCCATCCCGGCGGTCTGGCGCAGTTCATCACCGGCAAGACGACCCTGCTGTCGAGCCTGATCCGCGACGAGGTGGCACTCCGAGCCGCTCGCGTCGCCGCCGGACACGTCGAGGCAAAGGGCACCGAGCTCGCCACGGTCCGGGGGATCGACGCGGTGAAGCTCGGCATCGGCATCGCCGACTGGCAGCACGGCGACGAGCACTTCCGCGGACCCGTGTTGCTCCGTCCGCTGGCGATCCGCCGCCACGGCCGGGACTTCGAGGTCCGCCTGCTCGGTGAACCCGTGCTCAACCCCGGGCTGTCCGACGCGCTCCGCGAGCAGTTCGGTGTGACCCTCGACGCACAGTCCTTCGTCGCCCTCGCGCAGCAGGACGGCTCGTTCACCCCGAACCCGGTGATCGACCGCCTCCGCGGCCTCACCGCACACATCCCCGGCTTCACCGTGCACGCCCGGCTCGTCGTGTCGACGTTCGCCGAGGTCGCCACCGGACTCGTCGAGGACACGGACGACCTCGCTCACCCCGTGCTCGACGCCCTCGCCGGCAACCCCAGCGCCAAGTGGCAGGTCGAGCAGTCGTACCACCCGGTCGAGCAGACGCCGTCGGACGAGCGCTCACCGGAGACCGACACCCTGCTGCTCGACGCGGACGACGAGCAGGAGAACGTGATCGCACAGATCACGGCCGGCAACTCCATCGTCGTGAAGACGCTGCCCGGGACCGGTGGCACGCAGACGATCGTGAACGCCCTCGGTGGCCTGGTCGCCGCGAACAAGCGCGTGCTGGTGGTCAGCCCCCGTCGCGCCACGCTCCGCGGCATCGCCGCCCGCTTCGGCGAGGTGCACCTGCCGGGCGTCGCCGTCACGCCGGGCACCCTGCGCCGTGACGTCGTCCGGGCCATCGCCCGCAACGAAAAGTCGAGCCGTCCGAACCTCCGCGAGGTCGACGACGCCCTGGTCCGGCTCCGCAAGGTCCTCACCGACTACCGCGGCGCCCTCACCCGCACCGACCCGGACTTCGGCGTCAGCGTGCTCGACTGCCTGGTCGAGCTGTCGCGGCTGTCCCTGCTGCCCGTCGCCCCCTCCACCACGGCCCGGCTCTCGAAGCAGTCCGTCGTGTCGATGGTGTCCGGCCGTGCCCGCGTCGCCGAGACCATGGTGAGCGCCGCCAACCTGGGCGAGTTCCGCTACGGGCCGGACGACTCGCCCTGGTACGGCGCGAAGTTCAGCTCGAGCGACGGTGCCCAGCGCGCCCACGCGACGGCGCGGGAGCTCGACGGCGGATCACTGCCGGCCCTCCTGCAGCGTGCGCACGACCTGGTCGCCTCGACGCACATGCGGCAGTTCACGACGATCAACGAGCTCGGCATCTACCTGCGCCTGCTCACCGAGATCCGCGACACCCTCGACCGCTTCCTGCCGATCGTCTTCGACCGGTCGGTGTCCGAGCTCGTCGCCGCCACCGCACCCCGGGGCGAGGGCGCGCCGATGTCCAGCACCAACCGACGCCGCCTGAAGAAGCTCGCGCGGGAGTACGTCCGTCCGGGTGTGCACGTGTCCGACCTGCACGAGGCGCTCACCCGCGTCCAGCAGCAGCGCGTCCTCTGGCAGCGCTACGTCGCCGCCGGTGTCAACCCCGAGGTCCCCACCGGCATCGCGGACGTCCAGGTGCTGTTCTCGAACGTGGTGGAGGACCTCGCGCGCCTCGACGAGCCGCTCGGCCGCGCCAGCCGTGACCAGCAGCTCGCGAACCTGCCGATCGAGCGGCTCGTGCCGACGATCGCCGAGCTGGCCGCCGAGTCCGACGTCCTGCACAACCTGCAGGAGCGCACCGAGCTCATGCAGACGCTCCGCGACCTGCAGCTCGAGCCGCTCCTCACCGACCTGGCGAACCGGCACGTCCCCGACGTGCAGGTGCCCGCCGAGCTCGAGCTCGCCTGGTGGCAGTCCGCGCTCGAGACCATGCTCGAGTCCGACCGTGCGCTCCTCGGCGCGAACACCGACATGCTCGACCGGGTCGAGGCCGACTTCCGACTCGTCGACGACGCGCATGCGGCCGGGGTCTCCCAGGGCCTGGCGTGGCAGCTCGCCGAGAACTGGAAGGTCGGGCTCGTCGACTGGCCGGAGGAGTCCGCGGCGCTGAAGAGCCAGCTCCGGGACGGCGCGATCACCTCCCGTCTGCTCCACGATTCGGCACCGCACCTGTCCCGCGCCATCGCCCCGGTCTGGCTGGCCTCGCCGTACGAGGTCGCCCAGATCGCGGACACCATGCCGTTCGACACGGTGATCCTCGTCGACGCCGGCGCCGTCACCATCGCCGAGACCGTCGGCGCCGTCCGCCGGGCCCGCCAGACGGTCGTGTTCGGCGACCCGGTCACCCAGACGCCGTCGCCGTTCCGCATCGCCGTCGACCCGGAGCACCGCGCCCTGCAGGTCGACGAGGAGACCCTCGACGCCCTGCACGCCGACTCCGCCCTGGCGAAGCTGTCCACGCTGCTGCCGACCCTGTCGCTCACCCGCTCGTACCGGGCTGGCGGCGAGGACCTGGCCGAACTGGTGAACCGTCGTTTCTACGGCGGCCGGATCGAGTCGCTGCCGTGGGCCGGGTCGTTCCTCGGTCACGGGTCGATCGCGCTCGACTACGTCAGCGAGGGCAAGGCCGTGCCGGACCCCGAGTCCGGCGCCGTCGAGAGCGTCGACGCCGAGGTGGACCGTGTCGTCCGCCACGTCATCGAACACGCCCGTACCCGACCGACCGAGTCGCTCATGGTCATCACGGCCTCGGCGAAGCACGCGGTCCGGGTCGAGCAGGCCGTCCTCGCCGCAGCACAGGGTCACAAGGACCTCACCGAGTTCGTCATCGGTGACCGTCCCGAGCCGTTCATCGTCGCCACGCTCGAGCAGTCCGTGGCGCAGAGTCGCGACCGCGTCGTGTTCTCGATCGGCTACGGGCGCACCCCGCACGGCCGCGTCCTCCGCGACTTCGGTCCGCTCGGCAAGCCCGGCGGGGAGCGCCTGCTCGCCGTCGCGATGACCCGCGCCCGTCGCTCGATGGTCATCGTCACCTGCTTCCAGCCGTCCGACATCGAAGCGGAGCGGATGGGCCACGGCACCGTCGCCCTCGCCGAGATCCTGGCCGAGGTCCGCGCCCGCACCACCGCCGAGTACGTGCCGGACGACTCCGACCCGCTGCTCGTCGACCTGGCCCGTCGGCTCGAGATGCGCGGCATCCCGGTCGCGCTCGGGCACCGCGGCAAGCTCGGCCTGGTCGCCGCGCACGGCGGCGTCTGCGTGACGATCGAGACGGACGCGTCCCTGGTGAAGGGGTCGCTCCGCGAGTCGCTGCGCCTCCGCCCCGAGGTGCTCCGCCGACTCGGATGGCACTACGTCCGCGTGCACGCGTTCCAGCTGTTCTCCGACCCGGACCGGGTCGCGAACACGGTCGCGCAGGTGCTCGGCGTCGACCGCGGCGCCACGCAGGAGATCTCGATCCCCCCGGTGCCCGCACGCCGATGACCGATCGGCGATCGCGGCCCGCACGTCGGGCCGCCCGGCCCGCTGGTCCGGTCACGCCGACCACGGAACAGCTGACCGGCGCGTGGACGCCCGAGGCGACCAGCCCGCGGACGGGAGGCACGCAGCCGACCGCAGCCGAGCCTCCCGTCCCGCAGGTGGCGGCCGACACCGCATCGGCACCGTCCCGTGGTCTCGTCCGGTCCGGCCGTCGTGTCACCACGACGCCCGTCCCGGGCAGTGATCCGACGCCGTCACCCGAGCCCCCGCGGCACGGGACGGGGGAGAACGACGACCGTCTCCTCCGCGACCGACCGCCGCACTGGGGCTGACCGGTACGCTGAGGGTCAGCGAACCCCGAACGGAAGCGTGTGATGACGGAGCCCTCCCGGCGGACCCGGCCCGACTGGCAGACGTGGCCGAACCTCATCACGATGGTGCGGTTCGTCCTCATCCCGGTCTACGTGGCGCTCGTCGTCGCCGGCCACCCCGGATGGGCGCTGACCTCGCTCGTCGTCCTCGGCGTCAGCGACTGGGCGGACGGGTTCCTGGCACGCCGGCTGCACCAGGAGTCGGCGCTCGGCAAGGCCCTCGACCCGATCGCCGACCGGCTGGCGATCGTCGCGATCGTGCTCTCGCTCGTGCTCGTCGGGCTGCTGCCGTGGATCGTCGTCGCGATCGTGGTGGCCGTCGACCTGGCGCTCCTCGCCCTGTCGAGCGCGTGGTTCCGCGGCAACCCGGACCTGCGCGTGACGTGGACCGGCAAGATCCGGTCGGCACTGTTGTTCGTCGGGTTGCCGGTGCTGCTGTTCTCGTCGACCTCGGTCGCGGTGGACCACCTCTGGATCCGGAACGTGGCGCTCGTGTTCGTCTGGCTCGGGACGATCGGCCACGTCCTGGCGGGGCTGCAGTACGCGGCCGAGATGTCCCGGAAGCACCGGACCCAGCGCGCTCCGGCGTAGGCGCGTCCCGGCCGCCCGGCGCGCCCGGCGGCGGGGGCGGCTGAGCCCTACAGCTTCGTCGAGCCGGCGATCCCGGGACCCGCGGGCGCGGTCGACGGTGCGACGTGGGCGCCGCCGCCGGCCGGGACCGCTGCATCGTCGCCACCCTGACGGCGGAGCAGGTCGCGGATCTCGAGCAGCACCTCGACGTCGGTCGGCGGGACGTCCTGCGGCGTCTGCTCCTCGTTGTTCTTCACCCGGTCGAAGGCCACCTTCTTGAGGTGGTTCACCGGGACCACGAGTGCGAAGTACACGACGGCGGCGACGATGACGAAGTTCAGGACCGCACCGATGATCGCGCCGAACAGGATCGGTGCGCTGCCGCCGGAGACGGTCGGGATCTCCCAGACCAACGCCTTGTCGAGGCTCGACGCGTTGAACACGGCACCGATGAGCGGGTTGATGAGCGAGTTCACGATCGTCGTGACGATGGCGGTGAACGCAGCACCGATGACGACCGCGACCGCGAGGTCGATGACGTTGCCGCGGAGCAGGAACTCCCTGAAGCCCTTCACGTGAGCCCCCTTCTGTCGTGGACGGCCACCGTGCAGCGGCCCGCTCCAACCTATCCAGGAGGCGCGGAGGTGGTCAGGATCCCGAGGCCGACGATCCCGAGCTCGAGGCGCTCGGCGTGCTCGGCTTGCTCGCGGACGACCCGGAGCCCGACGACCCGGACGCAGAGGACCCGGAGCCCGACGACCCGGAGCCGGACGACCCTGAGCCGGACGACCCTGAGCCGGACGAGCTCGATCCGGACCCGCCCTCGCCCTTCGGCGCCGGCCGCGAGTCCGTCCGGTAGAAGCCGCCCCCGTTGAAGGTCACGCCGACCGGCGAGAAGACCTTGCGCAGGACCCCGCCGCAGACCGGGCACTCGGTCAGGGTGTCGTCGGAGAAGGACTGCTTGATGTCGAACGCGTTGCCGCACTCGGTGCAGCGGTACGAGTAGGTGGGCACGTCAGCTCCGGAACGTGATGATGCGTGACGGCGTGATGATGCCGTCCACGGGTTCGTCGTGGGCTTCGCGCGGGACCTCGTCGAGGTACTCCGCATCGAACACCACAGCATAGACGGGCGGGCGCTTCGCCATGGACCCGAGGGTCTTGTCGTAGTAGCCGCGACCCCATCCCATGCGGACCCCGTCGTGGCCGACCGCCGCCGCGGGGGTGAGGATCGCGTCGACGTCGTTGATCGCCAGGGGGGAGAGCACCTCGCCGACGACCTCGGGCATGCCGAACAGCCCTTCGCGCTCGGAGGAGCCGTCGCCGACCGCCCAGTCGAGCAGCCCGTCCTCGCGGGTGACCGGGAGCAGCACGCGGAGGCCCCGGTCGAACGCCCAGTTGAGGAAGGGGCGCACGTCGGGTTCGTCGGGCGCCGAGAGGTACACGGCGACCGAGGTGATCTGGCGCTCCTCGACGAACCGCTGCAACGTCGCCGTCAGGGACAGCGCGTCGGCGTCGCGTTCGGTCGAGGTCCGGCTGCGCCGCCGCTGCCGGAGGTCGGCTCGCAGGGCACGCTTCTCGTTCCCGAGATCGGCGGTCATGGCGACGAGTGTAGCGATCGCGGGCGATGCGGCTTCCCGCCGATCTCGCTGTCCCCCTATCCGTTGACATGCCCTGGAAATGGGGATCGGATACGGTCGCTGCATGGGCTTCCAGATTTCGAAGGCCGTGATCCCCGCCGCAGGGCTGGGCACGCGCTTCCTCCCCGCGACCAAGGCGATGCCGAAGGAGATGCTCCCCGTCGTCGACAAGCCGGCCATCCAGTACGTCGTGGAAGAGGCCGTCGATGCGGGTCTCACCGACGTCCTGATGATCACCGGGCGCAACAAGAACGCGCTCGAGAACCACTTCGACCACGTGTCGGAGCTCGAGGAGACCCTCCGCAAGAAGGGCGACCACGAGAAGCTGCAGAAGGTCAACCAGTCGACCGACCTCGCGGACATGCACTACGTCCGCCAGGGCGACCCGCTCGGCCTCGGCCACGCGGTGCTCCGCGCGAAGATGCACGTCGGCCGCGAACCGTTCGCCGTGCTCCTCGGCGACGACATCATCGACGCCCGTGACCCGCTCCTCAAGCGCATGATCGAGGTCCAGGGCGAGAAGAACGCGACGATCGTGGCGCTCCTCGAGGTCCCGGAGTCGCAGACCCACCTCTACGGCATCGCGACCGTCGAGGAGACCGACACCGACGACGTCGTGAAGATCACCGGCCTGGTCGAGAAGCCGGCGCAGGGTGAAGCCCCCTCGAACCTGGCCATCATCGGCCGCTACGTGATCCGCCCCGAGGTCTTCGACGTCCTCGAGAAGCAGGAGCCGGGCAAGGGCGGCGAGATCCAGCTCACGGACGCGCTCATGAAGATGGCGAGCGCCGAGGAATGGACAGGTGGCGTGTACGGTGTCGTGTTCCGTGGACGCCGCTACGACACCGGTGACAAACTCGACTACATCAAGGCGATCGTGCAGCTCGCCTCGGACCGTGAGGACCTCGGGCCGGACCTCAAGTCCTGGCTCAAGGAGTTCAACGCGGGCGAATGAGTCGACCCATCCCGTACGGGGCCGGTGCACCCGGACCCGTACGGGACACCCGTCCCGACCAGATCGGGACCCCGGAGGAACCAGAAGCGATGACGACGATCCCGACCCTCACCCACGGGCGGGTCACCATCCGCCCCCTCCGGGTCCGTGACTCCCGCGACCTCGACCTCGCGCTCGCCGGCAACCGCTCCTGGCTCCGCACCTGGGAGGCTACGAACCCCTCCGGCATGGCGTCCTCCGACGTCCGGGGGAGCATCCGGGCACTGCAGGCGAACGCCCGGGCCGGGTTGGGCCTCCCGTTCGCCATGGAGTTGGACGGTCGCTTCGTCGGCCAGCTCAACGTGTCCGGGATCACGTACGGCTCGCTCGCGAGCGCGTCGATCGGGTACTGGGTCGTGCAGGACGCGGCCGGTCACAACGTGACCCCGACCGCGGTCGCCCTCGCGACCGACCACTGCTTCCGCGTCGTCGGCATCCACCGTCTCGAGATCTGCATCCGGCCGGAGAACGCCCCGAGCCTCCGGGTCGTCGAGAAGCTCGGCTTCCGTTACGAGGGCCTGCGCCGCCGGTACATCCACATCAACGGCGACTGGCGTGACCACTTCTGTTTCGGGCTGGTCGCCGAAGAGGTCCGCGACGGCGTCCTGGACCGCTGGGTCCGTGGGCAGGTCCCGCTCGGCGCGGGCCGTGTGCCGGACGAGGCCTGGGACGAAGCGGCCGTGCCGCTGCCCGTCTCCCCGCGCGGCTGACCGGGCCTGCGGCCGACGGTCCGCGTCGCGCCGATGCCGGGCGGGAGGCCCGTCCCCCGTTCGACGGATCCGTCGCGACTCGCTCGACACGCTCCCGGCAATGGGCGTCCCGGCGGTGCGCTCCCCCTACCGTTGCCCCATGGGATTCGGGACCTGGGGCGGCGGCGTCGTGCTGCTCGTGGCGGCAGTGCTCTGGGTCGTGTACCTGATGCCCGCGTGGGCTGCGCGACGTCAGTACCTGGCGACCGAGCGGAACGCGATCCGCCTGCAGCAGACCCTCCGCATCCTGGCGCAGACCGCCGAACTGCCCGACGAGGTCCGCGTGGAGATGAACGCGAAGTCCCTCGCCGAGGCGCAGCGCGTCGCCCGGTCGGAAGAGGCCAAGCGCGCCGCCATCGTCCGCGCCCACGAAGCCGCACGACAGCGGGAGATCACCCGTCGTCTGGCCGCCCAGGCGCCCGTGCTCGAGCAGGTGTCGTCCGTGCCCGCACTCACCGCGATGCGGATGCGTCGCTCGCGCCTCGGCGCCACGACCCTCGGCGCGCTCGGACTCCTCACGGCGATCGTCGTCCTCGTCGCCGCACCCGGCGCCTGGATCCTCGCCGTCGCCGGACTCGTCGCGGTCGGTGGCTCCGCCGCGGTGCTCGCGCAGCTGCACCAGGTCGCCACCGCGCGGCGCCGTCGGGCCGCAGCCGGCGCGCCGGAGCAGCGCCGGGCCTCCCGTCCGGCAACCACCTGGACGGACCCCGCGCCGCCGCTGTCGGCCGAGCAGCCCGAGGCCGCGCCGGCCGAGCGCACCTGGACGCCCGGGGCGGTCCCCAAGCCGCTGTACGTGCAGGCGCCCACGGCGCCCGAGCCGTCGCCGGAGTCGTCGGCCGTGCTCGCCGCGCGGCTGCGGGAGCGTGTCGCGCAGGCGAAGGCCGAGGCGGACGCCGAGGCGGCCGCGATCCGGGCCGCCGGGTCCGACCCGTCGCTGGCGCGGGTGTCGCGGATGCGTGCGGACGTCGAGGACGCCGCGGCGGCACTGTCCTCGCACGACCAGGGGCGGCTCGCGGAGCGGCTCGGGCTCCGCGCGGCGCCCGCGTCTGTGTCCCGGTCTGGGTCCTCGTCGTCGTCCTCGTCGTCGCCCGCGGAAGCGTCCGGGTCGGACTCGTCCGCTCCTCGTGACGTCCCGGCTGCACCCCCCGGCCCGCCCAGCCGCTGGGCGGGCATGGGTCTCCTCGGCGACGACGCGTACGGGCAGACCGACCTCGATGCGATCCTGCGTCGGCGTCGCGCGGTCTGACCGGTAGCGGCACGCCCGACCGCTGCGACTCGATTTCGGGTTCGCTGCACCGCGGTGCTATCGTGGTCGAGCACTTGGGGCTATGGCGCAGTTGGTAGCGCGTCTCGTTCGCAATGAGAAGGTCAGGGGTTCGAATCCCCTTAGCTCCACCAGGTAGCAGCACACAGGCTCGGAACCGTTCGGTTCCGGGCCTGACGTGTTCCCGCCGTCGCATCCGGCTCTCCACAGGTCTCGTCCTGGGGCTGTCGGCGCGCCACACCCGGCCCCTAGACTCCTGCTGCGCCCGGCCCGGGCGGACACCAGGGGAGTGCCATGCACCGTTTCACACGAGCGCTCGCGACCATCGCGGCAGCAGTCGTCGTCTCGACGGGGTTCGTCGTCGGCCCGGTCGCGTCAGCCTCCGCCGCGGTCCCCGCCGCCGGGACGACGGGCGCGACGACCGCATCGGCGACGACGGCACCGGCGACGACGGCACCGGGCTTCGGGCGTTACACGCCGCTCGCGGCACCGACCGTCTGGCGGGGCACCGTGCGGACGACGCCGACGACGGTCACACTCCCCGGGATCCCGGCGACGGCGACCGCCGCGACGCTCGTCGTGCAGGTCGCCGCCCCCACCGCAGCCGGCGTCGTCTCGGTCGTGCCGGTCGGCAGCGCAGACCGCCCGCCGCTGCAGGACTACGTCCGCGGCCGTGCGGTCGCCGGCGCGACCACCGTGGCGGTCTCCGGCGGTCGGGTCCAGGTGGTGCTCTCGGCGGGGACGGCGACGGTCTCGCTCGTCGTCGCCGGGTCGTACGGCAGCAGCGGGTCCACCTACGCACCGGTGACCCCCGCGTCGCTCTTCTCCGGGACCGTCGCGGCGACCAGACCCACCACCGTCCGCGTCACCGGTCGGGCTGGCGTGCCGGTCGGGGCGACCGCCGCGGTCCTCGACGTCCGGGTCAGCAGCCCGGCAGGGGCCGGCAGCGTGAGCGTCACCGCGCAGGGCGTGTCGAACCGGGCTGCCGTCACCCAGGCGTTCTCGTCGAAGGGCCTGTCGATCGCGAACACCGCGACGGTGCGACTGCCCGCGAGCGGCGCGGTCGACGTCCGCACCTCCGGCGTCGCCTCGGGTGTCACGGTCACCGTCGTCGGCTACTGGTCGGCGAAGGCCTCCGGTCTGGTCTTCGTGCCCGCCGACGGCGCACGGGTCGCCTCGACCACCGTCAGCTCGACGGTGCAGCGGGTGCGCGTCGCCGGCGCCGGCGGCATCCCGACGACCGCACGAGCCGCCGTGTTGACCGCCCGGACGAAGGGGCTCAGCGCCAGCGGCTGGTTCCACGTCGGCGCAGCCGGTGCCGCCGTGGCCACGACCCAGGTGGTCGCGAAGTCGCAGTCGCTCGCCGCGACGGTGACCGTACCGATCGCCCCGACCGGCACCGTGCAGACGCGGGCCAAGGCCGGCAGCGGGGCGCTCAACCTGGACGCGGTCGGCTACTTCGTCGACGGGACCTCCGGCGTCGGCACCGGCGCGGACGTGTCGTACCCGCAGTGCGGCTCGGCGCTGCCGACCGATCAGGCGTTCGGTGTCGTGGGGGTGAACGCCGCCCTGGCGAACACCACGAACCCGTGCTTCAGCAGCCAGCTCGCCTGGGCAGGTCTCTCGGCCGGCGGGACCGCCCAGCCGAAGGCCCAGCTCTACGTGCTCTTCGCGAACCCCGCCGCCGCGGCAGCCTCGACCTGGCCGACGTCGAACGTGTTCAAGGGGTACGCGCCGAAGAACCCCTACGGTTCGTGCTCGACCCGCGCCGGCGGGAAGCCGCAGAACAGCCCGGCGTGCTCCTTCCTCTACGGGTACGCCCTCGGCGGTGACGACACGACGAAGCGCGGTGTCGCGAACCCCGGCTCCCACCGCTGGTGGATCGACGTCGAGACGCAGTTCTCCCACCAGACCGACACCGCCCTGAACCGGACCGTGCTCGAGGGCATGATCGCCGGGCTGCAGAGCGGCGGCGCGAAGTCCATCGGGTTCTACTCCACGGCAAGCCAGTGGGCGACCGTCGCCGGCGTCGTCCCGAAGACCAGTACGGCGTACGGCCGCAGCAGTTGGATCGCCATCGGCCCGGGCACGCTCGCCGCGGCGCAGAAGGCGTGCTCCGCGCCCGGGCTCGCCGGTGGCAAGACCGCGATGACCCAGTACGTCACCACGTTCGGGAAGACGACGATCGACCGTGACGTCTCCTGCACCTGAGTCGACCTGACCGGGTCGGGCTGCTCGCGGGTGGTCCGTCCTTGCGGCGGTCGGGGCGCACTGGCACCATGAGCCCCGGACGAAGGAGCCCATCGTGACCTCACGACTCAACCCGTACCTCGGCTTCCGCGACGACGCCCGGCAGGCGCTGGAGTTCTACCGATCGGTGTTCGGCGGCGATCTGCGCCTCGGGACCTTCGCCGAGATGGGAGCCGTCCAGGACCCCGCCGATGCGGACAAGATCATGCACGGGCAGCTCGAGACCACCCGGGGCTACGTGCTCATGGCGTCGGACACCCCGTCGTCGATGAGCCGGTCGGACACGAACAACATCTCGATGTCACTCTCCGGTGACGGTGCGGACGCCGACGACCTCCGCGGGTACTTCGCGGCGCTCTCCGACGCCGGCACGGTCCTCGAGCCGCTGACCCAGGCACCGTGGGGTGACGAGTTCGGCATGGTCACGGACCGGTTCGGGATCACGTGGCTCGTGAACATCACCGTGGCGCCACCGACGCCGCACCAGGCGACGCCGCACCAGCCGACGCCCGAGCAGCCCGAGGCCTGAACGGCCTGGCACCTGATCGCCCTGGCACCTGATCTGCCGCGAGCCTGACCAGCCGCGGCCGGACCGGTCCGAGTCCGCCGAGTCGGTGGTCGATCTCACGACTGCGTCGCCTAGCCTGGGATGCGTCATGACTGCCCCGATCACGCGCCGTACCCTCCTGTCCCTCGCCGGCATCACCGGTGTCGGCCTCGTCGCCGCTGCCTGCTCGTCCGACGGCCCGGGTGCCGGGTCCTCGACGACGCGCGCTTCGGGTGCCGCCGGCTCCGGTGACGCCACGAGGCCGGCGAAGGGCTCCGGCGCGAAGCCGACGGCCACGTCCGTGGAGCCCGCCGAGGTGCCGCTCGCCGGCGGTGTGACCGTGACGGTCTCCGGCACGGGGCTCGCCGCAGTGGCGGGGGTCACGGTCGGCGGTGTCGCTGCCCGCGACGTGTCGGCCACCGCGACGACGGTCACCTTCACCGCCCCGCACCAGGCGATGTACACGGCCGGATCGGCGGACGTGGCACTGTTCACGACGGCGGTACAGCCGGTCCCCTCGGTGAACCAGACGTCCGACGGCAACGGCAGCGCGGCCAACGACGGGCAGGTCGGCGCGACGCAGGACTCGGCCACCGCGACGCCGACCCCGACGGCGGCTGCCGTGCCCGACACGAGCTCCGCGGTCGTCACCACCACGGTGGCCTACGCCGCGAAGACCGACGTCGACCGGCAGCTGCAGTACGCCATGCGGCACTGGTCGGACTACAACACGGCCGAGTACGGCACGATGAACCCGATCGGTGGGGACTGCGCGAACTACGTGAACCAGACGCTCCAGGCCCGCGGGTGGCAGCAGCGCAGCGACTGGTACAACCGAGCCGGCGGTGCACAGCACTCGGCCACCTGGACCTACTGCCCGGCGATGGACCCGTGGCTCGACCAGAACGCCTCGGCGTTCGGCCTGACCCGGCGGACGTCGGACGAGCGCCAGCACGTGAAGGTCGGCGACATCGTCATGTTCGACTGGAACGCGAACGGGTCGCCGGACCACACCACCATCGTGTCCGAGGTGTTCACCGAGCCCGACGGCACCATCCGCATCAAGTCGGCGAGCCACAACCAGGACGGGCCGTACCGGGACCTCGACGAGATGATCACGGTGCAGCACCCGGGTGGGACTGCCTGGTTCCACACGTTCGACGCCTAGCGGCGGCCGGCGGGAGGCCCGCACCCCTCAGGGGAACCCGAGGAACCAGAGCAGCACGACCGCGACGGCCTGCAGGCACACGCCCGTCACGAGCCACCCCACCGCCCGGCGTCGGGTCGCCAGGAACACGTCCGACCCGAGCAGCGGTGCGGCGGGCATGAGCAGCCGGGGCAGGCTCTGCTGCGGCAGGAACACCGCGACGAGGTAGGCGACGTAAGCGACCACGAAGCCGAGCACCTCCGGACCGAGCGCCCGGACCTCACGTCGCCCGAGGAACCACGCCGTGGCCGCCAGGACGACCACGACGAGGACGAGCCCCGCCGGCCCGAGCCACCGTCCGGCCATCAGGAACCACGGGGTCAGCGGCGTGAAGTCGACCCGGCCGACGAACCCGACCCACCAGGACAGCTCCGTGTCGAGGTACGCCCCGGGCCGCCCGGTGACCGCCGACGCGACGACCGGCCAGGCGAGCCCGGCCGCGGCCACCACCAGACCGGCGACGACGACCGCCACCCGTTCCCGCCACGGGAACGTCTGCTGGACGCCGGCCGGCGCTCCGGCAGCGCGACGGGCAGCGATCCACCGGACGACGAGGTGCACGGCGAGCGCCACCGCCAGGGCCAGCACCCCCGGCCGGGTGAACGCGGCGACCACCCCGAGCCCCGCCACCAGCCAGTACCGCCGCCGGACGAGCGCGAGCAGCGCCCCGAACAACAGCAGCAGGAACATGCTCTCGGCGTAGGCGACCTGCAGCAGGTACCCGGTCGCCCCGAACGCGAAGAGCGCCGTCGCCCACCGGGCACGGCGTGCATCGGCGACGGCGAGCACGAGGCGGAACAGCACCACGCACGCGCCCGCACCGCAGGCCGACGCGACCAGGACACCGGCCACCCAGAACGAGGCCCCGGTCGCGCTCATCACCGCGCGGACGACCCCGGGGAAGAGCGGCAGGAACGCCCACGGGTTCGGTACGACGTGGCCGGACCCGTCCGTCGGCAGGACGTGCGGGTACCCGTGCTCGGCGATGGTCCGGTAGAAGGACGCGTCCCACGACCCGGAGAACGTGGCGAACGACGGATCGCGCCGGTACGAGGCGAAGTGCCACCCGTTCGTGGTCGCCAGCAGGTGGACGGTCCCGAGCAGGACGGTGCTGACCACCCGGGAGGCCAGCCACAGCAGCAGGGGAGTGGTCCACCCGCTGGAGGGGGCCTCCAGGACGGCCGTCACCGCCCGGCGGAGGCGGGTCGGTCCGGAGGCCCGGGTCGTCTCCAGCAGGTCCGTCACGCGCCCGATCCTCCCAGACGCACCGGGGTCAGCTCCCGGCACGACCGCCCTGCCGCCTCCGGTGTCAGCGTTCCGGCGTTCCGAGGACAGCGCGGCGGATCCGCTCGATCGGCTCCTTCGGCGTCCGGTCCGCGTTGAGGAGCCCGTTGGTCTCCTGCATCGTGTCGGTGAGCTGCGTCCAGCAGCTGCCGGCCAGGAACGAGCTCGCCCGCACGGCGTCGTACAGCGCGGTGATGCGAGCGATCCAGTCGTCCCCGTCCGCCGCCGTCGTGTACCCCCAGGCATCGTCGCGCTGCGCACCCGGCTGGTGGTTCACGCCACCGAACTCGGTCAGCATCACCGGCTGCCCGCGGTCCACCGCACCGCCCACCAGGACCAGGCGGTCGGCCGGTCCGAGACCCGCGAGGAGCCGGGTCCGCGCCTCGTCGTCGGCGTAGGTGCGTGCCAGACGGTCTCCGTCGCCTTCGTAGTCGTGCACCGAGACGATGTCGGAGTCCGGGTGTTCCCAGCCGTCGTTCGAGATGACCGGCCGGGTCGCGTCGAGCGCCCGGGTGACGTCCGCCAGGGCCCGGGCGTAGGCCTGCTGTGCCGGATCGGTCGCGATGTGCTGCACGCCCCAGCTCTCGTTCGCCGGGACCCAGGTCACGATCGACGGGTGCGAGGCGTCCCGCTCCACGGCGTCCATCCACTCCCGCATCAGTCGCTGCACCGCGGTGGGGGAGAACGCGTAGGCACCCGGGGTCTCGCCCCAGACCATCAGCCCGAGCCGGTCGGCCCAGTACAGGAACCGCGGGTCCTCGATCTTCTGGTGGTTCCGGGCGGCGTTGAACCCGAGCTCCTTGATGAGCTCGACCTCCCGGCGCAGGGCCTGTCGTGTCGGAGCCGTCAGGTGCGAGTCCGGCCAGTAGCCCTGGTTGAGCACGCTCCGGACGTCGATGCTGCGGTCGTTGAGCAGGAACCGACCACCGCCGACCCGGGTGGTCCGGATGCCGAAGTAGGAGCTCACGGCGTCGAGCGGGTCACCCTCGGGGGCCAGCAGGGTCACGACGGCGTCGACCAGGTGCGGCGCGTCCGGGGTCCACTGCAGCTCCTGCTCCGCCTGACCGTTCGCCTGTCGGGCGATCGGTACGACGAGTTCGCTCTCGTGGGCGGTCGCACCGACGGTGGTCTCGACGGTGGCGAGGTGCTCGTCGTGTTCGGTCCAGGTGGCTTCGACCCGGAGACGCGTGCCGACCGGGTGCTCACCGGTCAACCGGACGGTGAGGCGCATCGTCTCGTGGTCGACGTTCGTCCAGCGGAGGGAGCGGATCGCGGTGGCCGGGACGGCCTCGAGCCAGACGGTCTGCCAGATCCCGGTCGTGCGGCGGTACCAGATGTCGTGCGCCTGCTCGTGCCAGTCCTGCTTGCCGCGGGGCTGGGTGAGGTCGTGGGGGTCGTCCTCGGCGCGGACCACGAGGGTGTGGGGCGTGGTGGTGCCGGTACCGAGCGCCTCGGTCACGTCGAGGGTGAAGGGCGTGTGGCCGCCCTCGTGCCCACCGATGAACTGCCCGTCGATCCAGACCCGAGCGCGGTGGTCGACCGCGCCGAAGTGCAGCAGCACACGGGGCGCCTCGACGCCGTGCCCGGCCGCCGCCAGGTCCGCCGCCGTGATCTGCCGCGAGTACCAGACGACCGGGTGGAAGCCCGGCTCGTCGATGCCCGAGGCGACGGACTCCGGCGGGAACGGCACCGTGATGTCGCGCGCGTCCGTGAACCCGTTCCGCCAGGCGGGGTCGTCACCGGTGTTGCGGAAGGACCAGGTGCCGTCGAGGTCCGCCCACGCGGACCGCATCATCTGGGGGCGCGGGTACTCGCCGTCCTGACGACTGGCGAGCGGGAGGGCCGTGGCGGCGTCGTTGCCGAGGTGCGCGTTCATGTCCCCATGCTGGCGGAAGCGGTACAGCGTTGTACAGGGCGTGGAGCGCACCTCGTGATCTGCGCGCTGGCCGCCGTGAGCACCAGCGCGCACCGGGCCGGAAAGCGCGCCCCCCGCACTTCCGCAGCGCCTTGCGCGAACGCGCAAGAGTGCCCTGCAGCCCCTTGTCGCCTGGTCGGCGCTCCGCCTAGCGTCCTCAGCACGACGCCGTACCGACCGCCGTGTGAGCCACCCACTCGCCGACCGTCCGCGCCCGGCCACCCACCGAGCGCCCCGGATCATCCACCCTGCCAGTCCGAAGGACCCGAACCCATGGACACCCTGGCCGCGCTCGCCGCATCCCAGACATCGACCCAGGTCGTCATCGACCAGCTCGTCGCCTTCGGCCACGAAGCCCTCAAGTACGTGCCCGTCGGCATCGCCGGTGTGATCGTGTGGGCCCTGTGGCTCTACCGCGTCGTGCTGTCGGCGCGGGCGAAGCCGATCGTGAACGGCTTCCGCACCACGACCTCCGTCGTCGTGCCGAGCTACCACGAAGACCCAGACATCCTGCTCCGTTGCCTCGAGTCCTGGCGTTCGCAGAACCCCGACGAGATCATCATCGTGCTGGACGTCGCCGACACCGAGGCCTACCAGCGCATCGTCGCCGTGGGCGACCCGACCGTGAAACCGATCCTGTTCCACCACGTCGGCAAGCGCAGCGCCCTCGGCCAGGGCATCCGGCTCGCGCGGTACGACGTCGTCGTCCTCGTCGACTCCGACACCAGCTGGGAGCCGGGACTGCTCGAGAACGTGCAGATGCCCTTCGTGGACACCACCGTCGGCGGTGTCGGGACGCAGCAGAACGTCTACCAGCGGAACTCGAGCATCTGGCGGATCATCGCCGACTGGCTCGTGAACCTGCGGTACTTCAACTACGTGCCAGCGATGGGCGCCGCCGGTGCCGTGCCCTGCCTGTCGGGACGCACCGCCGCGTACCGTCGCTCGGCAGTGCTGCCCGTGCTCGACAACCTCGAGAACGAGTTCTTCCTCGGCCGTCGCTGCGTCGCCGGCGACGACGGACGGCTGACCTGGCTGGTCCTCGCCTCCGGCTTCAAGACCGTGCACCAGGAGAGCGCGAAGGCCCTCTCGATGTTCCCGGCCACCGGCAAGGCGTTCTTCAAGCAGCGCATCCGCTGGAGCCGCAACTCGTACCGGACGTACCTGACGGCCATCGCCAAGGGGTGGATCTGGCGCGTGCCCTTCGTCACGAAGATCACCGTGCTGCAGATCATCCTGACGCCCGTGACCATGGGCATCACCATGTGGTACCTGCTGTTCAGCCGACTGGAGCTCAGCGTCATCGGCGCGGGGTTCACCCTCGCCTGGCTGCTCGCCGGTCGTGCCGTCCGTGGTTTCTCGAACCTGCGCCGTCACCCGCTCGACCTCTTCGTCCTGCCGATCCTGGCCGTCGTGGTGATCGTCATCGCCCTGCCGATCAAGGTGTTCTCGTTCATCACGATGAACAAGCAGGGCTGGCTGACCCGGCACGCCGACCAGATGGGCGGTGACGGACAGACCGCGGCGACCCTCGACGGTCCCGGCGCACGCCCGGCGGCACAGACCGTACTGACCCCGACCCCCGCTCCGGCCTTCGCGGCCACTGCGGCGCCGACGATGGCAGCCTCCACGATGGCAGCCCCGACAATGGCAGCCCCGACGATGTCAGCCCCGACGATGGCAGCGGCCGCCGTCGCAGCGCCGACCACGGAAGCGGCGGCCGCGTCCCACACCCCCGAGCCTGCCGCCGCGACCACCTCGGGGACGCAGCGCGCGTCGCAGCCGGCGACGAGCCTCCAGGCCGGAGAGGTGGCAGCAGCATGAGCACCGACCCGACCCGCACCACGTCCCTCCGTCGTCGCCGCATCGCCACCGCTTCCGCGCTGGCCCTGACGCTCGCCGGCGCCGGCGCCCTGTCCCTCCCGACCGCGGCGCAGGCCGCGACCGCCGGGTCGACCCCGGACGCCGGAGCGTCGACCGTCGTCACGGGCGAGGCGTACCCCGGCAGCCCGAACAAGGAGGCCAAACTGGTCGCCGCCGAGAACGAACGCATCTACAACGTGCGAGCCCTCGCCTCGGCAGCACGGTGGAGCGGCCTCGTGACCACGAAGCCGTACCGGCTCGCCACGGGCAGTTCGTACACCCTGGTGCTCGTCGCCCGCGGTTCCGCGTACACCGTCGACGACCTCAAGCAGCTCGCGCCCTCCACCTTCGTCAAACAGCCCGACGGTTCGTACCTGCTCAGCGAGAACATCGTCGTGGAGAACGGCGCCACCCTGCAGCTCGCGAGCCCGGACGGCCTGCACATCCACATGGAGAGCGACGACCGCGGCTTCGTGTCGATCGTCACGCAGGCCGGAGCCCTGCAGATCGCCGGTTCCGCCAAGGCCCCGGTCACGATCGACTCGTGGGACCCCCAGGCCGGCAAGGTCGACACCGACACCACCGACGGTCGTGCCTACGTCCGCGTCCAGGGCGGAACGGCGACCCTGAGCTACGCGTCCTTCCGCGACCTCGGCTTCTGGAGCGGCACGACCGGCGGCGTCTCGCTCACCGGCACCGACCTGTCCACGCTCGACTCGGCGTCGGGCACCCAGGCGGCGAAGACCCTCCGCACCACGAAGGACGTCTTCGGCACCACCCTGCTCCCCACCGGTGCCGTCGACGGGACCACCCCGGGCGAGAGCACCGCCGCCGGGTCCTACAGCTTCGTCTCGGCGAAGATCCAGCACACCGAGTTCGACGGCAACGCGTACGGACTGTTCCTCACGAGCGCCGACGGGGTCGTGATGTCGGACTCCACGATCGAGAACTCGCTCATCGACGGCCTCGTGCTGCACCGTTACGTGACGAACAGCACGTTGTCCTCGGTCGACTCCCACGACAACGGGGTGGACGGGATCAAGATGACCCGAGCCTCCACCGGCATCGTGCTCAGCCAGGTGACCGCCAACCGGAACGGACGCAACGGCATCACGCTGAACGGCGGGGCGCTCGCCGACGGGCCGAACGCCGTCGGCATGCCCACCGGCGACTACGGCAACAACTCCCTCACCGACAGCACTGCGTCCGACAACGGGCGGTACGGTGTCGAGGTGCTCGGAGGCGAGAACGTCAAGGTGAGCGGTTCCACCATGGACCGCAACCGGATGGGCATCGTCGTCGGTCAGGACGCCGTGAAGACCACCGTGCGCAACAACGTCATCAAGGGGTCGACCCAGAACGGCATCTCGGTGCTCGACGGCGTCCGGGCCTCCGAGGTCAGCGACAACACGATCGCGGGCGCCGACATCGGGATCTACAGCCGAGGCTCCGACGCCGACGTGGACGGCAACGAGATCTCCGGCGCGCGGACCCACGGCGTGACGGTCGTCGGCCCGTCGAAGGGCACGACCGTGACCGACAACTCGGTGTCCGGGCGCGGACCGAGTGCGATCGACCTCGCTCGCTCGGACCAGGCCGTTCAACACGGCAACACCACGACCGGCTGGCACTCCACCAAACCGCTGCTCGTGACGCTGCGCGGCATCTTCCAGCCACTCACCGTGCTCTGGCTGATCCTGCTGCTCATCGTCCTGGTCGCAGCCATCGGTGGTGTCATCCGCGGCCGTCGGGGCGAGGCCCGTGAGCACCCGTACGCCAAACTCGCTCCCCTGTCCTCCTTCACCCGGGGCGTCGTCGACCCGACCACGCTGGGCCTGCCCGCCTCGCCGATCTCGTCGCCGATGGCGGAGGCCGGACCGCACCAGGCAGGTACGGGCCACGCAGCCGCGGACCAGGACGGCAGCCGGCGCGCAGCCCATGCCGCCCCGGCCGCAGACGTCGACGCGGCGCTCGCCGCGACGGGCCGGTGACGCGGATGACGAACCTGTTCGAACGACATCGCGTCCAGATCGTGTCCGGCGCCGTCGGTCTCGTGGCCGGAGCCGTGCTCGTCGGCGGGATCTGGGGCGTCAGTGCCGCGGTCCGCGACCCCGAGACGGTCGCAGCGCCCGTGCCGACCTCCTCGGCGACCGCCGACCCCGGCCGCACGCCGAGTGCCAGCCGCACCCCGCAGCTCGGCACGCTGGATGACGACGGCGGATCCGACAGCAGGAAGTCCGACGAGGGCGGCGGCGCCACCAGCGGCACGGCGAAGGGCTCCACGGGGACGGCCACCGCCGCCCCGGCCGCCGCGTGCACGTCGCCGACCATCCGGGTCAGCACCGCGGACGCACTCACGTCCGCACTCGAGGACGCCGAGGCAGGGGCCGTCATCGCCCTCGCCGACGGCACCTACGACGGGACCTTCGAGGGGACGGCGAAGGGCACGGCCAGCCAACCGATCGCCCTCTGTGGCGGGAGCGGGGCGGTCCTCGACGGCGGTGACCCGTCCGACGGCTACGTCATGCACCTCGACGGTGGTGCCTACTGGACGCTTTCCGGGTTCACGGTGCAGAACGGCCAGAAGGGCGTCATGCTCGACGACACGCAGCACTCGGTCCTCCAGGGGCTCACGGTCCGGAAGACCGGGGACGAGGCGGTGCACGTCCGCGGCAACAGCAGCGACAACACGGTGCGCGGCAACCACGTCTCCGAGACCGGACTGCGGAAGCCGCAGTTCGGCGAGGGCATCTACATCGGCTCGTCCAAGAACAACTGGTGCGACGTGTCCGACTGCAAGCCGGACCGCAGCGACCGGAACGTCGTCACGGAGAACACGGTCACGGGCACCGCAGCCGAGAACGTGGACATCAAGGAGGGGACGACCGGTGGTGTGCTGTCGGACAACTCCTTCGACGGTGCGGGCATGCAGGGGCAGAACCATGCGGACTCCTGGGTCGACGTGAAGGGCAACGGCTGGAGCGTCACCGGGAACCGCGGGGTGCACTCGATCCTCGACGGGTTCCAGACGCACGAGCTCCTGGACGGCTGGGGCACGGACAACACGTTCTCCGGCAACACCGTGGACCTCGGCAACAGCGACGGTGTGGCCTTCGCCTTCCGCCCGGTGCTCGGCAACACGGTGTCGTGTGACAACGACGTGGTCGGCTCGAACGAGTTCTCGACCACGGAGTGCACGTCCTGATCAGAGACGGGCGAGCAGCTCGCGCCCACGTCTGAGTCGACGGTCGGCCCGCTGACGGCCGACCGTCGCGAGGACCCCGGCGGTGAAGTCCGCCTCGTGCCGCAGGGCCGCAACGGCGTTCGCGGCGTCCAGTCCGTCCCCCAGGGACGCCTGGGCCCGGCGGAGCCGGCCGAGGTGTCGGTGCGTGCTGGCGAACCCACCTGCAGCGTCGATCGCGAAGCGGAGCCGCCGCGCGGCCTTCCTGGCGTCGTGCAGCACCTCGAGGTCAGCAGACCGTGTCGCCGCGTCCCGCACCCGGCGCATGTGACGACGCTCCCGGTGGAGTCGCCGCTCGACGAAGGGTCGTACGGCGTCCCCGGCGCGCGGACCCGGCGGTGCGTCAACGATGAGCGCGTCGAGTGCGTCCAGTGCGCCGAACCACTCGGCAGAGCACAGCACCTCGTCGAACCCTGCCGTCGCGTCCCCGTGCGCCGACCGCAGGCGGCCCACGAGTCCGGCGAGCGTCGCGTCGTCGACGAGTCCCTTCGGCGCACGGCCCGCGAGCCTCTGGACCGAGGCGGCCAGGACCTCGGCGTCACGGACCGTCCCGGCAGCACGTCCGACGGCGCCGAGGCTCCGTCGCACCGACTCGCTGGCGTCGCTGTCGAGCGCGCCCCGGTAGACCACCAGGACGCTCCGGATCCGTCGGAGCGCCCCTCGGAGAGCGTGGACCGCGTCGGGTTCCCGGCGTCGGACGAGCGGGTCGAGCCGGACCGCGTCGGCGCGGAGCGTGGCCAGCGCGTCGACGACGAACCGGGCGGCCGTGCCGGATGGATGACGGTGCGACGTGGACGGCCGGCGGAGCGGTGCGAGCCGCGGTACCGGAGCGCGGTCGGCAGCACCGCCGCCGCCGTCCGTGTCCGGTCCGCCCGCGTCGGTGTCCGCATCCTCGGCCGCGTCCCGGAGCGCCCGCTCCACCCCGCGGACGAGCGCGTGGCCGCTGCCGTCGTCCGCCAGCGCCCACCAGCGACCGGCCCGGAGCACAGCCTCGTCCGGCGAGCCCTCGTCGACCCGGACGTCAGCGACCTCCGCCCGTACCCGGCCGTCCCGACTGTGCAGGACCAGGAGCGACGTCGTGGTGTCGCGCAACCGGACGACGGTCAGGGGCCGACCGCGCAGGTGCACCGCCAGTTCCGGGACCGGTGCGTCCGCGCTCCGGTCGGCGAGGTGCTCCGGACCCTCGCCGCGATCGACCGTCCAGGTGCCGTCCTCGCCGCGCACGAGCTCGACCCCGGCCGCGGCGAGCACCCCGTCGGACGTGTCCCAGACGGCCTCACGCACCATCACGTCCGGGACCCGCCCGACGACGTCCGCGTAGGGCTCGAGGGCGGGGAGTCGCCGGGCGTCCGGGACCCGCCAGGTCACGCGAGGAGCCGGGAAGTCGTCGTCGTGGGGATCGTCTCGCTGGTGCATGCGAGTCAGTGTCGTCCGGACCGCCCCGGCGCCGGGGCGGTCCCCGCGAACTGTGGACAGCCTCCCGGCCGGACCGCCCCTGTGCAGGGAGGCCGACACCGTCCTCCGCGCGATCCCGCGGACCGGCGCAGCAGCGACGGGTAGCGTCCCCGACATGACCGACGCTGTGCACGCCGACCCCTTCGAGACCGCCGTCGCCGGCTGGATGGCCGACCAACGGTGGTACGCCGCCAAGGGCGGGACCCCCAGGATCCGGGTGGTCGCCGAACAGACCGACACCACCGCCGACGCGACGATCCGCACCCTCTTCGTGCTGGACGACGCCCCGACCGGCCCCGTCCTCTACCAGGTGCCGCTCACCGTGCGACCCGCAGCGGTCCCCGAGCTCGCCCACGCCCTGGTCACCGAACTCGACGGCGCTGCGGTCTACGACGCTCCGCACGACGTCGCCTACGCGCGCTGGCTGCTCGGCCGGATCGAGGCCGACGGTGAACACATCGGGCCGGTCACGGACGCCCGCGTCCTCAGCGGCGAGCAGTCCAACACGTCCGTCATCTGCGGGACCGCCGAGAACGGACAGGTCATCACGAAGGTCTTCCGCGTCCTGCACGACGGTGAGAACCCCGACGTCACGACGCAGCGGGCGCTGTCGAGCGCCGGGTCGGTCCGCGTCCCGCGCACCTTCGGTGCCCTGGCGGGGGAGTGGCCGGACGAGGCGCAGGTCGGCGGGACCGCACACGGCCACCTCGCGTTCGCGCAGGAGTTCCTGCCCGGGCTGGAGGACGCATGGCGCGTCGCCCTCACCGCAGCTCGGAACGGCGAGTCCTTCGCCAGCGCGGCCGACCGGCTCGGTGCCGCGCTCGCCGAGGTGCACACGGTCCTCGCGGGAGCGATGCCCACGGCGACGTCCGGCCCGGACCAGGTCGACGAGGCGATCGCGACGATGCGCCGCCGCCTCGACACCGCGGCTGCCGAGGTGCCGCAGGTCGCCGAGCACGCCGCCGCCGTCGGTCGCGTCTACGACCGTGCTGCCTCCGTGCCGTGGCCGACCATGCAGCGCATCCACGGAGACCTGCACCTCGGTCAGGTGCTGTCGGCCCCTGAACCCCGGGGCTGGGTGTTCCTCGACTTCGAGGGCGAGCCCCTCCGCCCGATGCCGGAACGCTCACGGCCGGACGTCGCACTCCGCGACGTCGCCGGCATGCTCCGGTCCTTCGACTACGTCGCAGGCGCGCTGGCGCACGAGGACCAGCCGGTGGAGACGGGCGACTGGGCGCACGAAGCGCGCACGGCGTTCCTCGACGGTTACGAGCGAGGCAGCGGGTCCGACCTGCGCGCACACCGGGCACTGCTCGACGCGTTCGAGCTCGACAAGGCGGTCTACGAGACCGTCTACGAGGCGCGGAACCGACCGACCTGGGTCGGCATCCCGGTCGCCGCGGTCGACCGGTTGGTGGCGCGCGCGGACGGTTGACGGCGAGCGGCCGGTCTGCGGCGCGACCGGATGACGGACGGGAGGCCCGTGGCGACACCGCCACGGGCCTCCCGTCCGATCTGCCCGACTAGTTGACGGGGCCGGTGTACTTCTCGCCCGGGCCCTTGCCCGGTGCGTCGGGGATCGCCGAGGCCTCGCGGAAGGCCAGCTGCACCGACCGCAGTCCGTCGCGGAGCGGACGCGCGTGCTGGTCGCCGATCTCGGTGGCGGCGGCGGTGACGAGGCCGGCGAGCGAGGTGATGAGCTTCCGCGCTTCGTCCAGGTCGGTCTGCTGCTCCGGGTCGTCGGCCAGACCCACCTTGACGGCGGCAGCGCTGAGCAGGTGGACGGCCACGGTGTTGATCAGTTCGATCGCGGGGACCTCGGCGATGTCGCGCGCGGCCTCGTCGGACTCGTCGAATGCGGGGGCCGGGTTGCTCGGGGTGTCGGTCACGGTGCTCCTCTGCTAGACTCGCCGACGGCAGACACTGTCCGCGCGCCCGGAACCTTCCGGATGCACCCGGATCGTTCCGGTTCGAACCGGGACGGCCCGGATCAGGACAGTGTCACGAAAGAGGAGTTCCTCCCACCCGCGGCTGCACCAAGGCTACCGGGTCACCACCGCTCCGCCGGGGTCCACCATGTGGGCATCGGCAGGCCGGACCGCAAGGGTCGGCGTCGGGCGGCTGCCGAACGGGTCCCGATCCGTGCGTCAGATCTCCTCTCTCGTGCCGTCGTCCCGGGCAAACGCCCCGGACGGCCACCACCTGATTGAAGGAGCTCCGCATCACCGATCCCCGTACCAACGACCGAATCCGCGTCCCCGAGGTCCGACTGGTCGGACCCCAGGGCGAGCAGGTCGGCGTTGTCCCCATCGCCGTCGCACTGCGCCTCGCGCAGGAAGCCGAGCTGGATCTGGTCGAGGTCGCGCCGAACTCGAAGCCGCCCGTCGCCAAGATCATGGACTACGGCAAGTTCAAGTACGAAGCCGCTCAGAAGGCCAAGGAAGCCCGCCGCAACCAGGTCAACACCGACCTGAAAGAGGTCCGCTTCCGCCTGAAGATCGACGTGCACGACTACGAGACGAAGCGCAAGCGCGCCGAGGGGTTCCTCCTCGGTGGCGACAAGGTGAAGGCGATGATCCTCTTCCGTGGGCGCGAGCAGTCGCGTCCCGAGCAGGGTGTCCGACTCCTCCAGAAGTTCGCGGAGGAGATCGCCGAGTTCGGCGTCGTGGAGTCCCGTCCGACCCAGGACGGCCGCAACATGACGATGATCATCGCGCCCCTGAAGAACAAGTCGGACGTCAAGGGCGAGCAGAACGCCAAGCGCGCCGCCGAGAAGGCCGAGCGGAAGGCCACCGAGCACTCCGCGAAGTCGCAGCCGGCGGACCAGGCCCCGGCCGCCCCCGCCGCAGCAGCAGCACCGGCCGACTCGTCGGCCGAATAGGTCCTCCCAGACCGCTTCCGCGCTCGACGCGGCCCCCATCCACCCCACGGAAAGGCATCAACATGCCCAAGCATAAGACCCACTCCGGGTCGAAGAAGCGCTTCAAGGTCACCGGCAGCGGCAAGATCATGAAGCAGCAGGCCGGTATGCGCCACAACCTCGAGGTCAAGTCCTCCAAGCGCAAGGCCCGCCTCAACGAGGACCAGGTCCTCTCGAAGGCCGACGCGAAGAACGTCAAGAAGCTCCTCGGCCACTGAGTCGACCCGGATCGTAAAGGAACAGATCAATGGCAAGAGTCAAGAGAGCGGTCAACGCCGCCAAGAAGCGTCGCGTCATCCTCGAGCGCGCAGAGGGCTACCGCGGCCAGCGGTCGCGCCTCTACCGCAAGGCGAAGGAGCAGGTCACCCACTCCCTCGTCTACGCGTACCGTGACCGTCACGCGAAGAAGGGCGAGTTCCGTCGCCTCTGGATCCAGCGCATCAACGCTGCGTCGCGTGCGAACGGCCTGACCTACAACCGCCTCATCCAGGGTCTGAACCTGGCCGGCGTCGAGGTCGACCGTCGCATCCTCGCGGACCTCGCGGTCAACAACGCCGAGACGTTCGCCGCGCTCGTCGAGACCGCCAAGAAGGCCCTGCCGGCCGACACCTCGGCGCCGAAGGCAGCCTGAGCACGTCACCCGTGCACCGGAACCCCCACTCCCTACGGAGTGGGGGTTCCGTCGTTCCCGGCGTCGGTCGACCGCGGTCCGGTCGTGCCGGGCATCCGGTCGTTCCTAGACTGGGTACGTGAGCGAACTCCTCGAGAACCCCCGTGCCGGCCGAGTGAAGGCCGTGGCCGCCCTGGCCAAGAAGGACGTCCGTGCCGAGACCGGGCTGTTCCTGCTCGAGGGCCCGCAGGCCGTGCGCGAGGCGATCGAGTACCGCCCCGAGCTCCTCCGCGAGCTGTACGTCACGCCGACCGCAGCGGCGCGCCACGGTCTGGACGACGCCCCGGTCGACACCTGGTTCGTCACCGAGCAGGTGCTCGACGCGATGGCCGACACCGTGACGCCGCAGGGCGTGGTCGCGGTGTGCCAGCAGTTCCCGACGTCGGTGAAGGACGTCTTCCCGGACGCCCGTCTGGAGGCCCGTGCCGACCCCGATGCGTCGGGCGCCCTCCCCGGACTGGTCGCGATCCTGGAAGAGGTCCGTGACCCGGGCAACGCGGGCACGATCATCCGTGCCGCGGACGCCGCGGGTGCGGACGCCGTCGTGCTCACCGGGCGCAGCGTCGACCCGTACAACCCGAAGGTGGTCCGCTCCACCACCGGGTCGCTGTTCCACGTGCCGGTCTCGGTCGGCGTGACCCTGGTGGACGCCATCGAGCGCGCTCGGGGGCTCGGCTACACGATCCTCGCGGCCGACGTCTCCGGTGACGACCTGCCGGACGTCCGAGCCGACGGCATGTTGGACGGGCCCACGGTGTGGGTCTTCGGCAACGAGGCCCGCGGGCTGACGGCCGAGGACCTGGCGCTGGTCGACCGGGCGGTGAAGGTCCCGATCTACGGCCGGGCCGAGTCGATGAACCTCGCGACCGCTGCCTCGGTGTGCCTCTACGAGAGTGCGTTCGCGCAGCGGACCCGTTCCTCCACAGCCACGGACTGACTCGCCTCCGTCCACAGTGCAGCTGGGGAGGGCGACGGTATCCCAGCGGCCGGTAGGCTTGGCTCTCGTGTCAGAACCTCTCGAGATCAGCGAATCGGCGGTCGCCGGCGCCGTGGAAGCGGCCCTCGCCGCCGTCCGCGCCACGACGACCGTCGCCGAGCTGAAGCAGGCCCGTGCCGAGCACACGGGCGAGCAGTCGACGCTCGCCCGGATGAACGCGTCGATGCGCAGCGTCCCGCCGGAGCAGAAGGCCACCGCGGGCAAGCTCGTCGGTCAGGCCCGGAGCCAGGTGAACCAGGCGATCGCGGCGCAGGAGTCGGTCCTCGCCGAATCCGAAGAGCGTGCACGTCTGGACGCCGAGCGTGTGGACGTCACCGCGCTGCCGTCACGTCGCACGCCCGGTTCGCGGCACCCGCTGTCGGTCCTCAACGAGACCGTCGCCGACGTCTTCGTGGGGATGGGGTGGGAGGTCGCCGAGGGCCCCGAGCTCGAGCACGAGTGGTTCAACTTCGACGCCCTCAACTTCGACCAGGACCACCCGGCACGGGCCATGGCGGACACGGTGTTCGTCGAGCCCGTCGACCGGCACCTGCTGATGCGCACGCACACCTCACCGGTCCAGGTGCGGTCACTGCTGTCCCGTGACCTGCCCCTCTACGTCATCGCCCCGGGTCGCGTGTACCGCGCTGACGAACTCGACGCCACGCACCTGCCGGTCTTCACCCAGGTCGAGGGCATCGCGATCGACAAGGGCCTGACGATGGCGCACCTCCGCGGCACGCTCGAGCACTTCGCACGTCAGGTGTTCGGTGACGAAGCCCAGATCCGACTGCGTCCGAACTACTTCCCGTTCACCGAGCCGAGTGCCGAGATGGACGTCTGGCAGCCGAACGCCAAGGGCGGCGCGCGGTGGGTCGAGTGGGGTGGCTGCGGCATGGTCAACCCGAACGTCCTGCGGGCCGCCGGCATCGACCCTGACGAGTACCAGGGCTTCGCCTTCGGCATGGGCATCGAGCGGACGCTGCAGTTCCGCAACGGCCTGAACGACATGCGTGACTTCCTCGAGGGCGATCTCCGCTTCTCGCAGCAGTTCGGAACGGTGGTCTGATGCGCGTCCCACTCCGTTGGCTCGGCGAATCCGTCGACCTGCCCGACGACGTCTCACTCGAGCACGTCCACGCCGCACTGGTGTCGGTCGGGTTCGAAGAGGAAGCCGTGCACACCTTCGACCTGACCGGGCCCGTCGTGGTCGGTCGGGTGCTCGGGCGTGTCCCGGAGCCGCAGAAGAACGGCAAGACGATCAACTGGTGCCAGGTGGACGTCGGCGAAGCCGAACCGCGTGGCATCGTCTGCGGCGCCCACAACTTCGACGTCGGCGACCTCGTCGTCGTGACCCTGCCCGGCGCCGTGCTGCCCGGGCCGTTCCCGATCGCCGCACGCAAGACCTACGGCCACGTGTCGGACGGCATGATCGCCTCGGCGCGGGAACTCGGACTCGGCGACGAGCACGACGGCATCCTCCGGTTCGCCGACCTCGGCATGGAGCCCGAGGTCGGGGCGGACGCCATCGCGCTGCTCGGCCTGGACGACGCCGCCGTCGAGATCAACGTGACGCCGGACCGCGGCTACGCCATGAGCATGCGCGGGGTCGCTCGTGAGTACGCGCACGCCACCGGGGCGACCTTCTCGGACCCGGTCGACCGCGTCCTGCCGCGCGCCGGCGAGGGCTTCGCCGTGACGATCGACGACGCCGCACCGATCCGGGGCCGCATCGGGGCCAGCACCTTCGTGACGCGGGTCGTCCGCGGCATCGACGCCACCCGCCCCACCCCGGCCTGGATGGTCGCCCGTCTGTCGCTCGCCGGCGTCCGCTCGATCTCGTTGCCCGTCGACATCACCAACTACGTGATGTTCGAGCTCGGCCAGCCGCTGCACGGGTACGACCTCGGCGCCGTCCAGGGCGGGCTCGCCGTCCGCCGGGCCACCGCCGGGGAACGGCTCACCACGCTCGACGACGTGGAGCGCGAGCTGGACGCCGAGGACCTGGTCATCGCCGACGACGCCGGGGCGGTCGGTCTCGCGGGTGTCATGGGCGGTGCCCGGACGGAGATCTCCGCGTCGACGACGGACGTCCTGATCGAGGCCGCCGGCTTCGACCAGGTGTCGATCGCCCGGACCGCGCGGCGCCACAAGCTGCCGAGTGAGGCATCGCGCCGGTTCGAGCGTGGCGTTGACCCGCTCGTCGCCCAGGCCGCGGCGAACCGGGCCGTCGAACTGCTCGTCGACCTCGCCGGCGGCGCACCCGACGCGCTCGGATCGACCCTCGTCGACGAGTCGCCTCGCCCCACCGTCACCATGCGTCTCGGTCGAGCCGCTGCACTGATCGGCGTGGACTACACCGACGCCGAGGTGCTCGACACCCTCCGTGCGATCGGCGCGTCGGTCGACGTCGACGGTGATCTGCTCGTCGTCACCCCGCCGAGCTGGCGCCCCGATCTGGTGGACGACGTCTCCCTGGTCGAGGAGATCGCCCGCATCGTCGGGTACGACCGCATCCCGAGCGTCCTGCCGATCGCGCCGCCGGGTCGTGGGCTCACGCGGCACCAGCAGGCGCGTCGCCGTGTCTCGGCTGCTCTGGCCGCCGCCGGTCTGACCGAGGTCGTCACGGCACCGTTCGTCTCCGCCGCCACCGCTGCCGCGTACCCGGGCATCGACCCCGCCGGCGGGCCGAGCGTCGTCCTGGCGAACGCACTCGACAGTGCGCAGGACCACCTGCGTCGGAGCGGTCTGCCCGCCCTCGTCGACGTGGCCCGGCGGAACGTGTCCCGCGGACTGGTCGACGTCGCCGTGTACGAGACGTCCCGGGTGTTCCTGCCCGAGCCCGGTGTCGAGCTCGGGACGACCGACGTCCCCGCCGGCGCCGAGCGCCCGACGCCCGAGACCCTCGCCGCCCTCGACGCCTCGCTGCCCCCGCAGCCGTTCCACGTCAGCGCGCTGCTCCTCGGCAACGCCGTGCTCAAGCAGCCCGGTGCCGCGGTCGAGGCGTTCGGTATCGCCGACGCCCTCGACGTCGCCCGCACGGTGGCCTGGGCAGTCGGTGTCGAGCTGACCGTCAGGCAGACGAGCCACCCGGCGCTGCACCCCGGACGCGCGGCATCACTGCTCGTCGGTGACACGGTCGTCGGTGTGGCGGGCGAGCTGCTGCCGGAACGGACCGCGGACGCCGACCTGCCCCGGGTGGTGGCCGTCGTCGAGCTCGACCTCGACGCCCTGGTCGCCGTCGCCCCCGAACTCGTGCACGTCTCGGCGATCGTGTCCTACCCCGCAGCGACGCAGGACCTGTCCCTGGTGGTGGACGTGTCGGTGCCCGCCGGCGACGTCCTGACCGAGGTGCGCGCTGGTGCCGGAGACCTGTTGGAGTATGCTCGGCTCGTGGATGACTACCGGGGTGCCGGCGTGGACGAGGGACAGAAGTCCCTGACGTTCGCCCTGCGCTTCCGTGCCACGGACCGCACGCTGACCGCTGCCGAGGCCTCCGAGGCCCGTGACGGCGCTGTCCGACGTGCCGGCGGGCGATTCGGGGCGACCCTGCGCGACTGATCCACGACGGATCACCGCCCGGGGTCGCCGCCTCCGACTCTCTCGACGAACAGTCCGACCAAAGGTGGAACCCATGTCCGTATCCGTCGCCGTGGCGGGAGCCAGCGGCTACGCGGGTGGCGAGTTGTTGCGCGTCCTCTCCGCTCACCCCGAGTTCGACGTCAGGACGGTGACGGCGTTCTCGAACGCCGGACAGCCGCTCATCGCGACGCAGCCGCACCTCCGATCGCTCGCGCACCTCACCCTGGTGGAGACGACGGCCGAGAACCTCCGCGGGCACGACGTGGTGTTCCTCGCGCTGCCGCACGGCCAGTCCGGTGCGATCACCGCCGAACTCGACGCGGACACCCTCGTGGTGGACTGCGGCGCCGACCACCGCCTGACGGACGAGAGCGCCTGGGCGGCCTTCTACGGTGGTGACTTCCACGGGGCATGGACATACGGCCTGCCCGAACTGCTGCACGCTCCGCCCGCCCCGGGTGCCGCGGAGGAGTGGCGCGACGTCGACGACATCGTCGCCCAGGGCCGGCAGCGGACCGAGTTGGCCGCGACCAAGCGGATCGCCGTCCCCGGCTGCAACGTCACCGCGGTGACGCTCGGCATCCAACCCGGTGTCCAGGCCGGGCTCGTCGAGTCCGACGACATCGTCGCCGTGCTCAGCGTCGGCCCGAGCGGTGCCGGCAAGAAGCTCGAGCCGACGTACCTCGCCGCCGAGATCATGGGCTCGGCCAGCGCGTACGCGGTCGGCGGCAGTCACCGGCACGTCCCGGAGATCCAGCAGAACCTCCGGGTGGCAGGGGCCTCGGACGTCCGCATCTCGTTCACCCCCGTGCTCGTGCCGATGGCCCGTGGGATCCTCGCCACGACGACCGCGCGCCTGGCACCCGGTGTCACCGCGCACGACGTCCGACTCGCCTGGGAGCAGGCCTACGCGGACGAACCGTTCGTCCACCTGCTGCCCGAGGGCGTCTTCCCGCGGGTGGCGGACACGATCGGTGCCAACACGGCCCTGGTCGGCATCGCGGTCGACGAAGCGGCCGGTCGGGTCGTCGCCGTCACCGCGCTCGACAACCTCGCCAAGGGGACCGGCGGCGCAGCCGTGCAGTCCGCGAACATCGCGCTCGGGTTCCCCGAGACGCTCGGCCTCAGCGTGGACGGAGTCGCCCCGTGACCGACATCACCGATGCACCGGGCGCGGACGACGCGGCCACGGGCCTCCCGTCCGCTGACGGCGCGCTGCAGGGCGTCACGGCCGCGGTGGGCTTCCGGGCCGCCGGCGTCACCGCCGGCCTGAAGACGAGCGGCAAGCCGGACGTGGCGCTCGTCGTCAACGACGGCCCGTCCGACGCCGTGGCCGCCGTCTTCACCTCGAACCGCGCCCAGGCGCACCCGGTGATCTGGTCCCGCCAGGTCGTGGGGGACGGGGTGGCGCGAGCCGTCTTCCTCAACTCGGGAGGCGCGAACTGCTTCACGGGCCCGTTCGGCTTCCAGACGACGCACCTGACCGCTGAAGCGGTCGGCGACGCCCTCGGGATCGGCGCCGGCGACGTGGTCGTGTGCTCCACCGGCCTCATCGGTGTCGGCGACCAGACCTTCCGCGACGGTGTCCTCCGCGGCGTGACGCTCGCGGCCGATGCCCTCACCGACGGCGGGGGAGCGGCTGCCGCGACGGCGATCATGACGACCGACACGAAGCCGAAGCAGTCCGTCGTGACCGTCGACGGCTGGACGATCGGGGGCATGGCCAAGGGTGCGGGCATGCTCGCGCCGGGCCTGGCGACGATGCTCGTGGTCATCACGACGGACGCCTCCCTGACCTCCGACGAACTCGACCAGGCGCTGCGCGCTGCGACCCGGGTCACCTTCGACCGTGTCGACTCGGACGGCTGCATGTCGACGAACGACACCGTCGTGCTGATGTCGTCCGGCGCGTCGGGAACGACCCCCGAGGTCGGCGACTTCCGGGAGGCCCTGACCGCCGTCTGCGCGGACCTCGCCCGGCAGCTCCAACAGGACGCTGAGGGCGCCGCGCACGACATCGCGATCGAGGTCGTCGGTGCCGTGAGCGAGGACGACGCGGTGGCGGTCGGCCGGAGCGTGGCCCGGAACAACCTGTTCAAGGCGGCCGTCTTCGGCAACGACCCCAACTGGGGTCGGGTCCTCGCCGCGATCGGCACCACCGATGCCGAGTTCGACCCGTACGCGGTCGACGTCTCGATGAACGGCATCCGGGTCTGCCATGCCGGCGCTCCGGACCAGCCGAGCGACAGCGTCGACCTCAGCCCGCGGGACACCCATGTGCTCATCGACCTGGGGGTCGGACCGCATGCGGCGACGATCCTGACGAACGACCTGACGCACGACTACGTCCACGAGAACAGCGCGTACTCCAGCTGATGAGCGATCCGGACCTCTCGAAGGAAGAAGAGCACGAGCTCGCGACCGTCAAGGCCGCGACCCTCATCGAGTCCCTGCCGTGGTTGAAGCGGTTCTCGGGCAAGATCGTCGTTGTCAAGTTCGGCGGCAACGCGATGGTGAACGACGACCTGAAGCGTGCGTTCGCCGAGGACATGGTCTACCTGCGGTACGCCGGACTGCACCCGGTCGTCGTGCACGGCGGCGGTCCGCAGATCTCGGCGGCGCTCAAGGAACAGGGCATCGAGTCCGAGTTCCGCGGCGGCTACCGCGTCACCACGACCGAAGCGATCACCGTCGTCCGCGACGTGCTGGCAGGTGAGGTGAACCGCGAGATCGTCGACCTGATCGACGAGCACGGTGCCGGCCTCGGTGTCGGCGTGTTCGGCGACGGCGGGTCGCTGTTCACGGGCGAGAAGAAGGGCGTCGTCGTGGACGGCGAGCACTTCGACCTCGGTCACGTCGGCGACATCACCCACGTCGATCCGTCCGGCGTCCTCGCGGCGATCCGGGCCGACCGCATCCCGGTGGTGTCGAGCATCGCGATCGACGACGCGCACCCGGACCAGGCGCTCAACGTGAACGCCGACGCCGCTGCGGCCGCGCTGGCGATCGCGCTCAACGCGTCGAAGCTGATGATGCTGACCGACGTCCCCGGCCTGTACCGCAACTGGCCCGACCGGGACTCGATCATCGACCTCATCGCCGTCGAGGAACTCCGGCAGCTGCTGCCGTCCCTCGAGTCGGGGATGATCCCGAAGATGACCGCGTGCCTGGACGCCGTGGTCGGCGGTGTCGGCGGCGCGACCATCATCGACGGTCGCATCCCACACTCGATCCTGCTCGAGGTCTTCACCCTGCGCGGTGCGGGCACCGAGGTGATCCCGGACCCGAGCCGACGGACCGAGAACCAGAACACGCACGCCGAGATCGGCCGCCGCGCCGCCGGCGAGCACACCACCCCGCACCACGACGAGAAGGGCACCCCACGGTGAGCACCCAGACGCAGACCGAGACCTGGAACGACCGGTTCGGGGCGTCGCTCATGCGATCCCTGACCCCGCCGAAGATCATGCTCGAGCGCGGTGAGGGCTGTCGCGTCTGGGACGTCGACGGCAACGAGTACCTCGACTTCCTCGCCGGCATCGCGGTGAACTCGCTCGGCCACGCCCACCCGGCCCTGGTCGAGGCCATCAGCGACCAGGCAGCCAAGTTGGTGCACGTGTCGAACTACTTCGCCACCCCGCCGCAGCTCGAGCTGGCCGAGCGCCTCAAGCGGATCTCCGGCGCCGGGGACGCCGGCCGCGTGTACTTCGGCAACTCCGGCGCGGAAGCGAACGAGGCCGCGTTCAAGCTCGCACGCCTGAACCGCGGGACGGACGGTCGCAAGACCCGGATCCTCGCGCTGCAGCAGGCGTTCCACGGCCGGACCATGGGAGCGCTCGCCCTGACCGGCAAGCCCGCTCTGCAGGAGGACTTCCTGCCGATGATCCCCGGAGTCGAGCACATCGAGACCTCGATCGAGGCCCTCGAACGCTCGATCGACGACACCGTCGCGGCTCTCATCCTCGAGCCGATCAAGGGCGAGGCCGGCGTGGTCGACCTGCCCGAGGGCTTCCTGCAGGCCGCTCGGAAACTGACGGAGGAGCACGGCGCCCTGCTGATCCTCGACGAGATCCAGACCGGCATCGGCCGGACCGGGGCATGGTTCGCGTTCCAGAACACCGGCGTGACCCCGGACGCCATCACCGTCGCCAAGGGCATCGCCGGCGGGTTCCCGATCGGTGCCCTCGTGACCTTCGGCGCGGCGTCCGACCTGTTCTCGGCCGGCCAGCACGGGTCGACCTTCGGCGGCAACCCGCTCGGCACGAGGGTCGCGAACGCGGTCCTGGCCGAGATCGAGCGAGCGGGTCTCGTCGAGGGCGCCGTCATCAAGGGGGAGCGGATCCGTGCGGGCATCAGCGCGCTCGGCTCCGACCTGGTGGAAGAAGTCCGCGGGAGCGGCCTGCTCATCGGCGTCGGCCTGCGCCAGCCGGTCGCCGCGGCCGTGTCCGCCGCCGCGCTCGACCGCGGTCTCATCATCAACGCCCCGAACGAATCGAGCCTGCGCATCGCGCCGCCGCTCATCGTGTCCGACGACGAGATCGACGAGTTCCTCGCGATCCTCGCCCAGAGCATGGCGGCCGTCACGGGCGCCGACCAGGAGACCATCGCATGACCCGCCACTTCCTCCGGGACGACGACCTGACCCAGGCGGAGCAGTCCGCCATCCTCGACCTCGCCGTCGAGATGAAGCGCGACCGCTGGGGGAGCAAGCCGCTCGCCGGCCCGCAGAGCGTCGCGGTGATCTTCGACAAGTCGTCGACCCGGACCCGCGTGTCCTTCCACGTCGGGATCAGCGACCTCGGCGGCAGCCCGCTGATCATCTCGACCGCGAACAGCCAACTCGGCGGCAAGGAGACCCCGACCGACACGGCTCGCGTGCTCGAGCGCATGGTGTCCGCCATCGTGTGGCGCACCTACGGCCAGGCCGGGCTCGAGGAGATGGCAGCGAGCACCACCGTGCCCGTCGTCAACGCCCTCTCGGACGACTTCCACCCGTGCCAGCTGCTCGCCGACCTGCTGACCATCCGTGAGCACCGCGGTGCCCTCGCCGGTCAGACCATCGCCTTCGTGGGTGACGGGGCCAGCAACATGGCGCACTCGTACCTGCTCGCCTGCGCGACCGCCGGCATGCACGTCCGCGTCGGAGCCCCGGCCGAGTTCGCCCCGGCCGCACAGGTCGTCACGGACGCCGAAGCCCGCGCCGCGGAGACCGGCGGCTCGGTGCTCGTCGTGACCGACCCGGTCGCGGCGGTCGCCGGCGCCGACGTCGTCGTCACCGACACCTGGGTGTCGATGGGCAAGGAGGACGAGAAGCAGCAGCGCCTCGAGGTCTTCCACGGTTACCGCGTCGACGACGAGCTGCTCGCACACGCCGCAGACGACGCCGTGTTCATGCACTGCCTGCCCGCCGACCGTGGCTACGAGGTCACGGCCGAGGTCATCGACGGCCCACGCAGCATCATCTGGGACGAGGCGGAGAACCGTCTGCACGCCCAGAAGGCCCTGCTCGCCTGGCTCCTCGCCGCCAACGCGACGCCCACCGGCAACTGACAACCACCCCAGCAAGGAGAACACTCATGGCAGACCGCGTCGTACTGGCCTACTCAGGAGGCCTCGACACCTCCGTCGGCATCGGCTGGCTCAAGGACGCCACCGGCAAAGAGGTCGTCGCACTGGCGGTGGACGTCGGCCAGGGCGGCGAGGACATGGACGCCATCCGGCAGCGCGCGCTCGACTGCGGTGCGGTGGAGTCCGTCGTCATCGACGCCAAGGACGAGTTCGCGGACGACTACCTCGTCCCCGCCCTCAAGGCGAACGCGCTGTACCAGAAGCGCTACCCGCTGGTGTCCGCGTTGAGCCGCCCGCTCATCGCGAAGCACCTCGCCCTCACCGCCAAGCAGCTCGGGGCCGACAGCGTCGCGCACGGCTGCACCGGCAAGGGCAACGACCAGGTCCGCTTCGAGGCCGCCGTCGCCGCCATCGCTCCGGACCTGACGAGCGTCGCCCCGGTCCGCGACCTCGCCCTGACCCGTGACAAGGCGATCGTCTACGCGCAGGAGCACAACCTGCCGATCCTGCAGAGCAAGAAGTCCCCGTACTCGATCGACCAGAACGTCTGGGGTCGTGCGGTGGAGACCGGGTTCCTCGAGGACCCGTGGAACCCGCCGATCGAGGACCTCTACGCCTACACGCAGGACCCCTCCGTCCCGCGGGACGCCGACGAGGTCACCATCACGTTCGAGCAGGGCGTGCCGGTCGCGATCGACGGCCAGCGCTTCAGCGTCCTGCGCATCGTGCAGGAGCTCAACGCCCTCGCCGGCAAGCACGGCGTCGGCCGCATCGACGTCGTCGAGGACCGTCTCGTGGGCATCAAGTCGCGCGAGGTCTACGAAGCCCCGGCAGCGATGGCGCTCATCGCCGCGCACGAGGAGCTCGAGAGCCTCACCCTCGAGCGTGACGTGAACCGCTACAAGCGCGGTGTCGAGTCGGAGTGGGCCGACCTGGTCTACGACGGCCTCTGGTTCGGTGGGCTGAAGCGCAGCCTCGACGCCTTCATCGACTCCACGCAGGAGTACGTGTCCGGAGACATCCGCCTGCAGCTGCACGGTGGTCGTGCCACGGTGACCGGTCGTCGTTCGGAGCAGAGCCTCTACGACTTCGACCTCGCCACCTACGACACGGGCGACACGTTCGACCAGTCGCTGTCCAAGGGCTTCATCGAACTGTGGTCGCTGCCGAGCAAGATCTCCGCTCGCCGCGACCTCGCGAACTAGCCGGAAGACAGCACAGCACCACCCTGTCGGACGGGCCGGAGCGAACCGCCCCGGCCCGTCCCACACCATCTGACCACCACTCACGACGCAGGACGACATGACGGACGTGCCCCGGGCCTCCCGGCCGGAAGAAGCCAGCAGCAAGACCGACGCGACGAACACGGGTGCCCTGTGGGGTGGCCGTTTCGCCGACGGTCCGAGCGCCGAGCTCGCAGCGCTGTCGAAGTCGACCCAGTTCGACTGGCAGCTGGCACCGTACGACCTCGCCGGTTCCCGGGCACACGCCCGAGCGCTGCAGACGGCCGGCTACCTGACGGCCGATGAACTGGACCGGATGCTCGCAGGGCTGGACCGTCTCGAGGCGTCGTTCCTCGACGGCTCCCTCCAGCCGGCGGACTCCGACGAGGACGTGCACGGTGCCCTGGAGCGCCTGCTCATCGCCGACGTCGGTCCGGAACTCGGCGGGAAGCTCCGCGCCGGTCGCAGCCGCAACGACCAGATCGCGACCCTCGGCCGGATGCACATGCTCGACCACGGACGCCGGATCGGTCGCCTGGTCATCGACCTCGTCGACGCGATCAGCCAGCAGGCGTCCGAGCACGAGGGCGCGATCATGCCGGGGCGGACGCACCTGCAGCACGCGCAGCCCGTCCTGCTCGCGCACCACCTGCTCGCGCACGCCTGGCCGCTCGTCCGCGACCTGGAACGGCTGCGCGACTGGGCCGGCCGCGCCAGCGTGAGCCCGTACGGGGCCGGCGCGCTCGCGGGGAGCTCGCTCGGGCTCGACCCGACGGCGATCGCCCACGAGCTGGGCTTCGACCGTCCGGCTGACAACTCGATCGACGCGACCGCCGCTCGCGACGTCGTGGCGGAGTTCGCCTTCGTCCTGGCGCAGATCGGCATCGACATCTCGCGTCTCGCCGAGGAGATCATCCTCTGGAACACCAAGGAGTTCGGTTTCGTCCGGCTCCACGATGCCTTCTCGACCGGGTCGAGCATCATGCCGCAGAAGAAGAACCCGGACATCGCCGAACTGGCGCGCGGGAAGTCCGGCCGACTGATCGGCAACCTCACGGGGCTCCTCGCCACCCTCAAGGGCCTGCCGCTCGCGTACAACCGGGACCTGCAGGAGGACAAGGAGCCCGTGTTCGACTCCGTCGCCCAGCTCGAGGTCCTGCTGCCCGCGTTCACCGGCATGGTCGCGACACTGTCCTTCGACACCGCTCGGATGGCAGAGCTGGCGCCGCAGGGCTTCTCGCTCGCGACCGACGTCGCCGAGTGGCTGGTCCGTCAGGGTGTGCCGTTCCGCGACGCGCACGAGGTGTCCGGTGCGCTCGTGCGGTACTGCGAGGAGCGCGGCATCGACCTCGACGACCCGACGGACGAGGAGTACGCGTCCGTCTCACCGCACCTGACGCCGGACGTCCGTGCGGTCCTCACCATCGAGGGCAGCGTCGCCTCGCGTCGTGGCGTGGGCGGAACCGCGCCGGAGCGGGTCGCCGAGCAGCTCGCTGCCGTGACACGGTCCGTGGCCGAGATCGCCGCGGGGACGCCCTTCGCTCGATGACCGGAACGCCCGGACCAACGGTGACGGCGACGGCGACGGCGCGATGACGACCACCGCGCTCCTCGCCGTGCTGTCCGAGCCAGCACCGGTCTCCGCCCCGGCCCTCCTCGGGGCCACCGTGGCGGGCAAGGGCGTCACGCTCCGCATCACCGAGGTGGAGGCCTACTTCGGCCCCACCGACCCCGGGTCGCACGGGCACCGCGGGATGACGGCCCGCAACCGACACCTCTTCGGCCCACCGGGCACCCTGTACGCGTACCGGTCCTACGGCATCCACACCTGCGTCAACGTCGTGAGCGGACCGGACGGCGTCTCGTCCGGGTCGTTGCTCCGAGGGGCAGAGGTCGTCGCGGGCGTCGAGACCGCACGCCAGCGGCGCGGTCCGTCCGTCGCGGACGTCGCCCTCGCGCGTGGACCGGGCAACCTCGGCGTCGCACTCGGCGCCGTCCTCGGCGAGGACGACGGGACGTCGCTCCTCGATGGCTCCGGCCCGTACCGCCTCGCCCTGGCACCCGGACTGGAGGGCCGGCTCGCCTCATCGACCCCGGCTGCGGTCGTCGACGACCTCCTGGCCGCCGGCACGATCGCGTGTGGTCCACGCACCGGGGTCGGCGGTGTCGCTGGTGGCGCCGCGTTCCCGTGGCGTTTCTGGCTGCGGGACGAACCGACCGTCTCCGCGTACCGGCGTCACAAGGGCGCCGTGGACTGAAGGGTGTGCCGCGGCGCCGGTACGATGACGGGGTGTCCAGTGATACCGCTCCCGATGTCCTGACGCGCCAGCAGAACGACCCGACCTTCGCTTCGGTGTGGGACGAGTTCCGCTGGCGTGGTCTGGTGCACGTCTCGACCGACGAGACCGCCCTCAAAGAGGCCCTCGACGCCGGACCTGTCACGTACTACTGCGGCTTCGACCCGACGGCTCCCTCGTTGCACTGCGGCAACCTGCTGCAGCTCCTCACGATGCGCCGGCTGCAGCTGGCAGGACACAAGCCGCTCGCACTCGTCGGCGGGTCGACCGGCCTGATCGGTGATCCGCGCCCGACGGCGGAACGCACGCTCAACACCCGCGAGACCGTCGTGGAGTGGGTCGGTCGTCTGCAAGCGCAGGTCTCCCGCTTCCTCAGCCCCGACGGTGAGAACGGCGTCCGTCTGGTGAACAACCTGGACTGGACCGCGCCGCTGTCGGCCATCGACTTCCTGCGCGACATCGGCAAGTACTTCCGCGTCAACTCGATGCTGAAGAAGGACGCCGTCGCCGCCCGGTTGAACTCCGACGCAGGCATCAGCTACACGGAGTTCAGCTACCAGATCCTGCAGGGGCTGGACTTCCGCGAGCTGTACCGGCAGTACGGGTGCACCCTGCAGACCGGCGGGTCCGACCAGTGGGGCAACCTGACCTCGGGGACGGAGCTGATCCGGCGTACCGAGGGTGTGGCCGCGCACGCACTCGGGACGCCACTCATCACGAACTCGGACGGCACGAAGTTCGGCAAGAGCGAGGGCAACGCGATCTGGCTCGACGGCGCGATGACGTCGCCGTACGCCTTCTACCAGTTCTGGCTCAACACGGCGGACGCCGACGTGATCGCCCGTCTCCGGGAGTTCACGTTCCTGTCGCGTGCCGAGATCGAGCGGCTCGAGCAGGCGGTGGCCGACGAGCCGTTCCGCCGGGAGGCCCAGCGCACCCTGGCTGTGGAGGTCACCACCCTGGTCCACGGCGCTGACGCGACGCAGGCGACCATCGATGCGTCGGCAGCACTGTTCGGCAACGGTAACCTCGCTGCACTGGATGCCAAGACCCTCCGTTCCGCGATCGCGGAGCTCCCCGGGTCCGTCGCCATCGAGGGAACCGCGGACCTCGCTCGTGCCCTCGTCGACACGGAACTCGTCAAGTCCCTCGGTGAGGCACGGCGTGCGATCACCCAGGGCGGTGTCTACGTGAACAACGAGCGAGCTGAGGACCCGGCGGCGACGTTGGCGTCCCTCGCACTGCCGGCGGGTGTGCTCGTCCTCCGACGGGGGAAGAAGACCCTGGCGGGCGTGACGGTCTCCTGATCCAGGCCCCGTCAATGTGTTGCAGTGTGCGACACGCCCGGGATGTGGGGCGGGTTGGTGGTGGGGGTGGGGGCTGCGTAAAGTAATCCCTCGTCACCCCAAAGGTGCGGCGGAGCGGCTGGAGCGAAAGCCCAGAGCACGTCGGCCCTCAAGCGGGACCATCCTCCACTGGAGATCGGATCTGGCCTTGTGCTGGTTCGCTTCGACGCTTAGGATGACTACTCCACCGGTTCTCTCCTTCGGGATGAGCCACTGGGTCTGGTTGCACGGTTGTGTTGCTGGGTTCGACGACATCGGTGGGTTCGAGAACGACAGCCTCTCTGGCGTGACATCGTGTTGGTGTTGTGTGGGGAGTGCGTCTGGTCCTTGAGAACTCAACAGCGTGCACATTGTCAATGCCAATTTTATTGACCTCGTGCTCGA
>NZ_QKSF01000013.1:0-106684 GCF_003234045.1 Curtobacterium sp. MCPF17_047 | reverse complement strand
GGGTAGAGCGGGCGAGCGGGCGGAGCGAGGCGAGGCGAGCGGGCGGGATGCCAAGGTCCTCTCCCCGCCCGCCACGGGGTTCCGCCCGCTCGCCGTCATGGGGACGGGAGGCGCACCACCCGGCCGCCACGCGCCTCCCGTCCGCCTTGGGGTGAGTGGGCGGAAATGGGCGGTTCCATCCGCCGCAGCGGTGCGTTTTCCGCCCGCTCACACCCGCGTGTCGACTCGAACGGGGCCCGCTCCGGCGAGCGGGTGGAAGCGGGCGGTGCCATCCGCCGCAGCGGTGCGTTTCCGCCCGCCCGCGTGCGCGGGGACGGGAGGCGCGGGGCCAGGCCCCCAGGCGCCTCCAGGCCGCCAGCTGCCCAGTGGGCGGCGGGCGAACGGGCGCAAAGCGGCGCACGCACGGCGCGCGCGCCGCCTTTCCGCCCGCTCACACCCGAGGCGGAGTCGCTCTGGTGAGCGGGCGTTGCAGGAGGGTGCACTCGCGACGGACCCTGGTACTCCGCCCGCTCGCGTGAGCCGGACGGGAGGCACGGGACCAGCCCGCCTCGAACCTCCCGTCCGGCAGACGGCGAGCGGGCACGACCCGTGGCGCGACCGTCACGCACCCTGGCATTCCGCCCGCTCACGCCCGAGGGCGGACGGGAGGCACGGGACCAGCCCGCCTCGAACCTCCCGTCCGGCAGACGGCGAGCGGGCACGAACCCGTGGCGCGACCGTCACGCACCCTGGCATTCCGCCCGCTCGCCCAGCGGACCGGCACGCTCGGCAACGCGACAGCGGCCGGCCCGGAGGCCGACCGCTGTCGGATGGGTCGCGCGGTTCCTCAGTGGAAGGCGGGCACGATCAGGTAGATGCCGTAGAGCACGGCCGCACCGCAGAGCACGAAGCAGACCACGGCGAGCGCCCGCAGCATCCGGACGGCCGACGCCGCGGCGTTCGGGTTCGGGAAGCCCGCCGTGGCCGGTCCGATCGTGCCGTCGTCCTTCACGGTGTACTTGCCGGCCCGGGTGTCGGCGGCGCTCCAGAAGCGGAGGCCGACGGAGTACACCGAGACGACGAAGCACGCAGAGACGACGGCGACGAGTGCCACGAGGAGGAACGCTCCCCAGTCGATGCCCATCAGCAGGTCCTCCCGAGCCGGAACGCTCCGCGGCGTCCGTCAGTGGCGATGCCCATCAGCAGATCCTCCCGAGCCGGAACGCTCCGCGGCGTCCGTCAGTGGCGATGCCCATCAGCGACGGCCTCCCTTGCGTCCGGCCATGCGGCGGAGCGTCCGCTCACGGCTCAGTTCGGCGCGGCGGGCGGCGACGGCCTCAGCGCGCTTCTTGCGTTGCAGTCCGCGCTGCTCCTTGCGGGTCAGCACGGCGTTCGCGGCGACGTCGATCTCGATGGCCGAGGCGTGCTCGTGCGGCTTGCGGAGCGACCACAGGTACAGGCCGAGGATCACGATCGCACCGACGACCGCGTCGATCACCAGGCCGATCACGCCGAAGCGGGCGATGCCCGACGCGACCGCGCCGACCGCAGCCGCCGCCGGCAGGGTGATGAACCAGGCGATGACGATCTTGCCCGCGGTCGACCACTGGATCTTCGACCCGCGCCGACCGAGTCCGGCGCCGATGATCGACCCGGAGGACACCTGCGTGGTGGAGAGCGCGAAGCCGAGGTGGCTCGAGGCCAGGATCGTCGCAGCGGTCGAGGCCTCGGCGGCGAACCCCTGCGTCGCACGGATCTCGGTGATGCCCGAACCGAGGGTGCGGATGATGCGCCACCCGCCGGTGTAGGTACCGAGTGCGATCGCGAGCGCGCAGGCCACCACTACCCAGAACTGCACGCCCTGGTCCGCCGACTGGGCACCAGACGCGATCAGCGTGAGCGTGATGACGCCCATCGTCTTCTGCGCGTCGTTCGTGCCGTGTGCGAGCGACACCATCGACGAGGTGAAGATCTGGCCGATGCGGAAGCCGCCCCGCTCGTTCGGGAACACCGGGCGCCGCGTGATCCGGTACGCGATCCGCGTGGCGAGCAGCGACACCAGCGACGCGATCACCGGCGACAGGAACGCGGGGATGATCACCACCGTCAGCAGCGCCGCGTAGTTCACCGAGTCGAAGCCGGCCCCGACGATCGCGGCGCCGATGAGGCCACCGAAGAGCGCATGCGAGGACGACGACGGTAGGCCGCGCAGCCACGTGATCATGTTCCAGACCACCGCGCCGATCAGACCCGCGAAGATCATCTCCGGACTGATGGCGACGCCACCGGGTCCCTCGTTGATGAGCCCGTGCGAGATCGACGTCGCCACAGCAGTGCTGAGGAACGCCCCGACGAGGTTGAGCACCGCTGCGACGGAGACCGCCACCGTGGGCTTCATGGCGCCGGTCGCGATCGGGGTCGCCATTGCGTTGGCGGTGTCGTGAAAACCGTTTGTGAAGTCGAAGAAGAGGGCCAACGCAATGACCAGGACGACTATGAGCGTGATGTCCACCGCGGGCAAGTGTCCCAGGCGAGGGGGCATCGAGCAAGCCGGACGGACACCTGTTGTTCATCTGGCCTTCACGTTCGCTCAGGTCCGCGGCTCCGGGATGGGAAGATGGACCCGTGGACATCGCCGAGTTGCTCATCCTGCTGGTCGGATCGCTCGCCGTCACGGGGTTCGCTCGGGCCTGGGGACTCCCGGCACCGCTGCTCGTCACCGCCGTCGCCCTGGGCGTGTCGTTCATCCCCGGACTGCCGCACATCGAGATCGACTCAGAGGTGATCCTCACGGTCGTCCTGCCGCCGCTGCTCTACTCGGCGGCGCTCGACGTGTCGTGGCAGAGCTTCCGCGGCTCGATCAAGCAGATCCGACGGCTCGGGATCTTCCTGGTCATCGTCACGGCGCTCGCGGTCGGCCTGGCGGCGTACCTGATCATCCCGGACATGACGTGGCCCGCAGCGATCCTCCTGGGCGCCATCGTCGCCCCGCCCGACGCGGTGTCCGCCGCGGCCATCGGTCGGAAGCTCGGGCTCCCCCGACGCGTGATGACGGTGCTCTCCGGCGAGAGCCTGATCAACGACGCCGCGTCCCTGACGCTGGTCCGGGTGTTCACACTGATCATCGCCGGGGCCTCGTTGACGATCTGGCAGGACCTCGCGATCTTCGGCCTCGCGATCGGCGTCGGACTCGTCGTCGGCGGCGTCCTGGGCGTCCTCGTGCACTGGATCCGGATGCGGATCAACGACCCGGTGGTCGAGACGATCATGAGCATCCTGCTGCCGTTCGTCGCGTACATCCTGGCCGAGGAGCTGTCCGGCTCCGGCGTCATCGCGGTCGTCACCGCCGGGCTCTACATCGGCTACAACTCGCCGAAGGAGGGGTACGCGACCCGACTGCAGGAACGCCCGCTCTGGACGAGCATCGACGTCATCCTCGAGGGCTTCGTCTTCGCGCTGATCGGACTGCAGCTCAACACGGTCGTGCAGGACCTGGTGGAGAGCGAACGCAGCCTCGGCCAGACCCTGACCGCCGCTGCCGTCGTGCTCGCCGTCGTGATCCTGGTCCGACCGCTGTTCATCTTCGAGTCCTACGCCCGGAACCGTCTCCACGGTCGCTTCATCCGTCCCCTGCGCGTCCGGCTGTCCCGAGGACACCGTTCCCTGCGCTGGATCCGCGGCACGGCGGAACCGAGACTGAACTGGCGCGAGTTGACGGTGATCTCGTGGACCGGCATGCGCGGGGTGGTGACCCTCGCCGCCGCCGTCTCCGTCGTCGCGAGCCCGACGCAGATCCCGGCGCAGGACACGATCTTCGTGATCGCGTTCATCGTCACCGTCGGCACCCTCCTGCTGCAGGGGCTGACGCTGCCGTTCGTGATCCGCGCCCTCAGGGTGCAGGACCCGGCCGAGGACGACAAGGACCGCCGCAGCGAGATGCTGCTCAACCAACGGACGACCGTCGCCGCGATCGAGCTGCTCGACCGCCGTCGGCCGGAGTGGGGCACCCGGTACGGTCCGGAAGCGACCGACAAGGTCCTCGCCCGCCTGAAGGCCCGTCTCGAACGCCAGGCGGAGACGTTCCGGCAGGACGCAGAAGAAGAGGAGTCCGAGGACCGCAGGACCTCGGTCCGGCTCCGCGGGACGCAGATCCAGGACATCCGCCGCGAGCTGCTCGACCGCCGACGCGAGATCGTCCTCGAGGAACGCGAGAAGGGCAACCTCGACGAGGAGGTCATGCGCCGCGTGCTCGTGACCCTCGACGCCGAAGAGCTCGCGATGGACTCGGCGCAGGCGTCCCGCAGCCGTTCCTGACCTGCCCGCACCCTGGCGCCCGGGCGTACCCTGGAACGCCAGACGACAGGACAGGAGCGCACCGCCGAGTGAGCACGCCGCGGAACGAAGCACGCAGGAACAACGACCTCCCGACGCGCAGCGCCGACGAGACTGCGCGGGTCGCGCACGAGCGGTCACGGCCGGTCCACCGCCCCGGCCGGGAGGCCCGCCCCACTCCGCCACCGAAGCAACACATCGGCCGCTACCGCCGTTGGTACGCCACGTTGCACCCGTCACTGCAGCTCATCGGGCTCCAGCTGTGGATGCCGCTGTTCTTCATCGTCGGGTTCTGCCTCTGCTACGTGTTCGCCTTCCACGCCCCGCATCCGCACGACGTCCCGATCGGCATCGTCGGCAGCGACCAGACGCTCATCGGGGCCGTGCAGAAGGCCCTCCCCGGCGAGTACCTCTTCTCGTCCTACGACTCGCTCGCCGGCGCGAAGCGCGACGTCGTCGCGGGGACGATCGCGGTGGCCTTCGACCCGTCGGCCAACGAGCTGTTCAAGGCCAGCGCGCACCAGTTCCAGGTCGCGAGCCTGGTGCCCGCCACACTGACCGCGGTGCTGACCGGCGCGGGACTGGCCGCTCCCCGGGTGACCGAGCTCGCTCCCCTGCCGGCCTACGACGAGTACGGCACGGTCGCGATGTACGTGATGCTGGCGTGGTGCATCGGCGGCTACATGGTCGCGATGTTCATCGGCATCATGGGCGGCCCGCTGCGCCACCGGACGCGCATGACGGTCATCGTCACCGGTGGTCTGGTCATCTCGCTCATCACGAACACCCTCGCCGGCCCCGTCGTCGGCGCGATCCACGGGCACTTCATCCCGCTCGTCCTCATCGCCTGGGGCTGGATCGTGGCGATCGGGCTGGCGGTGAACGGCCTGAGCTACTTCGTCGGACGGTTCATCGCCGCGCCGGCCATGATCTGCTTCGTCTTCCTGTCGATGCCGTCCTCCGGTGGCGCCTACCCGAAGTGGTTCATGCCGGAGCCGTTCGCGTGGCTCAACAACGTCGTGGTCGGCTCGAGCATGGTCGACATGATCAAGCACCAGCTCTACGGCGTCGGCCCGGGCCCGGAGCGCGGCCTGGTCACGATGGGCTGCTACGCCGCCGCCGGGCTCGTCCTGATGTTCCTCGGCAAGAAGTGGTGGGAACGCCGCCGGATCCGCGCGATCGTCACCGGCCGGACCACGATGTTCCAGGACGCGAACACCGCGAACCGCGAGTTCCTGGGCCGTGAGCGTGACGCCGAACTCGAGCGGAACGGTCTCATCTCGACCGAGACCGGCACGCTGCAGGTCCTGCGCGACGACGACTGGGAGGACGAACGCGCCGCCGGTGACGTCTTCACCGGCGGACGCGACGGGCTCGAGAACCAGCCGCTGAACCCACGTCGATGAGCGTCCGAGCGAGGGCTATCCTGATCCGATCATGACCCGTACCGCCTGGCACCGCCTCCTCATGACGATCGTCGTCGTCTTCCTCGTCATCGCCGCGCTGTCCTACGTCACGAGCATCGTGCTCGCGCCGGGCGGTGGCCGCAGCGTCGCCGGGCTCTGGGACGGCTGGGCGATGTTCGCGCTCGTCGCCGCGATCGCGTTCGGCGTCGTCGACTTCTTCGTCCGGCCGCTCGGCGGACAGAGCGGGGACGCGGACGTGATGGCCGAGGCCGAAGCCGCGCGCACCGGCAACACCCCGACGCAGCGCGCACGCTGACGAGCGTCGGCGGTCAGAGCGTCAGGACGGCCGTGCCGGGCAGCGATCAGGCCGGTTCGCCGATCCCCGTCCCGGTGAACCCGGCGACCGAGGCGTTGTCCTCCGCGAACACCACCCGCGCATCGACCTGCCCGCCAGCCAGGACCCCGGGCAGCCAGTAGCGCGCGTCGTCCCACATCGCGTCGTACGGCACGGCGTCCACCGGCACCCAGCGGGGCTCCAGCTCGTCACCACCCGACGGGTCGCCTTGCCAGCGGCGGCAGACGAAGACGTCCGAGACCTGGGACCAGGACGGGCGGAACGGGAACCGGTAGTCCAACGTGCCACGGGCCTCCAGGTCGGCCGGGTCGATGCGGAGGCCCACCTCCTCCGCCACCTCGCGCACGGCGGTCTCGACCGCTGTCTCGTCACCCTCGCGCTTGCCGCCCGGCCCGACCACGCGCCCGGTGCCGAGGCCCCGCCGCTTCTCGCCGAGCAGCACCTCCGGCCCGTCCGCACCGTCCCGCAGGAGGTACACGACGACGACGGCCGGGTGCTGGGACTTGCTCTCGTCGCGCTCGGTCATGTGTCCAGTGTGGCCGATCGGATGACGTACGCTCGTTGCATGGCAGGCGTGCTGTGGGGGCGTCATGGCTGAGTCTCGCAGGACGGGGCGCAGCCTCGAGGTGCTGCGCGCCGAAGCCGCCGAGGAGATCTCGGTCATCGTCGAACACCGGTGTCGGCAGGGTGACGATCCCTGGGACTTCATGCACACGCTGCCGAGCGTCGACGAGCAGGTCGTGCTGATCCTCCGGGCCGAGGCGATGGAGCTCGACGTCCGCATCGGCCAGCGCAGCGCACAGTGGTCGTCGCACCCGGCCTCCGGGCACGGCACCGAGCACGGCGAGGAGTACCACCGCCTCCGCCGTATCGCGCTCCAGCACCCGGAACTCACCGAGGCCGTGTGGAAGCTCATGGACGCACTGCCCGGTGGTCGCTGACAACCGCCTGGGGTTGGATGGGGGCATGACCGACACCGTCCTCGCCGTCCTGAACCAGCCCTCCCGCGCTGCCGCGCCGCACGACCCGGAGGCGGAGGCCTTCACGTGGGTGAAGCCGCTCGAGGAGCACATCCAGGTGATGGACCTCGGCCTGACCCGGGGTGACGGTGTGTTCGAGACGATCACGGTCATCGACGGCCGTCCGCAGGCACTCGAGGCGCACCTCGCCCGCTTCGGTCGGTCCGCCGCCAAGCTCGACCTGCCGGAGCCGGACCTCGATGCCTGGCGACAGGCGATCGAAGCGGTCTGCGCACGGCTGGACCCGGTGCGCGAGGCGTACGCGAAGACCGTCCTGACGCGCGGGGTCGAGGGCCTCGGCCGTCCGACCGGCTGGGTCTACGCGGCCCCCTCCGCCGACCAGACCCGCGACCGCACCGAGGGCATCGGCGTCGTCACCCTGGACCGCGGCTACCGGCACGACGTCGAGCGGACGTCGCCATGGCTGCTGCAGGGCGCGAAGACGCTGTCGTACGCGATCAACATGGCCGCCCTCCGCGAGGCCGTCCGCCGCGGTGCCGACGACGCGCTCTTCGTCTCGACCGACGGGTACGTCCTCGAAGGCACCCGCGCGAACCTGGTCATGGCGGTCGGTGGCCGCCTCGTCACCCCACGGACCGACATCGGGATCCTGGACGGCACCACGCAGGCGGACGTCTTCCGCTTCGCCGAGCAGGAGGGCATCGAGACCGCCTACGAACTCGTCACGCTCGACGACCTGCGGGCCGCGGACGCGCTGTGGCTGGTGTCGAGCATCCGGCAGGCCGCTCCGATCCACACGGTCAACGGCGTGCCGCAGGAGATGGACCTCGGGATGACGGAGCGCATCAACGACTTCCTCCTGTCGCGTCAGGACTGAACCGGCCGGACCCGACGACGGACGGGAGGCTCGGTGCGGCGCCGCACCGAGCCTCCCGTCCGTCAGCCGGTCACCGACACCGGGCTGGTCACCAGCGCGGTGTCGTCACGCCCTGTCCGTCGACGTAGGCGAAGACCTGCTCGCCCTCGATCCAGACGCGCTGGGCGCGGCTGGTGGCGTCGAGCGGGTCGCCGTCCCAGAGGACCAGGTCGGCGTCGAGCCCCTCGGCGATGCGCCCGACCCGGTCCCCGAAGCCGAGGATGTCGGCCGGGGCCGAGGTGATCGCTTCGAGCGCGGTCTGTCGCGGCAGGCCGTCGCGCACCGCCATCGTCGCCTGGGTGACGAGCATGTTGATCGGGACGACGGGCGCGTCGGTGGTGATCGCGACGCGGACACCGGCTGCCGCGATCGTGGTGAGGTTCGGGATGCCGCGGTCGCGCAGCTCGACCTTGGAACGGCTGGTGAACAGCGGCCCGTAGATCACCGGGATGCCCTTCTCGGCGAGCAGGTCGGCGATCTTGTGGGCCTCGGTGCCGTGGTTGACGACCAGGCGGTAGCCGAACTCCTCGGCGAGACGGACGGCGGTGGCGATGTCGTCGTGGCGATGGGTGTGCTGGTCCCAGGCGAGTTCGCCGTCGAGGACGCGGACCAGGGCCTCCTTCGTGAGGTCACGGGTGAACGGCTCGTCCTTCCGTGCGGCGGCGTCACGGGCCGCCCGGTAGTCCTGCGCGGCGACGAACGCCTCGCGGATCACCTTCGCCACGCCGAGGCGGGTGGAGGGGGTCTGCCCCTTCTCGCCGTAGACCCGCTTCGGGTTCTCGCCGAGGGCGCTCTTGATGCTCACCGCGTCGGAGATGAGCTGCTCGTCGATGGTCCGGCCACCCCAGGTCTTGATCGCGACCGTCTGCCCACCGATGGGGTTGCCGGAGCCGGGCTTCACCACGATGCTCGTGATGCCGCCGGAGAGGGCGTCGCGGAACCCCTCGTCGTCGATGTCGACCGCGTCGATCGCGCGGACGGCGGCCATGTTCGGGCCGGTCATCTCGTTGGTGTCGTTGCCGGCCGAGCCGTTCGCCTCCTCGTGGATGCCGACGTGGCCGTGGGCCTCGACGAAGCCTGGCAGCAGCCAGGCGCCGGCAGCGTCGATCACGGGCAGGCCGTCGGGAGGCGTCACGTCGGGTCCGACGGCCGTGATCCGGCCGTCCTGGACGACGACCGCTCCCCCGTCGAACTCCGCCCCGTCCACGGGGACGACGTGGGCACCGATGATCACGAACGAGTTGTCAGTCATTCCACAACGGTACCGATCCCATCGGCGGACGCCTCGGTCTTCGTACACGACATACGGGTTCTTCGCGGTGGAGGACGGCTCGTGGGTACCTTCTGGGGACCCGACGAGCGGAGGCAGGATGCACCACCACGACACCCGGCCGCCCCGGCCTGACTGGCCGGCGCACCGCACGGCGACCCGACCGTGGCGCAGCAGTGGACGACCGCCCCGAGCCGACCGCATGGTCCGCTCGGTCCGGTGCTCGCTGCCGCCCCGCATCGCCCACCGCACCTGGACCGCACCCCCGACCACGGCGGACTTCGTGTCGCGGGTGACCGAGCGCCTGACGGACCTCGACCGACGCCTCGGTGACCGCACCGCGACCTTCGACCTGCTGCTCGCCCGGACCGAGGCCGTCTCGTCCTCCCGGATCGAGGACGAGCACGCCACGCTCGACGACTACGCCCGAGCCCTCGTCGGCATCCGCGCGAACGGCAGCGCGACGGCGATGGTCGGCGCGACCGCGGCCCTCAGGGCGATGATCGACGACGCCGGCCGGGGCGGCATCACCGAGCGCTCGGTGCTCGACGCGCACGCCGTGCTCATGCGGGACGACCCCGTCGACGGCCCAGTCGCCGGGCGCTGGCGGCAGGTGCAGAACTGGATCGGTGGCGGAGCGTCCCCGCGCGACGCCGCGTACGTCCCGCCGCCGGCCGACGACGTCGCCGAGGCCATGGACGACCTGTTCGCCTTCCTGTCGCGGGACGAACTCGACCCGATCGTCCAGGCGGCGATCGCCCACGCCCAGTTCGAGTCCATCCACCCGTTCATCGACGGCAACGGGCGGATCGGCCGCGCCCTCGTCAACGCCGTGCTCCGACGACGCGGTCTGACGTCCTCGCTCGTTGTCCCCGTGGCCGCGGCACTCGTCGCGGACCGGGCCGGGTACTTCGCCGAACTCGTCCGGTACCGGAACGGGCACGTCGACGGTGTCGTGACCCTGGTCGCCGCGGCGATCGGCACCGTGTGTGACGAGGTCGAGTACGCGGCACTCCGCCTCGACGAGATCGAGCACGACCGCGCCGCGGTGCACAGCACGAGCTGCGGACCCCGGGTGACGCACGACTCCGCGGTGCTCCGCGTCCTGCTCGCGGACCCGGTCCTGACCGAGGCGGCGATCAGTGCCGCGCTGCCGCCGGACCTGCCGTGGACGGACGCGGTGATCGACGACCTGGTCGACGCGGGCGTGCTGCGGCCGGTCACCGAGCGGCGACGGGGCCGGGCCTGGGTGGCGTCGGACGTGCTGGCGGAGCTCGACGCGCTCGCGGAACGCATCCGGGCGGCCGTGGTGCCGTCGACCTCGGCGGCCGTGCCGGCGGGCTCGGCGGTGGATGCCGAGGCGGTGGGCGGAGCGGCGGGGCCGGGTCGGTCCTCCATGCCGAGCGAATAGGGTGGGCCGGGTGACCAGCGAGCACGACGTGACCATCCCGCCGACCGCCGCCAAGCGGCCCCGGACGCGGACCCACCACGGCATCGACTTCGTCGACGACTACGAGTGGCTGCGCGACAAGGAGTCCCCGGACACCATCGCGTACCTCGAAGCCGAGAACCGCTACACCGAGGGGCAGACCGAGCACCTCAGCGGGCTCCGTCAGCGGCTCTTCGACGAGGTCAAGACCCGCGTGCAGGAGACCGACCTCTCGGTCCCCGTCCGCATGGGCCAGTGGTGGTACTTCACCCGGACCAGCGAGGGCAGCCAGTACGGGGTGCAGTGCCGCGCTCCGATCAGCGGACCCGACGACTGGACCCCGCCGTCGCTCGAGGCGGCAGCCGAGGACTCGCCGACGGGCGCCGGCACCCTGCCCGGGGAAGAGGTGGTCCTGGACGGCAACGCCCTGGCCGAGGGGCACGACTTCTTCTCGCTCGGCACCTACGACATCAGCGACGACGGTCGCCGGCTGGTCTACGGCGTCGACGTCGAGGGGGACGAGCGCTACACCCTGGCGGTCCGGGACCTCGAGACGGGACAGGACCTCGGCGACACGATACCGAACACCGGAGCCGGCGCGACGTTCGACCCCTCGGGCCGGTACGTCTTCTACCCGACCGTCGACGACTCGTGGCGACCGGACCGCATCTGGCGGCACACCGTCGGTACGTCCGCGGACGCGGACGTGGTGGTGTTCGAGGAGCCGGACGACCGCTACTGGGTCGGCGTGGGCGTGACCCGCTCGTCGCAGTACATCGTCATCGAGCTCGGGTCGAAGATCACCTCCGAGGCGCTCGTCCTCGACGCGTCCGACCCGACCGGCGAGTTCCGTGTGGTGTGGCCCCGTCGTGAGGGCGTGGAGTACGAGATCGAGCACGCGATCGTCGGCGGCAGCGACCGACTGCTGGTCCTGCACAACGACGGCGCCGAGAACTTCGAGCTGGTGGACGTCCCCGCCGACGACCCGACGTCGGAGTCCGACCGCCGCGTCGTCGTCGCGCACCACGCCGAGCGACGCATCGAGTCGGTCGACGCCTTCGCCGGACACCTGGTGCTCGAGTACCGGTCCGAGGCGCTCCCCCGGATCGCGATCATCCCGATCGAGGGCGACGGCTACGGCGACGCGCACGAGGTCCCCTTCGACGAGGCGCTGTTCTCGGCTGGCCTCGGTGGCAACCCCGAGTGGGACCAGCCGACGCTCCGCCTCGGGTACACGTCCTTCGTCACCCCGTCCGAGGTCAGCGACCTGGACCTGGCGACCGGCGAGGTCACCGTGCTGAAGCGGCAGCCGGTGCTGGGCGGCTACGACCCGGCCGACTACGTGCAGGAGCGCGACTGGGCGACCGCGTCCGACGGCACGCGGGTCCCGATCTCGCTCGTGTGGCGCCGTGACGCCGTCGATGCCGACACCCCGGCCCCGCTGCACCTGTACGGGTACGGCTCGTACGAGCACTCGATCGACCCGGGCTTCAGTGTGATGCGCCTGTCGATGCTCGACCGCGGGGTCGTCTTCGCCGTCGCCCACGTCCGCGGTGGCGGCGAGCTCGGCCGGCACTGGTACGAGGACGGCAAGACCCTGACGAAGAAAAACACGTTCACGGACTTCGTCGCCGTCGCCGATCACCTCATCGACAGCGGCCGGACCACGCCCGAGCGTCTGGTGGCCGAGGGCGGCAGCGCCGGCGGCCTGCTGATGGGCGCGGTCGCGAACCTGGCACCCGAACGCTTCGCGGGCATCCTCGCCGCGGTGCCGTTCGTCGACGCGCTGACCAGCATCCTCGACCCGGACCTGCCGCTGACCGTCATCGAGTGGGACGAGTGGGGCGACCCGCTGCACGACCCCGAGGTCTACCGGTACATGAGCGAGTACTCGCCGTACGAGAACGTCCGCGACGACGTGCAGTACCCGCGCATCCTCGCTGTGACCTCCATCAACGACACCCGTGTGCTCTACGTCGAGCCGGCGAAGTGGACTGCGAAGCTGCGCGAGGTCGGCGCTCCGGTGCTCCTGAAGACCGAGATGTCCGCCGGACACGGTGGTGTCAGCGGTCGGTACGACTCGTGGAAGGAGCGTGCGTCCGAGCTGGCCTGGCTGCTCGACGTGCTCGGACTGGCCGACGTCTCCCCCGCAGCCGCGAGCGCGAACCCGATCGCGGCGGGCTGACCCGGAGCACGGACCGAATCCGGCCCGACGACGACGGCGCGCACCCGAGCAGGGTGCGCGCCGTCGTGGTTCCGGGCGTCGCCGTCACACGCGGTTGAGCGCGTGCACCGCCTCGTCGTAGGACTCCTCGGCCACGCGGACCCGGTCTCCCGCCAGGACCCCGTACCCGAAGGTGCCCTCGCCGGCCCGTTCCGCGATGCCGGCCTGCACGCGCAGCTGCTCGAGCGCGTGCAGCGACCGGACCCGCTCGGTGAGCACGTCGGCCGCGGTGCCGATGCGCTTCCACAGCGCATGCGGGAACGCGTCGTCGCCGAGGACGTCCATCGCCATCCGGGCGCGGAGCGTCGCGTGCCAGGCACGCTGGGTCGCCTCGCGGTCGCCGGCCTCGTCGGCGGGGTCGTCCCCGACGGCGACGCGGACGAGGTCGCGGATGCGCGGCTTCTCGATCGCCGAGACGTCCTGCGCGACCCGCTTCGGGTCGCGCAGGGCCCACGCCGTCGGTCGGGGGCGCTCAACGGCGTCGTCGAGGGCGTCGAGCAGTTCGAGGAACGACTCCTCGTGCAGGGACAGGACGACTCCGCGGGTGGCGTCGTCGCGGCGCTGGCGAGTGGCGGCGAGGACGCGCTCGCGGGTGATGGAGTCGACGAGCGCCTCCTGCGCCGGGCTCGACGCGTGCGGCAGTCGGTCGACCAGGTACTCGGCGAGGGCGGCTCGTGCCGTGACGGCTGCGAGTGCGTCGGCCGCGGCGGCGGCCCGGTCGATCTCGTCCCCGTCGGCGAAGGCCGGCCGGTACGACCCGAGGACGGCGGCGATGCCGAGCGCGGTCTCGGCCGTCTCGGCCAGGTCGGTCGGTGCGCCGGACCGGAGTCCGGCCTCCAGTCGGAGCAGCGTGCCGCGGAGCTTCCGCAGCCGCTTGGTGAGTGCGCGCGCCGCGGTGCCCTTGTGCGGCTTCTCCTCGGTCTGGAGGCGCGGTGCCGGTGCCCCCGCCAGCCCCCGTGCCAGCTTGGACGCGACGGCGGCGGGGCCGGCGCCGACGGCGGCGAACCGGCCGTCCAGGGCGGCGAAGAGTTCGTGCGCGATCTGCGGGTCGACGCCCTCGACGGCTTCGACCTCGACCTCCCGCCAGGTGTTCGGGTCCGCCGGCGCGTCGTCGTCGAGGCGTTCGGCGACGACCCGGTCGTCGGCGAGTTCGGCGACCTGGTCACCGTCCTCGTCCAGCAGGCGGGTGACGGTGCGGGTGGTGGTGATGCGGACGACGGGGTGGAGTCCGCGGCCGCGGCGTTCGGTGAAGAGTGCGGCGAGGACGTCGACAGGCACGGTGTCCGGGTCCTCGGTGAGCGGGAAGTGCTGCTCGTGGCGGACGGTGTCGGACTCGGCGCGCTTGATGTGCCAGCCGGCGTCGTGTCCGCCGGTCCGCCGTCGGACGGTGACGTGGGCGGCGACGAGGTCGTACCGCTGGGTGTCCCAGTAGGTGGCGTCGAGCTCGAAGGGCTCCTGGACGTCGGTCTGCATGATCCCGCCGGCGCCGACCAGGTCGGGCAGTGCGGCGCCGTCGGGCAGGTCGTAGGTGCGCTCGATCTCGAGGTGGGTGTCGCTCACACGGTCTTGTCTACCAGGGTGGCGGCGTGGTCCTCACCACGGGTGGGTCGGCGGTGTGGCCGTCGTCCCTCGTCAGGGAGCCGCGGCCGGACGCGGGGCCGGAGGCTCGGTCGGACGCAGGGTCGGACGCGGGGTCGGACGCGCCTCCCGGGAACCGGGGTTACCGTGAGCACATGAGCGAGACGATCACCCGTGACGCGTTCGTGCCCGAGGCCGGCGGCGTCACCATGTTCACGACTTCCTGGTGCGGCTACTGCGCCCGACTGAAGAACCAGATGACCAAGGCGGGCGTGCCCTTCCGCGAGGTCGACATCGAGAACACGCCCGGCACGGCCGAGCTGGTCGCCGAGGTCAACGGCGGCAACCAGACCGTGCCGACGCTGGTCTTCCCCGACGGCAGCACGGCGACGAACCCGTCCCTGGCCGAGGTGCAGTCGCGCGTCTGACGCGCGGCGGCGCCCGGCCCCGGCGCCCGGCGTAAGCCGGCCCCGGCGCCCGGCGCAAGCCGGACCCGCACAACAGGAACCCGCTCGAACCACGGTCTCCCGTGGTTCGAGCGGGTTCCTGTTGTGCGCAGCCGAACGGCGCCAGCCGGCCAGCCAGCCAGCCGCGCCCTACCGCGAGAGCGCGTCGAGCAGCAGCGCCGCCATCGCGTCGAGCTGGATGTCGCCGGAGTCGACGACCTCTTCGTCCGACCCGTCGAGCGCGCGGGCGGCGAGGCCGGCCTTCGAGTCGATGAGCTCGGCGATCTTGGTGTCGATCGTCTGCGCGGCGATGATGCGCCACGCGGTGACCGGCTCTTCCTGACCGATGCGGTGCACGCGGTCGATCGCCTGCGTCTGCTCGGCGCTCGTCCACGACAGTTCGGCGAGGACGACGTTGGACGCCACCTGCAGGTTCAGGCCGACGCCCGCCGCGGTGAGCGAGCAGACGATGACGGCCACGTCGGGGTCGTTCACGAACGAGTCGATCTCGGCCGTGCGCTGCGCAGGCGTCTGGTCGCCGCGGATCGTCGCGGTGCGCAGGTGCCGGCGGGCGAAGACCTCTTCCGCCTGGTCCATCACGTCGAGGTGCTTGGCGAAGAACACGACCTTGCCGACGTTCGAGGCGAGCTGCGCCGCGTAGTCCGCCGCGAGCTGCGCCTTGGCACGGCCGATGCGACGCACCATCGAGAACACGTTCTCCCCGGTGGACGAGGCGTCCTGGTCCTCGAGCTCCCAGCGGGCGACCTGGCGGACGAGCTTCTCGTCGATGCCGTCGACCGGCGCCTGGCCGGTACGGGCAGCGAGTGCCTGGTGGTACCGCTTGACCAGCTTCGCGGTGAGCTCGCGCTCGGCGTCGCGGATGGAACGGCCCTCGTCGCCGTCGAGCTCGACGGGGATGTCGGCGATCCGGCGGGCCGGGATGTCCGCGGCGACGTCGACCTTGCGGCGACGGACGATGCCCAGGTCGATCACGGCCTTGCGCGCCTCGGTGAAGAAGCCCTGGTCGGCGGGGGTCAACCCGATCTCCTCGAGCTCGTTCATGAGCTGCGCGCGGGGCTTCTTGTCGTCGATCCAGCCGAGGAACTCCCAGATCGTGCGGAAGTCCTCGACCGAGTTGATGAGCGGCGTCCCGGTCAGAGCCATCAGCAGCGGGTTCGCGGTGCGCTCGCGGATCTTCTCGGCGAGCTGCAGCACGAACTTCGAGCGCTGCGAGTCCTTGTTCTTGATGAAGTGGGCTTCGTCGACGACCATGCCCTTGAACCCGAAGGTCCCGAGCCAACCGACGTGCCGGTCGAGGATCTCGTAGTTGACGATGATGATGTCGGCGAACCCGTCGAGGTCCTGGCCGTCCCCGTGGATGACCGTGGCCCGGTGGTTCGGCACCCAGCGCTCGGCCTCGCGAGCCCAGTTCGTCTTGACGACGTTCGGGACGACGACGAGCAGCGGGAACGCCTTCGCGGCGTCGGCAGCGAGCAGCGACTCCGCGGTCTTGCCGAGGCCCGGCTCGTCGGCGAGCAGGAAGGTGCGGTGCCCCTGCGCCGCCGAGGTGACGAGCTCCGCCTGGTGCTTCATCAGCGAGGCACCGGCCGGGGTGTGCAGCGTGGCGGGCTCGGGCAGCGGCATCGAGGCCACTCCGCCGCCGGCGCCGTACTCGAAGGACTTGAACAGCGGACCGAAGAGCTCCCAGTTCGCCAGACGACGCGGGTGCGCCACGGGCTGGTCGGCGAGCGCGAAGTCGGGCGGCAGGAACGGGTTCGCGAGCTGCCGCTGCACGACGGACTGCGGCACCACGGACCGCTCGGGCGTCTCGACCGCAGCGGTCGGTTCGGCTGCGATGACCAGGTCCTCGGGCTGCAGCTCGATGCCGGCGGCGATCAGCATGTCGCGCTTCACCGTGCGCGTGGCCTCGGAGACCGAGGCTTCCTCGGTGAGGAGCTGGATGACACTGGTGTCCCGCGCAGCGGTCTTCGCGAGGATCGTGGCGACCCCGTCGAGGCGCTTCAGCTGCTCGGCCCGCTGCGAGTCGGTGAGGGTCGCGTCCGCCTTGACGCGCGCACGCTCCTCGCGCATGAGCAGGGCGACAGCCTGGAACTTCGTGCGGTTCGTCGCCTTGAGCGGGCCCCGCTGCGCGGCGGCTTCGACCTCGCGCACGGCGCGGGCGAGAACGGGGATGAGGCCGTCGTTGTCGAGCGGCCGGGTCCGGCGCGCAGCCGTCCGCGTGCCACCGGCAGCGCGACGGGTACCTGATCGAGCCAAGGCTCCTCCTGTTCCGCCCTCGTCGGGGCGAGCCACCCGGTACGGGCGGAAGTCGTGTGGTGCGGCTGCCGTGTGTCGTGGCCGTCGCACCGGTGTCCACCGCGGGCCGCCGTGGCCCGCAGCACGCCGGCACGTTCCGGCAGGACGCATCGGGGGCCCAGGTGCGGGCCGGTGGCCGATGTGACGGTCTGCGCGGGAGTCCGGCGGCGTCTCACGCACGCCACCCATCCCGGAGGAGGTCCCCCGGAGAACGTCCTGGAGGTCTGACCTACCAGGCGACGCGGCTGCGGCCCGCACCGGCCAGGGACCGGTCGTCGCGGCAGGGATCGACGCGACATGCGAGCACGCCGTGCGTGCGCGGTCAGTTTACTCCCCCGGCACCGCCGGAGGCGACTCTCCACACCCCGCGCGTGGCGGGCGTCCCGACCGGGACACGGCGTTACGGGCAGGGCGGACGGGACGGGCGTCAGCGGTGCGGTGCGGAGCGGGGCCGGCCGGCACCGGACGGGAGGCTCGGGGCCGGTTCCGCCAGGGCAGCCCGCGTCGCCGCGAGCAGCTGCTCCGCCGTCGCGATCCCGTTCACCGACCCGGTGGTCGCCTGCCCGCCCGCGTGCGCGAGGAGTTGTGCCCCGATCGCCGGCCCGAGGCGCTCGGCCTCCTGCGGGTTCCGGGCGGCCCAGTCCCGGGCGACGGCGTCCGCGAGGCGCTCGGCGGCGGCACCGCGGTCCACGTCACCACGGGAGCGGTGCCACAGCCCGGTGACGACGAGGTGCGCGACGACCGCGCCGACGTCCCGCACCGGGTACCCCCAACCGGCGGTGTCGATGTCGAGCAGGCCGGAGATGCGCCACGGCTCGTCCTCGTCGACGAAGACCTGCTCGAGGTGCAGGTCACCGTGCACGACCTGCTTCTGCGCGGCGTTCCAGCCGATCGACCGGCGCCCGATCGCGTCGTACAGGCGGTCGATCTCCTCGGCGTCCCCGGGCAGCGCGGTCGTCAGGGTACGGCGGTGCCAGTCCGCGTGGTCCATCGCGTCCGCACGCGCCTGCTGCGTCATCGGGACCGCGGCGATGCGGCCGGTCAGCGCTGCGAGGGACGCCACGAAGCGCGGGTCGTCCGCGATCTCGACGATCCGGCTGCCGGCCGGGACACCCCGGACGAGCTCGAGGACGAGCAGCCCGTCACCGCGGCTCGCCAGCACGCGCGGCACCGGGAGCCCGGCCGCCGCGAACTGCTCGTGGGTGCGGACGATCGGTGCGACCCGGTGCGGCCGGACGATCTTGATGAAGAGGGTGCGCTCGGGTGCGTCGACGCGGACCACGGCACGCTTGCCGGGCCGGTAGGCGGCCACCGTCAGGGTCGGGTCCGTCACCGGCATCCCGAGCGTGGTCAGGAGTTCGGCGACGGCGTCCCGGTAGGTCACCTGCGGCAGCACCGGGAGGCCCGGGTCGTTCGGGTAGGCCCACACAGACACCGGCTCCCCCGTCGCGGGGTCGGTGACGATCGCGCTGTTCTGGTCGTGGGCGCCGCCGGTGTCGACGTAGGTCAGGACGGTGGCCCGCTGGCCGTTCCGGTCGAGGGTGTCGACCTCGTACCCGTAGAGGTAACCGTTGCCCGAGGGTTCGACCGAGTGCGCACGGGCGGCCACGACGGACGTCCCGGACCCGGCGAAGGCCTCGGGGATGACACGCTCATGGTTGGGCCACACGGCCACAGTCAACCGTGTGTGCGGGGATTCGGCGCGTTGCCGAGCGGCTCGGCGTGCGGCTCCTGGCTAGCGTGGAGGGGTGAACCCGGTCAGGCGCCTCCGCAGCTCCAGCCGCACCCCGTTCCTCCAGGTCGTGAAGACCGCGGTGGCGGTGGTCGCGGCGGTGCTGCTGTGCGAGCTCCTGATCCGTGGACCGTTCCCGACCTTCGCCGCGATCGCCGCCCTGCTCGTCGTGCAGCCGAGCATCAACCAGTCGTTCGTGAAGGGCCTGGAGCGCAGCGCCGGGGTCCTGCTCGGCGTGGTCCTGGCGACCGGGGTGCACCTGCTCCTCGGCGACGCGGTGTGGATCGTGCTGCTCGTGGTCGTCCTGGCGATCCTGCTCGCCTGGGCACTGCGCCTGACCCCGACCTCGGCGACGCAGGTCGGCATCAGCGGGATGCTCGTGCTGACCGCCGGGGTCGTCACGCCGAACTACTCGGCCGACCGCATCCTCGAGACCGTGATCGGCGCGGTCGTCGCGCTCGTGGTGAACGCCGTCATCGTGCCGCCGGTCCTCCTCGAACCCGCACACCTGGCCGTCGCACGACTCGCCCGCGACACCGCCGCCGCGTTCGAACGCATCGCCGTCGGCCTGACCGAGGGGTGGAACCACGAGCAGTGGGACGCAGCCCTGCTGCAGGCCCGGGCGCTCCGGCAGCAGCACGGCCGGACGGAGGCCGCGCTGACCTCGGCTCGCGACTCGCTCGCCATGAACCCCCGCGGCGGTCGGCACCACACCGTCCTCGAGCGGGACGTCGCCGTCGCCGAACACCTGCGCGTCCTCGTCACCCGGGTCACGGGCATGACACGCGCCGTCCGGGACAACACCGCCCCGGACCTCCGTGCCGACCCGATGGTGGGGCGGATCGCCACCGAGGTCGCCCGCATCGGCTCCGACGTCCGCCGCCTCGGCGCGCAGGTCGAGTCGGCACGACTCACGCCGGGCGAGCTCGCCGAAGGACCGGAGGAGACCGCGGTCGAGCACGCGCTGACCGCGCCGCTCGCGGTCGTCCGGCCGAACTCCCGGCACTGGGTGCTCATCGGAGCGCTGCTGGAGGACGTCCGGCGCGTCCGTGAGGAACTGCTCGGCGAGGACGACTGAGCAGTCTGCTCCGACGTCGGGTCAGCGGACGGGTTCGTCCGTGCCGCACGCGGCCTGGCGCGCCGCCTCGAGGAGGTCCGCCCACACCCCCGCCGCTGGCCACGACGGGTCGGACGTGACCACCTCGACGTCGGCGAACCGACGGATCTCGGCGACCACGGCCTCCCGGCCGGCTGCACGCGCGGCGCGACCCGCTCCGTCCAGCACGGCGGCGAGCAGGTCGGCGACGACGCGGTCGCGATGTGGTCCGTCGAGCGGACCGAGACCGACGACGCCCTCCCGGGCGGAGTCGAGCTCGGCGCGCAGGCGGACGATCTCCGGACGGTCCGGGTCGTGCATGGTGCCCCCCAGTACAGGACGGTCTGTCGGGTACAGCGTCCGGGCCGGAGCATAGCAAGGCGATGGTCCCGGCCAGTACCCGTCGGTCTCGAGCTGTCCACCGGACGCAACGGGACGCCCGCCGTGCTGTGACGGTGTTCAGGCGTGCCGGATGCCGATCCGCCCGCCGGACGGCGTTCGGTGCCACGATGGTCGCGGGAGGTCCAGATGCGCTTGTTGGTGGTCGAGGACGATGACGAGATGCGCGCGCTCATGGAGCGCGGGCTCGCTGCCGAGGGGTACCGCGTCACCGCGGTCGAGAACGGCGTGGAGGCGCTGATCGCCCTCGGTGAGCAGGCCTACGACATCGCCGTGGTCGACGTGATGATGCCCGGCATGTCCGGGTTCGAGCTCGCTCGACGCGTCCGCGAACGGGAGGACCCGGTCCGGATCCTCCTCGTCACCGCACGTGACGCCGTCGACGACCGGGTGTTCGGACTCGACGCCGGCGCCGACGACTACCTCACCAAGCCCTTCGCGTTCGCCGAACTCACCGCCAGGCTCCGTGCGCTCGGCCGCCGTGAACCGGTCGGTGCTCCCCGCACCATCGAGGTCGGCGACGTCTCGATCGACTCCGAAGCACGCCGCGTGTCCATCAAGGGCCAGCGCGTCGCCATGAGCCCCACCGAGTTCGCGCTGCTGCGGCTGCTCGCCCGCTCGGTCGGCACGGTCGTCGACCGCCCGAAGATCCTCGAAGAGGTCTGGGACGGCTCGCAGCACGTCGACCCGAACGTCGTCGAGCAGTACATCTCGTACCTGCGGAAGAAGCTCGTCGCGCAGGAGGCGACCGTCGCCATCAGCACCGTCCGTGGCCGCGGCTACCGACTCGACCTCGTCGGCGCGTGACGACCGCGTGACGCGGTCGGACGGGGCAGCACCCGCGCGGCGGACCCGGTGGACGCTGCGATCGCTCTCGCTACGTGCCCGCATCACCATCGGCTCGACGGTGATCGCGGCGGTCGTCATCGCGCTGCTCGTGATCGTGATGCGCCTGCAGGTCGTCAGCGTCGTCGCGCGGGCCACCGAGACCCTGCTCGACGCCGACACCGACCCGTACGTCGCCACGCTCGAGGTCGACAGCAACCCGAACCTCTCCCCGCCCGGCAACGCGCAGTTCGTCGCGGTGGTCTCACCCACGGGCGACATCACCCTGTCATCGATGCCCGGACGCCTCGAACAGGCGCTCGGGAGTCTCCGCTCCACCCCGGCCGGCACCTCGGTGATCGACGTCGGCGACTCCGAGTACCGCGTCGTCGTCGAACACCCGGTGAACCAGGCTGGACGCTGGACCGTGGTCGCCGCCCGCAACTCGCAGGCCGAGGCGATCGTCGTCGACGACCTGACCACCACGCTGTCCTTCACGGGTCTGGCGATCCTGGTGGCCTTCGGCGTCGCCTCGTGGGTGCTGGCCACCACGGCGCTGCGTCCCGTCAACCGGATGCGTCGTGAGGCCGAACGGCTCTCCGTCGCCCCGGAGCGCGCCGAGCTGCCGGTCGGCCCCGCGCAGGACGAGCTGGCGTCCCTCGCCACGACCCTGAACGCCTTCCTCGCGCGGACCCGCCAGGCCACCGAGCGGGAACGCCAGATGGTGTCGGACGCCAGCCACGAGCTGCGCACCCCGCTCGCGATCCTCACCACCCAGCTCGACCTGGCGTCCCTGGACGGGGACGACGCCCAGGCCCTCGCCGCCCACATCGAACGTGCGAAGAACAGCGTCGCCCGGCTCTCGAGGCTCGCCAACGACCTGCTCACCCTGTCCCGCATCGAGGAGTCGGAACGCCGATCGGCGGACGGCGCCCCGCAGACGGCCACCGCGTGGTCGGACCTGGGCGACGAGGTCATGGCCGCCGTCGACCGCGTCCGCCTCATCGCGAGCGCCAAGGACGTCACGGTCGACTTCGAACTCGATCCGCCCGTCGCGGTCGGTGGCTCGGGCCCCGGCATCGGCGGCGGCACGGTGGAACCGCGGTACCGGCTCGACACCGGCGGGATGGCGCAACTCGTCACGAACACCGCAGGCAACGCGGTCGCCGCACTCCCCCGAGGCGGCAGCGTCGTCGTCACCTGGCGGACCACCCCCGGCGAGGGTGTGTTGCAGATCACCGACGACGGCCCCGGCGTCCCCGAGTCGTTCGTACCGGTCGCGTTCGACCGTTTCACCCGGCCCGACGAGGCCCGCACGTCACGACGCGACCCGGACGCTGTGCCCGGCATCCCGATGCCGGGCGGCTCCGGACTCGGACTCGCGATCGTCCGCGCGATCGCCGAACGGGCTGGAGGCTCGGCCACCCTCCGCAACGTCCCGGCCGGCGGGCTCGAGGTCACCATCCGCGTCCCTGAGGTGCGGGTCACGCCGAACCCTCGCCGCTGACGGATCCGGGGAGTGCCGCGCTCACGGGTGCTCCCGCGCTCACGGGAAGTGCGCGCTCACTGGAAGTCCCGGGACCGGGTCCGGACCGCGAGGGGCAGGTGCTCGATCCGGTCCGCGACCAGGTTCACGACGCCGTCCGGCGAGCGTTCCAGGATCCCCCGCACGATGACCGCCGGCGACTCCCGGGCCACCCGTCGGTACCGCCCCCACACGCCGACGCTGCAGATGACGTTCACCAGCCCGGACTCGTCCTCGACGTTGAGGAACGTGATGCCCGACGCCGTCGCCGGACGCTGCCGGTGTGTGACGATGCCGCCGACCTCGACGCGCCGACCGGTCTCCGCCGTCCGGGTGTCCTCGACGCTGAGCACCCCGCGATGGGACAGCTCCGGACGGAGGTGTCCCATCGGGTGGTCGTCGGTCGACATGCCCGTCGACCACATGTCCGCGATGAGGACGTCCCCGCTCGTCATCTGCCCGAACAGCGGCGGCTGCACGACGACCTGGGTGTCCGGCAACTGGTCGGCCCGCTCGGCCGCCGCCTGCGCTGCGGACCACATGCCGGCCCGGCGGTCGATGCCCAGGGACTCGAACGCGTCGGCGGCGGCGAGGGCCTCGAGCTGTGCCGTGGTGAGGCCGACCCGCCTGGCCAGGTCGGACATGTCGGTGAAGGACCCGTTCGCCCGCCGTTCGGCGACGATGCGCTCGGCGCTGCGTCGGCCGAGCGAGGCGACCTCGGCCAACCCGAGTCGCACGGCGAACGCGCCGTCCCGTCGGTGGGCGGCGGTGTCGTCCTCGGCGTCCCGGTCGAAGGGCAGCACGGGCGGTTGCTCCGTCGCCAGGCACGCGTCCCCCAGACCGCCGGCGGCGTGAGCGGCGGAACCCGTGGGACCCGTGGGACCGGCGGAACGATCGGGCTGGTCGGGGTCGTCGATCGGCTCGAGGGTCGCGTCGACCTCGGACCGCAGGATGTCCGGCCGGAGCACACGGACCCCGTGCCGCCGGGCGTCGGCGACGAGGGTCTGCGGTGAGTAGAAGCCCATCGGCTGCGCCCGGAGCAGCGCCGCCAGGAACGCTCCCGGGTAGTGCAGGCGCATCCACGCGCTGGCGTAGACGATGAGCGCGAAGCTGATCGAGTGGCTCTCCGCGAAGCCGAAGTTCGCGAACGCCTGGATCTTGGCGTAGATGGCGTCGGCGTCCTCGCCGAGGATGCCGTTCTCCGCCATCCCCCGGTAGAGCTTGTCCCGGAGCCGGTCGATCTTCTCGAGGCCACGCTTGGACCCCATCGCACGGCGGAGCAGGTCGGCGTCGTCCCCGGAGCAGTTGCCGACCGCGATCGCCATCTGCATGAGCTGTTCCTGGAACAGCGGCACGCCGAGCGTCCGTTCCAGCACGGGTTCGAGGGCCGGGTGCATGTAGGTGACCGGTTCCTCGCCGGTGCGGCGTCGGATGTACGGGTGGACCGCGCCGCCCTGGATCGGCCCGGGGCGGACGAGGGCGACCTCGATGACCAGGTCGTAGAACCGTCGGGGCAGCAGCCGGGGCAGCGTGCCCATCTGCGCGCGGGACTCCACCTGGAAGACCCCGATCGTGTCCGCGCGGCAGAGCTGGTCGTAGACCCCCTGTTCCTCCTTCGGGATGGCGTGCATGTCCCACCGCTCCCCGCAGTGGTCCGCAGCCAGGTCGAACGAGTACTGCAGCGCGGCGAGCATGCCGAGCCCGAGCATGTCGAACTTCACGAGCCCCATGTAGGCGCAGTCGTCCTTGTCCCACTGCAGGACGGTCCGGCCGTCCATCCGGGCGTGCTCGATCGGCACGACCTCGCCCACCGGCCGATCGGTCAGGACCATCCCGCCGGAGTGGATGCCGAGGTGCCGCGGGAACCCGAGGACCTGCTGCGCCAGGTCGACCACGGGCTCCGGGATGTCGTGGTCCTGGCTCTCGGTGACCGAGCCCCACCGCTCGACCTGCTTCGACCAGGCATCCTGCTGGCCGGGGCTGTGGCCGAGCGCCTTCGCCATGTCCCGCACGGCACCCTTGGGCCGGTAGGTGATGACGTTCGCGACCTGTGCGGCGTTGAACCGGCCGTACTTGTCGTAGACGTACTGGATCACCTCTTCCCGCCGGTCGGAGTCGAAGTCCACGTCGATGTCGGGTTCCTCGTCGCGCATCGACGACAGGAACCGCTCGAACGGCAAGCCGTACCGGATCGAGTCGACCGCGGTGATCTCGAGCAGGAAGCAGACCGCCGAGTTCGCCGCGGACCCGCGTCCCTGGCAGAGGATCCCCCGGCTCCGGGCGAACTGCACCATGTCCCGGACGATGAGGAAGTAGCCGGGGAACCCCTTGTCCTCGATGACGGACAGTTCGCGTTCGATGCGCTCCCGCTTGTGGGCGTCCACCCCGTCGGCGTCCCCGGGGTAGAACCGACGCGCACCGCGCCATGTGAGGTCTCGCAACCAGCTCATCGGGGTGTGACCGTCCGGCACGTCCAGGTCGGGCAAGCCGGGCTTCGCCGTGCGCAGCGCGAACCCGAGCTCGTCGGCGAGCTCCACACTCCGCTCCACCGCTCCGGGCCACCGCGCGAACCGCCGCGCCATCTCGGCACCGGAACGGAGGTGCGCGGTGTCGGCCGCCGGCAACCACCCGTCGATCTCGTCGAGACTGCGGCGGGCCCGGACCGCGGCGAGGGCGGTCGCGACCGGGAACCGGTCCGGGGTCGCGTAGTGCACGTTCCCGGTCGCCACGACGGGCAGCGCGTGCCGTTCGGCGAGGACGGCGAGGACGTCGTTCCGGGCGCTGTCGAGCGGGTCACCGTGGTCGGAGAGCTCCACCACCACGTTGCCGGTGCCGAACCGGTCCAGCAGTGCGCGGAGGGCCTGCTCGGCAGCGCTCTCACCGCCGCGTTCGAGGGCCTGACGGACGCTGCCCTTCCGACAGCCGGTGAGCACCCGCCACCGGCCGCCCGAACGTTCTGCGAGGTCGTCGAGGTCGTACCGCGGCCGACCCTTCTCGGAGCCCGCGGCGAGGTGCGCGGCCGTCACCGCGCCGGCCATCCGGTGGTACCCGTCCTGCCCGTCGGCCAGGAGCAGCAGGTGCGAGCCCTCGGGGTCGGGGACGCCGTTCTGTGGTTCGGTGAGGCCGAGCGACAGCTCGGCACCGTAGACCGTGGTGATGCTCGGGTACGTCTCGGCGACCTCGGCCATCCGGGCGGCCCCGTAGAAGCCGTCGTGGTCCGTGATCGCCAGTCCACGGAGGCCCAGTCGTGCGGCCTCTTCCAACAGGTGCTCGGGCGGGCTCGCGCCGTCCAGGAAGCTGAAGGTCGAGTGCGCGTGGAGTTCGGCGTACGGGACGGCCGGGGGCGCGTCGGGCGCGGCGGGGTCCGCCGGTCGGTACGGCGCACGCTTCCGCGACCAGGCCGGGCTGTCCCCACCGTCGCCCTCGGGGGTCGTGCCCGGGCTCCGCTTGTCGGAGAGGGCGCGCTCGAACTGCGACCACGGGATCGGCGGGTTGTTGTACCCCATCAGGAACCGTCCTTCACGTCGCGATCGCCTCTGCCCACCAGCGGTGGTCGGCGAGGACCAGGTACCAGGCACGCCCGTCGGCGTCCACGAGCTGCAACCGGTGCAGCCGTCGCCCGCCGGACTCCCACCAGCGCACGACCAGCGGCCAGGGTCCCGCCCAGGCCGTGACGGCGGTGAACCGTCCCCCGCGGTCGCCGTCGGAGCGGAACCGCTCGGGTTCCCCGGTCAGGGCGCCACGGTCGTCGACGTCCACGGATCCGCCGTCCGCCGCGACGACGTCCACCGGCCGGGGGCGTTCGAGGACCGTCGCCGGCGGGGGCCCGGGGAGCTTCCCCGGCCACGGACGGTCCCGCACGACCGCGAGGGCACGCTCGCCACCGATCGGCGTGTCGCCCCACGGCACGAGCACGATGCGCTCGGCCAGGGTGCGACCGCCACCGATCCGGGGCGTGACGACCCCGTCGTGCCCGACCATGCCCTGCACCCGGGCCAGCCCGTGGTGGACCCGCTCGTCCGGTCCGGAGCCCCAGAGCCCGCGCTCGTGGTTCGCCAGGTCGTCCACCGCGACCGGTTCGAGCACGACCGTGGTCACGGGAGCCTCGAGCCCGGTCGGGTCGACCCCACCGGCGAGCTGCCAGCGCACCCGGTCCACCACGTCCGCGGCGTCGAACCACCGCGGGTGCGCCCAGACCCGTTCGAGCAGGACGTCCCGTTCGTCGACGATGCCCACGCGGATGGTCGTCGCCACCAGTCCCGCCGCCCGGAGCTTCGCGGCGAACTCGTCGGCGGAACGACGGAAGGCGAAGGCGATCTGGTCGGCACGGTCGAGCGGCGGCTCGAAGGACGCCTGGACCTCGAGGTCGGGTGGGACGTCCCGCGCGGAGACCTCCCGCGGGTCGCGACCCCCGGCGAGCCGGTGCAGGAACGCCCCGGGCACGCCGAAGCGGTCGCGCACCTGTTCGTCGGTGAGGGCTGCGAAGTCGCCGAGCGTGGTGAGGCCCAGGCGGCCGAGCACCATCGCGAGGTCGGGATCGCCGAGCACCCCGAGCGGCAGCGGGGCGAGGAACGTGCCCGATCCACCGACCGGCACCATCCGGACGCGCTCCCCCGGCCGGGTCGGCCGTGCCCGGGCAGCCTGCTCCGCGGCGAACGGGGTGTCCGCCACACCGGCACGCACGCCGGGAGCGCCGTGGTCGGCGGCGATGCCCGCCAGGATCGTCGCGGCCGCCCGCTCGCCGCCGTGGTAGCGCGCCGGACCGCGGGCACGCAGCGCGATCGTCCCGGGGCGCAGGACCTCCACCCCGGGCGCGGCGGCTTCGATCGCGCGGATGACGGGCTCGAACGCCCGGTGGTCGAGTGCGTCGTCGTAGGGCTGCGTGACCAGGTCGGTGCAACGTGCCTGTGCTTCGCGGACCCGCAGTCCGCGCACCACGCCGACCTGTCGAGCCGAGGCGGAGCTCGCGAAGACCAGGCCCTTCGCGATGAGGGCGAACGGCTGCTCGGGCGGGGTGCCCGCGGCCCGGGCAGCGGCGATGACGGGCCAGTCCGGGCACCAGAGCACGATCGTCCGGGTCGGCGGGGGCTCCGGCAGACCGGCACCACGGCTGAGCGCGTCGGCCCGGACGGCTCCGGCACCCGGCAGCCCCACCCCGGACGACCCGACACTCGGCAGCACGGCACCACCACGCGGCCCGGCGGCCAGAGCCCGGCGTCCGCGGGGGCTCACGATGCCACCGCCACGGGACGCAGGACCCGCCCACCGGCCGAGGCCGCCACCGGGACCGCCGCGCGCACCGCCCCGTCCGCCGCGGGCAACAGCAGCTCGGTGCTGGTCGGCCGGACTGCTCCGGCCCGACCCGAAGCGGTGACGGTCACCCGGCGTTCGGTGAGGTACCCGTGTCCCTGGCCGATGCCGCTCCAGTGCGACTCGGTGACCCGCAGGGTGACGTCCGCGCCGGGCCAGGAACCGAGTGCGACGAGGGCGGCCCCGCGCTGGCGGAGGCGTGCGGAGAGCCGGGCGACGTCACCGGGCACCACGCGGCCGAGCGGCCGGGTGAGGACGATCTGCGCGACGTCGGCGAGCGCCGCGGTGACCGCGAGCCACTGGTCGCCCGGGTCCGGTACCAGGACGAGTCGTTCCAGGTCGATGCCGGCCGCGGCGGCGGCTTCGACGCCGAAGGACGGCACCCCGACCACGGCGCACCAGGATCCGGCCGCGGAGGCCGCCTGCAGCATGGTCTGGGCGAGCAGCACCGACTCCGGCACGGAGTACGTGCCACCGGCGCGGATGGCGCCGCCGGGCAACAGCGGCGCGAGGGCATCGGCCGTGGGCAGCCCCTCGGTGTCCACGCGGGTCGCTTCCATGTCGGCGACCCGGGAGCGCAGTGCGGTGATCCGGTCGAGCGCAGCCCGAGCCGCACCGACGTGGTCGGAAGCCCGGGCAGCACCGTTCCGCCCGATGTGCTCCCGGTCCCCGCGTCCGCGGTCGCCACGCTCATCGGGCGACCGGAGTGCCGCCGCCGTCTGCATGCCCTCATATTCGAACATGTGTTCGATCATGTCAACCGGCACCGACATCCGGTGGACAACCGCTCGAACACCTGTTCGAGCGGTTCAGGACCCGACGATCACCAGCGTGCCACTGCCCCGATCCCCCCGAGCACCGACAGGGTCTTCGTCTCGACCTCGTCCGCCTCGTCCGCCGCCGTGGAGGACCACGTCACCGCACCGCCGGCCCCGAGGGACCGGGACCACACGCGGCCGTCCCGGTGCAGGACCGTCACCAGTGTCCGGATCGCCACCGACAGATCGACCGCTCCGCTCGCCGAGAAGTACCCGATCGCCCCCGAGTAGACCCCGCGCGGCGCCGCTTCGAGGCGGTCCGCGATCGCCGTCGCACTGCGCTTCGGCGCGCCGGTCATCGACCCCGGTGGGAACGCGGCACGTACCACCTCGGCCCGGGAGGCGCCCTCCGGCAGCACCCCGGCGACCGTCGACACCAGCTGGTGCACGCTGGCGTAGGTCTCGACGTCGCAGAGCCGCTCCACGCGCACCGAGCCCGGGCGTGCCGTCCGCAGCAGGTCGTTCCGCAGCAGGTCGACGATCATCACGTTCTCGGCGCGGTCCTTCGCGCTGTCGGAGAGCTCCGCGCGTGTCGCGGCGTCCGCCACCGGGTCCGGGTGACGGGGACGGGTGCCCTTGATCGGTTCGGCGAGCACGCTCCCGTCGGCGTCGATCCGCAGGAACCGCTCCGGCGAACGGCTCGCGATCCGCAGGTCGCCCCAGCGCAGGTAGGCGCCGAACGGGACCGGGTCCCCCTCGCGCACGCGCCGGTACTCCGCCAGGTACCGGTCGCCGTCGCGGCTCGGCGGGGCGTCCGGCACCGAGAAGGCGGTCGTCAGGCACACCTGGAACGCGTTGCCCTCGCGGATCTCGTGTCGACACACGTCCACCGCGTGCTCGTGGGCGACGCGGCGGACGCGACCACGGGCCTCCAGGATGCGCCCGACGACGACCGTGTCGCCGACCGGGAGGCCCGGGCGTGCCACCGTGACGTCGTCTCGCGTCGTCGACGCGCGCACCTCCGCCAGCCACGCTCGGTTCGCCTCCGAGGCAGTCGGCGCGTCGTCGTCCACCAGCGCGATCGCCCAGGCGGAGCCGTCCGCGTGGACCAGGACGGCCCGGTCGACGAACCGGAGGTCGGCGTCGGCGTGTCCGTCAGCGCTCCGGTCGGGTCCGTCGACCTCGCGACCGAGTTCGTAACCGAGGAAGCCCACCCAGCCGAGGGCGAACGCACACCCCGGCAACGGCTCGTCGAGCGTCGGGGTGCGGCGCAGCAGCTCGTCGAGGACGGCGAAGGCCGGGCGGCTCTCGACCCGGCTGGACCCGAACCACCGGGCGGCCGACCCCGACACCGTGACGTGGGCGATCCGGTCCTCGTGCCGGAGGCGGGCGGCGAAGGGGCCGTCCGGGACGGCGAGGACCGACCACGCCGCACGGCGGGCCGCCGCTGCGGGCGAGCCGACCGGCAGCGCCGAGTCCAGCCAGGCCAGGTCGGCGGTGCTGTGACGGGCGAGCTCGCCGAGGTCCCGGACGTCGGCGAGCCGCTGGACCGCGATCCGCGGTACGCCCGCGGGACGGTCCACCGTGACGCTCAGACCGCCGAGATCGTCCACGCGGCAGCGTGCGCGGCGCCGGGCTCGAGCACGACGAGCCCGGCGTCCACGTCACCGGCGAAGGCGTCGGCGTTGAAGGCGTTCGGGGCGCAGGTCATCGGCTCGACGGCGAGGCCGGAGCGGTGGTACTCGGGGACGACGTGGTCGGCGGTGTGCACCTGCGCCCACCCGCAGTCCCTGCCGAAGGCGACCCGCACGCCGTGCCCGTCGGCCGCGGTGACGGTGATCGTGGCGGTGCCCTCGGCGTCACGGTCGAAGCCGGTGAAGGCGTGGTCGATGAAGCGGGCACCGATCGCCGTCGGCCCGCGGAGGTCGAACTCGTCGTGCACGGGGACCAGCTCGGTCGGGATCAGGCGGTCCTCGGTGACCTCGAGCACCTCGGCTGCCGGCAGCGTCAGCGTCCAGTCGTCGACCGTGCCCGCGCCGGCGACGAGGTACGGGTGCGGACCGGTCCCCCAGGGTGCCCGGTCGTCCCCGGTGTTCGTCCCGGTGATCGTGGTGTGCAGACCGTCGGCGTCCAGGCGGTACTCGACCCGCACCTCGACGCGGGCGGGGTAGCCCTCCTGGGGCTGCACGGTGGTGGCGAGGACGACCCGGTCGGCGTCCTGCTCGAGCACGGCGAAGTCGGTCCAGGCCACGAGACCGTGCAGGGCGTGTGCGCGCTTCGGCTCGGTCAGCGCGAGTTCCTGCTCGACCCCGTCGAAGGTGTACCGGCCGTCGACGACGCGGTTCGGCCAGGGGGCGAGCACGGCGCCGCGGAAGACCGGGCGGACGTCGTCGGCGTCGAACGTGGTGACGAGGTCTCGGCCGTCGTGCTGCAGTGCGCGCAGGGTGGCTCCGACGCTCGCGATCTCGGCGGTGTACCCGTCGGAGGCGATGGACGTCTGGGTTCCGGACCGGGGCGCAGCGCTGCTCATGCGCTCAGCGTAGCGGGGCACCGCGTCCGGGCGGCGATCAAGGCGCCAGTGGAGTACGGAATACCGAGTACTGGGTGACCGGGGTGCCGTCTGGTTACGTTCCCTGCGCCGTCACCACCTCCACCGCCCGGACGGGGACGGGGAACGGGGACGGCTGACCATCGGAGGATCCTCATGCGTCACCGCATCACCACGCGCATCGCCGTCGCGTCGACGGCCTTGCTCAGCATCGCGATCGGAACGGTCGCACCAGCGACCGCCGCTCCCCCGGGTCCGGCCGGGCGTCCGCAGGTCGGGCTGGCGATCGACGTCCTGGCGGACGGCGCGGGGCCGTTCAGCCCCGATGACCGACCCGGCGGCGACATCGGGCCGACGAACGGTGTCGTCCGCACGCTCGACTCGGTCACGTACCGGGTGACCGTGAACGCGAACGGCGGTGTCGGCCATCGGCAACGCTTCACCGTCACCGCGCCGACCGGGACGTCGTGGGCGGCTCTGCCCGCAGGCTGTTCAGCGTCCGGCTCGGGCATCGACGGCCGCGACCTCACCTGCGTCCTCGGCGACGTGGCGGAAGGCCAGGTGGTCGCGGTGTCCGTCGTCCTCGACGTCTCCACCGGGCTCGACGACGGCGACGCCGTCATCGTGACGGGGACCGCCACCGCTGACGACGCGGACACACCGGTCTCGGCGACCGCGCCGCGGCTCACCGTCTCGGCGGCGGCCCGCTACAACCTGAGCAAGCGGGTCGTCGGCTCCGTGCTGCGCCCGGACGTCACCGGACCCGACGGCACACGTGGGTTCCAACTCGTGTTCCCGATCGCCGTCGACTGGCAGCCGGTCGTCCCCGGGCAGGGCCTGCTCGGGTTCGCTCCAGGTGACGGGCGGATGACGTTCACGGACGACGTCTCGCAGCTCCGCGGTGACCTGCCGTCCGGCGCGGTGCTCTGGAACGGGGACGCTCCGCCGTGCGGTCCGAACGACCCGTCCGTCTCGTCCCGGTTCGCCTCGCTGCCGGCGGGGAGCGGTGGTGGCCCCCGGGCGGTCGCCGACTCCGGCCGGTTCACGTGCGAGCAGTCCGGTGCCGGTCAGGACGTCTCCGTGACGATCACCGGGACCGTCACCGACGCGTCACGCATGCCGACGCAGAACGCCTTCGGCGGCCCCGTCGTCGGCAACACCCCCGGGTTCGTGGTCTCGGGCTACATCTCGTTCTGGGTGCCGAACCCACCCGCCGGCACGAGTCTCGGATCGGTGAACACGTTCCGCGACGTCCTGACGCACGCGGCGTCAGGGACACCGAACTTCCCCGGCGACGCCGAACCCGTGGCGGACAACCGAGCGACACGGAACATCGTGGCGGACGCCGTCGGGACCGCGGGGAAGCGTCTCCTCAGGGTGCTGGACGACAGCGGTCGGACCGGCGACGGTTCGGCGCGTCGGGGCGACCCGTGGAGCACGCCCGGGTCGGTGCTCCGCAGCGACGTGAGCGCCTCGAACCCCGGACTCGACACGTTCCGGAACACCGTGCTGTGCGACACGTTCGACCGGCACACGCAGCGTCTGACGCGGGTGCAGGGGACGTCGGCCCGGACCAGCGGGCTGCGCGAGGCGCGGGTCGAGTACGCCGCGTACGACATGGACGGTCCGGAGGACGGGCAGCGCCGGGCCACGTGTGACGACGATCGCGGTCCCTGGTTCACGGACCCGGCGGAGGTGCCGGGCGGGATCGACGCCGTCGGCGCCGTCCGTGCCCGCGGTGACGTCGTCGGTGGCACCGCTGCCGCGCTGTCCTCGTTCGTCTCGGTCCGCGAGGTCGCAGACGGGACGCGTGCCTACGACTTCGGGCACGTGCGCTTCAGCGACCGTCACCCCGACTGGGTGCACGACACCCGCTCCGACCCCGAACTCGGCGCCGGAGGGTTGTCCGACAGCGTGCTCGTCACCGAGGACCTGGCCCGGATCGGGAAGACCGTGGCGCTGGCCAGCTCCTCGAGCGCCACGGCGGGCGACATGGACACACCGGTTCCCGTGGTGCCCGGCAACGCCGTGGACTACGTCCTCACGCCGTCGCTCACGAACGGGAACACGACGGGGCGACCACGACTGGTGACGGTCCGTGACGTCCTCCCGGCACACATGGCGTACAGCCCGGGCAGCGCGTCCGTCGAGCCAGCGGTCGACACGGTCCGGGACGACGACGGCATCGAGCACCAGCGACTGACCTGGGCGATCGACGACGTGACGCCGAACACCCGCATCGCGCCGATCCGCTACACCGCCGTCGTCGCACGGGATGCTCCGGCGGGGCCGCTGGAGAACCGGGTCGAGGTCTCGGCTCCGACGGACCGGTCTCCGTCCGAGTACCGGTCCGCCGCGCGGGCCGTGCAGGTCGTCACGAGTGGTGGCCTGCGCGTCGAGAAGCGGGCGGAGGCCCCCGTCGTCGTCACGGGAGACGACCTGGTGTGGTCGCTCGACACGACGAACACCGACACGGATCCCGTCCGCGACGTCCAGCTCGTCGACGTCCTCCCGCACGCCGGCGACGGATCGTCGTTCCACGGCGGAGTCGAACTGGCCCGTCCCGTCGAAGCCGGTCCGGCGGAGTCCGTCGTCTACACCGCCGCCGACCCGGAGGCGGTGTCGCTCGACCCCGCGGACGAGTCGAACCAGCCCGGCGGCTCGACGACGTGGTGCGCGGAGACCGCGTTCGGCAGCGCCGGCTGTCCGGACACCCTCGCCGACGTCACTGCCATCCGGATCGACGACCCGAACGGGATCGCTCCCGGGGAGACCGTGTCCCACCGTGTGTCCATCGCGACCCACGGGCAGCGGGACGGTGACCGGTACACGAACCGCTTCGGGGTCCGCTCCGCCGACCTCGCGCTGCCGGTCCGGTCGAACCCCGCAACCGTCCGGGTCGTGTCGGGCGCCGTGGGTGACCTGGTCTGGACGGACTCGGACGGCAACGGCGTGCAGGACCCGGATGAGCCCGGGATCCCGGACGTCCCAGTGCGGTTGCACGGCACCGACGACCGGGGGCGAGAGGTCGACCGGGTCGCGCGAACGGACCGGGAGGGGCACTACCTCGTGGACGACCTGCGCCCTGGCGACTACGTCGTGTCCGTCGCACCGGTGCCGGATCGCGCGTTCACGATCCCCTCGGTCGGTGACGACGACGCCCGCGACTCCGACGTCGCAGCGGACGGACGGACAGCACCGATCACGATCACCCGGCGGACGGGCCCGGACGGGGCGCTCGAGGGCGTCGAACGGAACGACCGCATCGATGCCGGCGTCCTGCCGTCATCGTCTCCCGAGCCGGGCGACGGCGCCGGTAGCGGCGGTCCCGGGAGCGGCGGTCCCGGAGACGGTGGGTCCGGAGACGGCGGGCCCGGGAGCAGCGGGTCGACGGGCAGCGGGCCGGACGACCACGCTGACGCGACTGCGCATCCGGGCGGGTCAACCGGGCACGCCCTCGCCTTCACCGGAGCAGTCGGGACAGCTGCGGCCGCGATCAGCGCGTTCCTCCTGCTGATGGCCGGTCTCGGCCTCCGAGCCGTTGCCCGCGCACGGCGCCGGGTCTGACGGTCACCAGCGGATCACTCGGTGCGTCTCGTCGCCAGCCCGGTGACGAGACGCACCGAGTCGGACGGCGACCGGCTGCCCGCCTCCGGCTCCGGCTCCGGCTCCGGCTCCGGCTCCGGCTCCGGCTCCGTAGGCACGGAAACCGCAAGCACGCGGACAGCAAGCCCGAACAGGCAAGCACAAGCACGCAAGCCCAGGTACGTGAGCACAGGCAAGCCCAGACACGAAGAAGCCCCGCTGCTCCATGAGCGGCGGGGCTTCTTCGTGATGTCCTTGCTTCTGGTGGATCTGAGGGGACTCGAACCCCTGACCCCCTGCATGCCATGCAGGTGCGCTACCAGCTGCGCCACAGACCCAGAACGAAACGGCCCGGAGGCCGATTCCTGTTCCCCCGGTTCCCCGGAGGCACCAGTACAGCGTACACCACGCGATCACCGGGTGACGAAATCGTCACCGCCACCCGGGCGCGTCGCACTGAGACCGGCGTCAGGCCGACTGTTCGGCAGCCTGCGACTGATCGGCCGCCAGCTCCAGCGGGATGACCGGGCAGTCCGACCAGAGGCGCTCGAGGGAGTAGTACTGGCGCTCTTCCTCGTGGAACACGTGCACGACGATGTCCCCGAAGTCGATCAGAGCCCAGCGGCCTTCGCTCCGGCCTTCGCGACGAAGCGGCTTGGCACCGACCTGGAGCAGGCGGTCTTCGATCTCGTCGGCGATGGCGAGCACGTTGCGTTCGTTGCGGCCGGTGGCGAGCAGGAAGACGTCGGTGAGCTGGAGTGGTCGGGTGACGTCGAGGGCGACGATGTCCTCGGCCTGCTTGGAGTCGGCCGCTTGAGCGGCGATCTGCGTCAGTTCGAGTGCGCGAGCGGAGGCGGTCACGGATTCCTTCCGGTGGTCATCCCGACGCGTGCGTCCGGATGTTCATGATGGGTCACGATCATAGGTCAGACCGCTGACGCGGGCCATGCCCACGGAGTTCGAGGCTCGCTCAGGAGCCGAAGAAGTTCGTCGCGACGAGTGCGACGACGATGACACCGGCAGCGACGACACCCACGGCACTCGCGGCGACGGCCAGCACGACCGGCGTCTTGGAGTCCTTCGGCTTGGCGGCGGCGAGCACGACCTGGCGGGTCGACGTGTGGCTCGACACGGCACGGCTCGCGCGGACGGGACTGGCATCCGTGTCCGGCTGCTCGTCGTGCTGCTCGAGGAGGCGGTCGACCTCCGCGCCGTCGATCGGCCGGTGCGACCCGGTCGAGGACAGCGAGGAAGGCAGGTCGATCGAACCGGTGAGGATGACCTCGCCGGTGGCGTTGAGCGCTCCGGTGGGGTCGGCCAGCGCCGAGTTCGGCAGGATGAGGGCGTTCGTGTGCGATTCGGCGACACGGCGGGTGCCGGTCTCCTCGTCGTGCACCTCGGCGTCGTTCGAGTCGTGCGCGAAGGTCGACCAGTGGCCGGCCGGAGGCTGGAACGCCGTGGTGACGGGCTTCGGCTCGCGCGGCGCATCCGAGGACGTCGGACGCGGGGTCGATCCCGGCTGCGCGGCGGACGTCGGTGCCGAGACGGGCGCGTCTGCCGGCACGACGACCGGGACCTCGTTCGTGTCGTCGTCGTCCAGGTCGAGCGGGAACACGCCGGGAGCCGCGGCAGGCAGCTCGGTGGCGGGCGCCGCGACGTCGTCGGTCGCGGCCATGATCGCGTCGGGGTCGGCGTCGTGCGGCGCCCAGGTCGTACGGTGCTGGCGGGGTTCCTCGCCGTGCGCAGCCGCCTCTTCCAGGGGCTCGATGGCGTCCGGCGAACCGTCGGCGGCGGTGGCCTGCTCGACAGCGGCCGGTTCCAGGTGCGTGAGCTCCGGGTTCGGGTCCTGCCAGTGCGAGGACTCGTCGTCCCCGGCCGCCTGGCTCTGCACGGCGTCGTCGTCGGACCCGCCATCGCCCCGGACAGCGTCGGCGTCAGCGTCAGCGTCGTCGACCTCCGTCGCCCCGAGCCCGACCCCAGCGCCGAGCCCGGCCGCGGCCCCAGCCCCGGCGTCAGTGTCGTCAATGTCGTCATCCGACCGCTCGTCCGTCGGCGCGTCGAACCTGAGGGGCACGAGCGGCGAGGACTGCGCCCCGATGCCGGCGGCAGCGGCTTCGACCGGAGTCGCCAGCGGCGGCACCTGGGCATCCGGTGCGGGCACGGACGAGGGGTCCGTCAGCGTGCCGAGGACGTCCTGCACGGTGCGGTCGGACGACTGCGGAGTCGGGTTCTGCAGCGGGACGGGACGGCCGCCCTGCTGCTGCGCCTCGCGCAGCAGCCGCAGCTGTCGGCGGGACATCCCGCCGGTGCCGGGGACGATCTCGGTCGCGGAGGCCGGGGGCACGTCGGTCACACCGGTGGCGGCTCCCGCGGATCGCGGTGCCGCCTGGTTGGCCGTGGCCGAACCGGGGGCGACGTGGGAACCGGGGCGACGACGAGCCTCCGGTGTGGCGGGGGCGGCGACGGTCGGCGGCGGCGTCGCGGGCTGGGCACCGCCAGAGGCGGCGCGCTCGCGCTCACGCATCTGGCGCCGCGACAGCGGCGGCTGCGCGTCGGACGGACTCATGCAACGCTCCGATACAGATGGTGCTTCGAGATGTACTGGACGACGCCGTCGGGCACGAGGTACCAGACGGGGGACCCGCTCCGCACCCGGTCACGGCAGTCGGTCGAGGAGATCGCCAGCGCGGGGACCTCGAGCACACTAACGTCCCGTTCTGGGAGTCCGGTGATGCTCAGCTGGTGGCCCGGTCGTGTCACGGCGACGAAGTGTGCGAGGTCCCAGAGCCCGTCGTGGTCCTTCCAGTCGACGATCTGCTGGACGGCGTCCGCCCCGGAGATGAAGACGAGCTGGGCGTCGGGCCGCTGCTCGTGCAGGTCGCGGAGGGTGTCGACGGTGTAGGTCGGGCCCGGCCGGTCGATGTCCACGCGGCTGACCGTGAACATCGGGTTCGATGCGGTCGCGATCACGGTCATCAGGTACCGGTGCTCGGCGTCGGTGACGTCGGACTTCATGTACGGCTGGCCGGTCGGGACGAACACGACCTCGTCCAGGTCGAAGTGCTTCGCGACCTCGGACGCAGCCACGAGGTGACCGTGGTGGATCGGGTCGAACGTCCCGCCCATCACCCCGATGCGCGGCCGACCCGTGCTCTCGAGCATCGGGTGGCGGATCAGATCTTGGAGTGGCCGAACTCGTCCACACCGGTCTCGTGCTGCCGGGTGGCCTGGAACTTGTGCGAGTGGCGGTAGGCGACGTCGCGGAAGCTCCACGTGACGAAGCCGAGGAGGGTGAAGACGCAGGCCGCGACGATCGGGAAGACGATCGCGGGGACGCCGGCCGCGTGTTCTGCGGCTTCAGCGAGGAGTGACATCTGGCAGTGCTCCGATCGATCGAGGAAGACTCCGGACCATCCTAGCCGCGGATGTGTCCCTGCCCGCGCACGAGCCACTTGGTGCTCGTGAGTTCGGGCAGCCCCATCGGGCCCCGCGCGTGCAGCTTCTGCGTGGAGATCCCGACCTCGGCGCCGAACCCGAACTCCCCGCCGTCGGTGAACCGCGTCGACGCGTTCACCATCACGACCGCCGAGTCGACGCCCGCCAGGAAGTGCTCGGCCGTGTCGACGTCGTTCGTGACGATCGACTCGGTGTGGTGGGTGGACCACTGTGCGATGTGCGCCATCGCCGCGTCGACGTCGGGCACGACACGGATCGAGAGATCGAGGTCCATCGATTCGGTGGCCCAGTCGGCCTCGGTTGCACGCAGCACCCCGGGGACGATGGTCCGGGTGGCGTCGTCGCCCCGCAGGGTCACGCCGGCGGCCCGGAGGCGGTCGGCCAACACCGGCAGGAGCCGCTCGGCCGCCCGCTCGTGCACGAGCAGCGTCTCGAGGGCGTTGCAGACGCTCGGCCGCTGGACCTTGCTGTTGAGGACGATGTCCACGGCTCGGTCGACCGGTGCCGACTCATCGAGGAAGACGTGCACGACCCCCGCGCCGGTCTCGATGACGGGCACCTGCGACTCGGTGACGACGGTCTGGATGAGGGAGGCACTGCCGCGCGGGATGAGCACGTCGACCAGGCCGCGGGCCCGCATGAGACCGGTCGCTCCGGCGCGTCCGAGCGGGTCGATCGTCTGCACGAGCTCGCGCGGCAGCCCGACCGAGGCGATCGCGTCCTGGATCCGCCGCACGAGCACGGCGTTGGTGCGGAGCGCCGCCGATCCGCCGCGGAGCACCACGGCGTTGCCGGACTTCAGCGCCAGGGCGGCGATGTCGACGGTGACGTTCGGACGTGCCTCGTAGATGGCGCCGACCACCCCGAACGGCACCCGCACCTGCGCGAGCTGCAGCCCGTTCGGCAGGACCGAGCCGCGGACGTGCTCCCCCACCGGGTCGGTCAGCCCCACCACGTGCTCGACCGCGTCGGCCAGGGCGTCCACGCGGTCGACGTCGAGACGCAGTCGGTCCAGCAGGCCCGAGGTCAGTCCGCCGTCCTGACCCGCGATCAGGTCCTCGTGGTTCGCGGTGACGATCTCGGCCGTCGCGGCGCGCAGCCCGAGGGCGATCGCCCGCAGGGCGGCGTCCTTGACGGCCGTCGTCGTGGTCGCCAGCACCGTCGCGGCTGCGCGGGCGGCCGTCAGCGTGTCGACGAGCGGCGTACTCGCCTGGGCCTGCGCGGGAGCGGTGAGGGACATGACCCGATCTTAAGTCGGCCGCGCCTCTGTGACGGGAGGCGTGCCTCCCGTCCGACAGGTCGCCCCGGTCAGGCGCGTGGTGCGGCCCGGAACCAGGTACCGACGTGCTCTCCACCGAGCGCGCGCTCGACGAGGGCCGTCGCCGTGACGAGCACGGACGTGCCGGCCTCGGCCGCGAGGCGGGCGGCCGCGACCTTCGTGCCGGCTCCCCCGGTACCGACCCCGGCTGCGCCGATCGAGCCGAAGGTGACACCCGCGAGCTCGTCGCCGAACGGGACCTCGTCGATGCGGGTGGCGCCCGGCTGCTCCGGCGGCTTCGTGTACAGGGCCTCGACGTCGGACAGCAGCACCAGGGCGTCCGCCTCGACCTGCCGGGCGACGAGCGCGGCGAGCCGGTCGTTGTCACCGAACCGGATCTCGTGGGTGGCGACCGTGTCGTTCTCGTTGACGATCGGGAGCACCCGGAGTTCGAGCAGCCGGTTCATCGCCCGCCGCGCGTTCACCCGGTGCGTCGGGTTCTGCAGGTCACCCGCGGTGAGCAGGACCTGCGCCGCCGTGACCCCGTGCCGGTCGAGTTCCTTCTGGTACCGGAAGACCAGCACCGCCTGCCCGGTCGCGGCGGCGGCCTGCTGCGTGGCGAGGTCCTCCGGCCGTCCCTCGAGCCCCAGGAACGGGAAGCCGGTGGCGATGGCGCCGGAGGACACCAGGACGACCTCGGTCCCACGGCGGTACGCGCCGACCAGGGCGTCGACGAGCGGGCCGATCTGCGACGCGTTGTCCCCGCTGACCGAGGACGAGCCGACCTTGACCACGATCCGCCGGGCGCGCGGGATGTCCGCGCGCTCCGCGACGGTGTTCGGTCCGATCACGGCGCTCAGTCGCGCTCGGACGTCGTCGGCTCGACCGAGTCGGACTCGGCGTCGTCGTCGTCCGCCCACAGACCGGCGATCCGCTCCTGCTCGAGCTCGGCACGTGCGGCGGCCTTGCCGTCCATCCGCTCGAAGTAGTCCGATCGACGCTCGTTGCGCGTCGGTCGGGCGTTGAGGTCGAGCCGGGAGTCCGTCCCGCGAGCACTGGTGATGAGCTCCGCGGTGGAGGTCAGGGTCGGCTCCCAGTCGAAGATCATGCCGCCGTCGCCACCGATGACCACGGTGGACCCGGCGACGGCTCCGGCCTTGAACAGGCCGTCCTCCACCCCGAGCTTGGCGAGCCGGTCGGCCAGGTAGCCGATCGCCTCTTCGTTGGTGAAGTCGGTCTGCTGCACCCAGCGCTCCGGCTTCGCGCCACGGACCCGGTAGAAGCGGTGTTCCTCGCCGCCCTCGGCACGCACCGTGAACGGCTTCTCGTTGACGGCCTTCGGACGGAGCACGATGCGCTCGACCTCGGGCTCGGCGGCCCGCTCGGCACGGGCCTGCTCGACGACGTCGGCCAGGGCGAAGGTGAGCTCACGCAGGCCCTTGTGCGACGCGGTGGAGATCGGGAACACGCGGTAGCCGCGCGACTCGAACTCGGCGGTCACGAACGCGGCGAGTTCCGCGGCGTCGGGCACGTCGATCTTGTTGAGCGCGATGAGCTGGGGGCGGTCGAGCAGCGGGACCTGCCCCTCGGGGACCGGGTACTGCTCGAGTTCGCGGAGGATCACGTCGAGGTCGCTGATCGGGTCACGGCCGACGTCGAGCGTGGCGCAGTCGATCACGTGCAGCAGGGCTTCGCAGCGCTCCACGTGACGGAGGAACTCGAGACCGAGCCCCTTGCCCTCGGACGCGCCCTCGATCAGACCCGGGACGTCGGCGACGGTGAAGCGCGTGCTGCCTGACTCGACGACGCCGAGGTTCGGGGTCAGCGTCGTGAACGGGTAGTCGGCGATCTTCGGCTTGGCGGCCGAGATCGCGGCGATCAACGACGACTTGCCGGCGCTCGGGTACCCGACCAGGGCGATGTCCGCGATGGTCTTCAGCTCGAGGCTGACGTCGCCGCTCCACCCGTCGGTGCCGAGGAGCGCGAAGCCGGGGGCCTTGCGCTTGGTGGTGGCGAGCGCGGCGTTGCCGAGGCCACCCTGGCCGCCGGGGCCGACGACCACGCGGATGCCCGGCTCGGTGAGGTCCGCGAGCACGTCGCCGTTCTCGTCGTACACGACCGTGCCGACGGGGACGGGGAGTTCGAGCGTGTCACCGCTGACCCCGCTGCGGTGGTCGCCCATGCCGGGCTGACCGTTGCGGCTGGATCGGTGTGGTGAGCGGTGGTACCCGAGCAGGGTGGTGACCTGCGGGTCGGAGACGAGGACGATGTCACCGCCGTCACCACCGTTGCCGCCGTCGGGGCCCGCGAGGGGCTTGAACTTCTCGCGACGGACGGACACGCAGCCGTTGCCGCCGTTGCCTGCCGTGAGGTGCAGCGTCACGCGGTCGACGAACGTCGCCATGGGGTCACTCCTGTAGGTGTTCGGGAAATGCAGAAGAGGGGCAGGCACACGGCCTGCCCCTCCCGCTGAAGCTGATCGTCAGCGACTACGCGTTGACGATGTTGATGACCTTGCGGCCACCCTTGGTGCCGAACTCGACCGAGCCGGCCGAGAGGGCGAACAGCGTGTCGTCGCCACCGCGGCCGACGTTGGCGCCCGGGTGGAAGTGCGTGCCGCGCTGGCGGATGATGATCTCGCCGGCGTTGACGACCTCGCCACCGAAGCGCTTCACGCCGAGGCGCTGTGCGTTCGAGTCGCGACCGTTGCGAGTGGAACTCGCACCCTTCTTGTGTGCCATGTCTCTGCTCCCGCCTTATGCGATCTTGGTGACCTTGACGCGCGTGAGATCCGCGCGGAAGCCCTGGCGCTTCTTGTAACCGGTCTTGTTCTTGAACTTCTGGATGACGACCTTCGGGCCGCGGAGGTCGGCCAGGACCTCGGCGGTGACCGTCACGTTCGCGAGCTCGGACGCGGCGGAGGTGATCTTGTCCCCGTCCACGAGGAGCACCGGCGCGAGGTCGATGTTGCCATTGTCGTCGGCCTTGATGCGGTCGATGGTGATGATCGAGCCGACCTCGACCTTCTCCTGACGGCCGCCGGCGCGCACTACTGCGTAAACCACGTGGAATCCTTACGTAACTCTGCTTGAGGGAAGTCTCGGGTGCCCACTTCTGCGCGAGCGTCCTGGGTTGCCCCGGGACGATCGGCGACGCAGGCAGAACGGCCCGCTGACACCAGGGATCGAGAATACTCGATCCGACCAGGCGGGTCAAACGCCGACACACGTACCATGGGGGGATGACCGTGTTGATCGATCCCCCGGCCTGGCCCGCACACGACACGCTCTGGTCACACCTGGTCAGTGACTCATCCTACGACGAGCTGCACGCCTTCGCCGACCGGGCAGGGGTCCCACGGCGCGCCTTCGACCACGACCACTACGACGTGCCGCAGGACCGGTACGCCGAACTCGTGGCCTCCGGGGCCGCCCCGGTGACCGGGCGCGAGCTGGTGCTGCGCCTCATCGCCAGCGGACTGCGTGTGCCGCAGCGCGACAAGCGGAAGACGGCGCGCGACCAGGGCTGACCGCGGCACCGGGAACGTCGGCCGGATCCGTCACCGGGAAGCACACACGGGCGTGTCGCGGGACGTCAGCGCGGATGCCGACCGAGCCACAGCCACGCGGCCGACGCCGACCCGAGCAGCATCAGGGTCATCGGCAGCCCGAGTTGCAGCGGCGTGGTGACGCCGCCGACGAGCACACGTCCGAGCCCCTGCCCCACGCTCCCCTGCTGGCCGGCGTCGTGGACCGCGGTGACGATGCCGACCAGGGCGAGTGCCACGGTGCCCGCAGCACCCGCCAGGACGGTCCGCAGGAGCACGACGGGCAGTGGGGCACGCGGCACCACCGGCACCAGGAAGGCCAGCACCAGGAAGGCCGCGAGGGCGAACGGGGAGCGCGCGACGAAGACGTTCTGCACGAAGGCCTCGACCAGGCTCGTCCCACCGTGGCTCCGGAAGGGGCCGACGATCGTGCTCGTGCCGAGCAGCCCGATCAGGCCCGCCAGGAACTCGACCAGGACGACGCTGACCACGGTGATGGCCGCGCCCGTCGTGGCGACGATGGAGACCCCGGGCGCGAGGACGGACGTGGCGCCGGGCACATCGCCCCGACCAGGACCGGCCCGACCAGGACCGACCGGACCCAGCGGGGGCACCGCCGACGGAGGCGCCGCCGGCGGAGGCACGGCTCCCCAGCCCGTCCGGGGCTGGTCGTGACCCGGTACCGGGTCACGACCAGCCTGACGCTGCTCGTCCGTCACATCACTGCCCGAGGATGACGGTGCCGTCGTCCTCGGTGGCCGTCGGGTTCGCCGGGGCGCTGATGCTCCCCGACGACACGCGACGCGAACGCGCACGACCCTGGCCGGGCTGCTTCGGCTCCGGCAGCGCCTGCAGCACCGAGTCGAGGAGGGACTCCGCCGCTTCCTCGCTCACCCGACGCGGCTCGCGCTTGGCGACGCCGACCGGGATGTCGAGGATGGCGACGGTGGTGTCGGCCGGCGTGACCGGGGCCGACGAGCTGACCCGACGGCGACCGGCGGGACGTTCCTTCGGTGCGACCTCGGCGGCTGGCTGCTCAGCGACAGCCGCGGCCGGCTGCGCCGGTGCCGACTCCGCACGCGTGGACCGCGTGTGGACACCCGTCGTCGTCGCCGGGAGCACCGTCTCCGGGGCGGGCGTCGCGAGCGACGTGTGCTGCTCGGCAGACCCCTGCTGCGCGTCACCCGACGCCTGCTGCGCGTCGCTCGACACCTGCTGCGCGTCACCCGACGCCTGCTGCGCGTCACCGGCCCGGCTGCCACGGCGGCGACGACGCTTCGAGCCACCGGTGGGCTCACTCGGCGCCTCGGCCGCGGGGGCGACCGGCGACGTCGGCGATGCCGCCGTGACCGGCGACGCGGCACCGGCGACGCCGGTGACCGGCACGTCGGACTGCTCGTGCGGGATGGTCGACGCGGCGATCCGTGACAACGCGTGCTTGACGTCGTCGGTGATCTGGTGCGCCTGCGACGCCTTCGACTCGGCCGCGACGGCGTTGCCGTTCGTACCTCCACCGTTGCCGTTGCCACCACGGGCCTTGCGGCGCCCCTTGGTCGGCCCCGGGTCCGCGTTGTTGTCGTTGACCTGCGCGTTGACCTCGTCGAGCGACTCGCGCAGTCCGACACCGATCTTCTTGCGGGTCATCTGCACGAGGCCGAGCGAGGTGACCTCGGCCACCTGGTGCTTCGTCCGGTCGCGGCTCAGGCACTCCATGAGGCGACGGAGCACGAGGTCCCGGTTCTCCTCGAGCACCATGTCGATGAAGTCGACGACGATGATGCCGCCGATGTCCCGCAGACGGAGCTGGCGGACGAGTTCCTCGGCGGCCTCCAGGTTGTTCTTCGTGACGGTCTCCTCGAGGTTGCCCCCGGAGCCGACGAACTTCCCGGTGTTGACGTCGACGACCGTCATGGCCTCGGTGCGGTCGATCACGAGCGAACCACCGGAGGGCAGCCAGACCTTGCGGTCCAGGGCCTTCTCGATCTGCTCGTTGATCCGGTGCTCCTCGAACGAGTCCGGGCCCTGGTAGAGCTCGACCCGGTCCTTGAGGTCCGGCGCGACCGCACTGAGGTACTCGTCGATGGTCTGTCGAGCGGACTCGCCGTCGATGATGAGCTTCGTGAAGTCCTCGTTGAAGACGTCGCGGACGATCTTCACCAGCAGGTCCGGCTCGGAGTGCAGCATGACCGGCGCCTGGCCGCTCTGGACCTTCTTCTCGATGGCCTCCCACTGGCTGGTGAGGCGCTGCACGTCGCGCGTCAGCTGGTCCTCGGTGGCACCCTCGGCGGCCGTGCGCACGATGACGCCGGCGTGCTCGGGGAGGACCTCCTTGAGGATCTTCTTGAGACGGGCACGCTCGGTGTCCGGCAGCTTGCGGGAGATGCCGTTCATCGAGCCGTTGGGCACGTAGACCAGGTAGCGGCCCGGCAGGGACACCTGGCTGGTCAGACGGGCACCCTTGTGGCCGACCGGGTCCTTCGTGACCTGCACGAGCACCTTGTCACCCGGCTTGAGCGCGGCCTCGATGCGACGGCCGTGGCTGGTGTCGACCGAGTTCCAGTCGACCTCGCCCGCGTACAGGACGGCGTTGCGACCGCGGCCGATGTCGACGAACGCGGCCTCCATCGAGGGCAGCACGTTCTGCACCTTGCCGAGGTAGACGTTGCCGATGAGCGAGACGTTCTGCGACTTCGTGACGTAGTGCTCGGCGAGGACGCCGTCCTCGAGCACGCCGATCTCGATGGTCGAGGAGCTCGACCGCACGATCATCTGGCGGTCGACGCTCTCGCGGCGGGCGAGGAACTCGTCCTCGGTCACGACCTGGCGACGACGTCCGGCGTCACGGCCGTCACGACGGCGCTGCTTCTTGGCCTCGAGGCGCGTGGAGCCCTTGATGCGCTGCGGCTCGGTGATGAGCTCGGGCTCGCGGCGACGCGGTTCGGCCTGCTCGCGGTCGCTGCTGCTCCCCCGGCGGCGGGTGCGGCGGCGGCTGCCACCCTGCTCGTCGCGGTCCTCGTCGTCCCAACGGTCGGAGCGGTCGGAGCGGTCGACCCGCTCGGTGCGCTCGTCGCGCTCCGGACGGTCGTCGCGGTCGTCACGGTCGGACCGGTCGTACCGGTCCGAACGGTCGTACCGGTCGCTCCGGCCGGAACGGGAGCCGCGTCCCGAGCGCTCGGCTCGGTCGGAACGGTCGTACCGGTCGCTCCGGTCACGGTCACGGTCACGGTCACGGTCGTGATCGGAGCGAGCGGGCAGCTCCGGCAGCACCGGGGCGTGGAAGATCAGGCTGAGCGTGCTCGTTGCCTTCGGAACGAACGGCTCGGCCGGTGCCGGTGCCTCGTCCGGACGGGAGGCCCGTCGCGCGTCCGGTACATCGCTCGCGTCCGTCGTGCCCTGCGTCTCGACCCCGTCCTGGCCGACGGCCGGCAGGTCACCGGTCAGGGTGCTGACGTCCTCCGGCGCGGTTCCCGCACCCGAGGCGGGTTCCACCACGACGGAGACCGTGCCGGTCGCGGTGTCGACCACGACCTCGACGGTCTCCGGGTCCGGCGACTGCTCGACCTCGGTCGTGTCGCTCACGTCGGCCTCTGCCGTGTCGGTGACGTCAGCCTCTGCCGTGTCGGTGACGTCGGCGGTGTCGCTCACGTCGGCACCGTCGGAGGCGTCGACCGTGTCCGCGACGTCGAGCGCCTCGACCACGTCGGACGACCGGTCGGGCTCGACCTGCCGGTCGGACCCGACCTGCTCGTCGGACCCGACCGTCTCGACGGCGTCGGTCGACGTGTCGGACGGGTCAGGCGCCTCCAGGCCGCCGGACCGAGCGCGACGGCCGCCGAAGAGGCGAGTCCGGCGCTTCGGCGCGTCGTCGGTGTTCTGGTTCTGGTTCTCGTTCTGATCCACCATGGACTGGTGCACTCCTCGACCCCGCACGCACCCGGTGGGTGGCGGGAATTCTCTCGTATCGGTGCGGGCGGCGACTCCGCCCCCGCGCTCGCTGCTGTCAGTGACCGATCCGGCGTCTCGTCCACGCCCGGTCGTCGTGGGCACCCGGCTCACGGCGGCTCGGCGTCGGAGGTGACGCGTCGTCCGGTCACGGTGCTCTGTCACAACACCATCACGTCCGGGCGGTGGCCCGGCAAGTTCTCGTCGTCGCCCGGATCGGCCGGGTGACTCCCCCATCATCGCACGCGGTCACGGAGAACGTCGGGAGCCTCGTGCGAAGATGACGCCGTGAGTTCGACGCCTGTTGCTCCCCGCCGTCCCGTCGCCGTCGCGATCCTGCTGCTCGTGACCGGACTGGTCGGGCTGTACGCGGCGTTCCGACTCGTGCTCGACGAGTTCGAGAAGTACGAGAACCCGAAGGCGGTCCTCACCTGCGACGTCAGTCCGTTCGTGAACTGCTCGAACGTGATGGCGAGTGCGCAGGGGCACCTGTTCGGCTTCCCGAACCCGCTGCTCGGACTGATGGGGTTCGTCGCGCCGATCGCCGTCGGGGTCGTGCTGCTCGCGGGCTTCCGCGGCACGAAGTGGTTCTGGACGCTGTTCAACTCGGGGCTGTTCCTGGCCTGGGTCTTCGTCACCTGGCTGTTCACGCAGACCGTCTGGTTCATCGGCTACCTCTGCCCCTGGTGCATGCTCGTCTGGGCGATGGTGATCCCGATGTTCTGGCTCTTCACGATCTGGAACCTGGCGAAGGGGAACCTGCCGTTCGGCACCGGTGGACGGCGGATCGGCCGAGCACTCCTGCCGTTCTGCTGGGCGTTCCCGCTCGCGAACTACCTGTTCATCGCCGTGGTGATCCTGGTGGAGTTCCCGACGGTCCTCACGACCCTGTGACCCCCGCAACCCAGCTCCAGTGGTGACGTGTCACCTGATTCCTGGGGTCTTCCCAGCACCGGGGCCCGGTCCCGGCGGTCGGAGCCGTTACGCTCGATCCCGATGAGCGACAACGAGAGCAAGAAGGCGCGCCGCAACGCCGCGCGCGAGCGTGCCCGCGAGGCCCGCCAGAAGGAGCAGGCCCGCCGACGTCGGAACAAGACGTTCCTGATCAGCGGCATCATCGTGGCGTCGCTCGCGGTCGTCGCGATCGTCGTGCTCGTGGTCGCGAACTCGATCCAGCCCGTCGGGCCCGGACCGAAGAACATGGCGAGCGACGGCATCGTGCTCACGGGGCAGGACGGCAAGATCGTCCCGGTCGAGACGAAGGGCATCCCCGAGGGCGGGAAGCCGACGGCCACGAAGCAGGACGACTCGGTCGCGAACATCACCGTGTACGAGGACTACATGTGCCCGATCTGCAACCAGTTCGAGACGGGCAACATGTCCCAGATCAAGCAGTGGGTGCAGGACGGCACCGCCACGCTCGAGGTGCGCCCGTTCAACCTGCTCGACCGCGCCTCGCTCGGCTCGAAGTACTCGACCCGCTCGGCCGCCGCGGCCGCCTGTGTCGCGAACTACGATCCCGACGCGTTCCTCGACGTCAACAGCGCCTTCTACGAGAACCAGCCGTCGGAGAACACCCGCGGTCTGACGAACGACAAGCTCGCCGACATCGCGGAGAAGGCCGGCGCGACGAACGCGGAGGTGCAGTCCTGCATCACCGACCAGCGGTTCGCCGGGTGGGTCGCCGACGCCACGAACCGTGCGCTCACCGAGCCCCTGCCGAACTCCGACCTGCCGAAGCTGACCGGCACGCCCACCGTCCTCGTGAACGGCAAGCAGTACAACGGCACCGGCACCAACGCCTGGTCCGACGCCCAGGCCTTCGCCTCCTTCGTGGAGCAGAACGGCGGCTCCGGCGAGTAGTCGCCGGCACGACGACGAAGGCCCCCGCACTCGAGAGTGCGGGGGCCTTCGTCGTACCGGATCAGGCGAACCAGAGTCCGAGCTCGCGTGCAGCGGACTCCGCCGAGTCCGAGCCGTGCACCAGGTTCTGCTGGACCTTGAGGCCCCAGTCGCGGCCCAGGTCACCACGGATGGTGCCGGGTGCGGCCGAGGTCGGGTCGGTGGTCCCGGCGAGCGAGCGGAACCCGGCGATGACGCCGTTGCCCGCGACGCGCACGGCGACGAGCGGTCCGGACTGCATGAACTCGACGAGCGGCTCGAAGAACGGCTTGCCCTGGTGCTCTTCGTAGTGGCTGTCGAGCAGGTCGCGCGGCGCGGTCAGCATCTTCAGGTCGACGATCTCGTAGCCCTTCGCCTCGATGCGGCGGAGGATCTCACCGGTGAGCTGGCGGGCGACGCCGTCGGGCTTGACGAGGACGAGGGTCTCTTCGAGTTCGGACACAGCGGGACTCCCTGCGGTTCGAGGTGGTGGTGGGTCAGTCCTCGCCGAGTGCGGCTCGGCGGGCGGCGTTCTGACGGTCGAGCTGACCGCCCTTGACGAAGCAGAAGACCCACAGCGCCAGGAACACCACGCCCACCACGACCATGAAGGGCTCGATGAACCCGGTGGCGAGGATGGCCGCCTGCAGCAGCCACCCGAACCATACACCGGCACGGGAGCCGGTCAGTCGGGACGCCAGGGCCAGGACGACGATCGCGGCGATGCCACCGCCGAAGGCCAGTCCGGCCGGCAGGGTGTGCTTGCCGTAGACGACGAGCATCGGGAAGAAGAACATGATCGCCTCGAGCACGAGGGTGATCGACAGCAGGCTCTCGCGGGCCCCGCGGTCCCGACGCGGACGTCGCATCCGGGGCGTGCGGGGCGGACGGGAGGCCCGTGGTGCGTCCGTCACTTCGTCCCGCCTTCGCGGTGGACCATCTCCATGACGGCACCCACCATCACGATCGAGCCGGCGACCAGGACCATCGCGTCCTCGGCGTCGGCGTCGTCGGCCAGGTCACGGGCCTCCTGCAGGGCGCCGGCGAGCGACGGTTCGACGACGACCCGGTCGTTGCCGACCTCGTCGACGACGAGCCGGGCGAACTCGTCGGCGTCGAGTGCCCGCTCCCCCGGCGGCTGTGTCACGACGAAGGTCGCGACGGTGTCCTTGAGGGCACGGACGAACCCGCGGGCGTCCTTGTCGCGGAGGATCCCGACGACGCCGACGACGTGTCCGGACGGGAACGCCACGGGCAGCGCGTCGGCGAGTGCCTTCGCGCCGTGCGGGTTGTGCCCTGCGTCGACGACGACGGTCGGACCGGTCGCGATCGGCTGCAGCCGGCCGGGGCTCGTCGCGTTGGCCAACCCCTCGCTGAGGACGTCCTCGTCGAGTGCCTGGCTGCCCCGGCCGAGGAACGACTCGACCGCGGCGACCGCGACCGCCGCGTTGTGCGCCTGGTGGGCGCCGAACAGCGGCACGAACAGGTCGTCGTAGGTCCCGGCGATGCCCTGCACGCTGATCAGCTGCCCGCCGACCGCCGGGGTGTTGCTGGTCACCCGGAAGCGGGTTCCCTCGACCGCCAGCGTCGACTCGGTGAGTTCGGCGGCCCGCTCGAGTTCGGCGAGCGCCTCGGGCACCTGGGCCGACGTGACCACGGACGAGGACGGCTTGATGATCCCGGACTTCGTGCGCGCGATCTCGGCGACCGTGTTGCCGAGCTGCTTCGCGTGGTCGATGGCGATCGGGGTGAAGACCTGCACCTGGCTCTGCACCACGTTGGTGGAGTCCCACTCGCCGCCCATGCCGACCTCGATCACGGCGACGTCGACGGGCGCCTCGGCGAAGCACGCCAGCGCCAGGACGGTCAGCGCCTCGAAGAACGTCAGCGGCAGTTCGCCCTTGGCGGTGAGCTCGGCATCGGTCATCTCGAGGATCGGGGTGATGTCGTCCCAGTTCTCGACGAACCGGCTCGGCTCGATCGGCTCGCCGTCGATGACGATGCGCTCCCGGATCGACACCAGGTGCGGGCTGGTCATGAGCCCGGTGCGCAGACCGTGGGCACGGACGATGCTCTCGGTCATCCGGGCGGTCGACGTCTTGCCGTTCGTCCCCGTGATGTGGATGACCGGGTACGCCAGGTGCGGGTCACCGAGGAGCTCGACGGCACGTCGGGTCGCGGTCAGGCGGTGCTCGGGCGACTGTTCACCGATCCGGGCCATGAGCGCCGCCTCGACCCGCCGGACCTCGTCGTCGTCCCCGCCGTACGGCAGTTCCTCGCCGGGAGCAGTGTCGCCCGCCGGACCGACGGGGATCTCGACGGGCTCGGCCTCGATCCCGTCCGCGTCGTCCGCCGGGGCGTCGTACTCGTTGCTGTCGCTCATGCGCGCTGGACCTCCACGGTCACCTTCGCTCCGTCGCCGACCGCGACGGTGTCCTCGTCCTGACCGAACACCGTCGGCACGACCTGTACTCCGCTGGCGAGGGTCTCGTTCGCGATGAGCGTCTCGTGCACGCCGATCGCGGCAGCGGCCGTCTCGTCTGCACGGAGCGTCAGGTCGATGCGGTCGCCGACGTCGAGACCGGCGTCGCGACGGGCCTGCTGCACGGCACGGACGACGTCGCGGGCGATGCCCTCGGCCTCGAGCTCCGGCGTGGTGACGGTGTCGAGGACGACGAACCCGCCGCCGTCCAGGAACGCCACTGCCTTCGACGTGTCGGCCACCGTGAGGTCGAGCGTGAACTCACCCTCGACCAGGTCGACGCCACCGACGGTGACGCCGGTCTCGGTCGCGGTCCAGTCGCCCTTCTTCGCGGCCGGGATGACCTGCTGCACGGCCTTGCCGATGCGGGGGCCGGCAGCGCGGGCGTTCACGGTGAGCTTCCGCTCGATGCCGTACTGCGCCAGGGACTCCTCGGCCTGCGCCTCGAGCACGACGCGCTTGACGTTGAGCTCGTCGCGCAGGATGTCCGCGAACGGCTCGACCGCTGCGGGGTCCGGCACGACGAGCGTCAGCGTCGCGAGCGGCAGCCGGACGCGCTTGCCGGTCGACTTGCGGAGCGCGAGCCCCTTCGAGGCGACGTCCCGCACGCGGTCCATCGCGTCGACGAGGGCGTCGTCCGCGGGGAACTCGGACGCGTCCGGCCAGTCGGTCAGGTGGACGCTGCGGTCACCGGTCAGGCCCTTCCAGACCTCCTCGGTCACGAGCGGTGCCAGCGGCGCCGCCACCCGGGCGAGGGTCTCGAGGACCGTGAACAGCGTGTCGAACGCGGCACGGGCCTCCGCGGAGGTCTCCGCACCGGCCCAGAACTTGTCCCGCGACCGGCGGACGTACCAGTTGGTTAGCACGTCGGCGAAGTCGCGGATCGCCTGCGCGGCGAGCGGGGTGTCGAGCGCGTCGAGGTGCGTCGTCACGTCGGCCACGAGCACGCGGGTCTTCGCGAGGAGGTACCGGTCGAGCACGTCGGTGCTCGCGGTACTGCGGGCGGCCTGGTAGCCCGACTCCCCCGACGCGTTCGCGTACAGGGTGAAGAAGTAGTACGTCGACCACAGCGGCAGCAGGAACTCGCGGACACCCTGGCGGATGCCCTCTTCGGTGACCACGAGGTTGCCACCGCGGATCACCGACGAGGACATCAGGAACCAGCGCATCGCGTCGGCGCCGTCGCGGTCGAAGACCTCGGACACGTCCGGGTAGTTCCGCAGGCTCTTCGACATCTTCTGGCCGTCGGAGCCCAGGACGATGCCGTGGCTGATGACGTTCGTGTACGCCGGCCGGTCGAACAGCGCGGTGGAGAGCACGTGCATGACGTAGAACCAGCCGCGGGTCTGCCCGATGTACTCGACGATGAAGTCCGCCGGGTTGTGTGCGTCGAACCACTCGGCGTTCTCGAACGGGTAGTGCACCTGTGCGTAGGGCATCGACCCGGAGTCGAACCAGACGTCGAACACGTCGGTGATCCGTCGCATGGTGGACGCACCCGTCGGGTCGTCCGGGTTCGGACGGGTCAGGTCGTCGATGAACGGACGGTGCAGGTCCACCTGTCCCTCGGCGTTCAGCGGCAGCCGCCCGAAGTCGCGCTCGATGTCCGCGAGCGAGCCGTACACGTCGGTGCGCGGGTACTCGGGGTCGTCGGACTGCCACACCGGGATCGGCGTGCCGAAGTAGCGGTTGCGGGACACCGACCAGTCGATGGCGTTGCCGACCCACTTGCCGAACTGCCCGTCCTTGACGTTGTCCGGCACCCAGTTGATGTCCTGGTTGAGCTCGCCCATGCGGTCGCGGAGGTCGGTCACCCGGACGAACCACGACGAGACGGCCTTGTAGATCAGGGGCTTGCGGCAGCGCCAGCAGTGCGGGTAGCTGTGCTCGTAGGACGCCTGGCGGAGCAGTCGGCCGGCGTCGCGGACGGCCTTGGTCAGCGGCTTGTTGGCGTCCATCCAGAGCTGTCCGGCGACGAGCGGGAACTGCGACGTGAAGACACCGCCCTCGTCGAGCGAGAGCACCACGGGGATGCCGGCGGCCGCACAGACCTCCTGGTCGTCCGCACCGTAGGCCGGGGCCTGGTGCACGATGCCGGTGCCCTCGCCGGTCTCGACGTACTCGGCGACCAGGACCTTCCAGGCGTTCTCCATGCCCTCGGTCTCCGCGAGGAAGTCGAACAGGCGCTCGTAGGCGACGCCGTCGAGCTCCCGGCCCTCGATCGTCCGCGTGACGGCGCCCACGGCCTCCTCCGCCGAGGCGTACCCGAGGTCCTTGGCGTGCGCGGCGACCGTGTCGGCCGCGAGCAGGTAGGAGACGGAACCGGCGTCGGACCCGTCAGCCGCGCCTCCCGGCCCGGCCGGCAGGACCGCGTACGCGATCGCCGGACCGACCGCGAGCGCGGCGTTCGTCGGCAGCGTCCACGGGGTCGTGGTCCAGGCGAGGGCACGGACGCCGTCGAGTCCGAGCTCCTGTGCACGTGCACCGGTGAGCGGGAACGAGACCGTCACCGACTGGTCCTGGCGCATCTTGTAGACGTCGTCGTCCATGCGCAGCTCGTGGTTCGACAGCGGCGTCTGGTCGTTCCAGCAGTACGGCAGGACCCGGAAGCCCTCGTACGCCAGGCCCTTGTCCCACAGGGTCTTCCACGCCCACAGGACGCTCTCCATGTAGGTGACGTCGAGCGTCTTGTAGTCGTCCTCGAAGTCGACCCAGCGCGCCTGCCGGGTGACGTACTGCTGCCACTCGTCGGTGTACTGCAGCACCGACCGGCGAGCGGCCGCGTTGAAGACGTCGATGCCCATGGCGTCGATCTCGTGCTTCTCGGTGATGCCGAGCTGGCGCATCGCCTCGAGCTCGGCGGGCAGCCCGTGGGTGTCCCAGCCGAAGCGACGGTGCACCTGCTTGCCGCGCATGGTCTGGTAGCGCGGGAAGACGTCCTTGGCGTAGCCGGTCAGCAGGTGCCCGTAGTGCGGCAGGCCGTTCGCGAACGGCGGGCCGTCGTAGAAGGTCCACTCGTCACAGCCCTCGCGCTCGGCGATGGACGCGCGGAACGTGTCGTCGCCCTTCCAGAAGGCGAGGATCCCCCGCTCGACCGCGGGGAAGGACGGGGACGGGTTCACGCCCGCACCGCTCGTGGACACGTCGCCGTTCGGGGACTCGCGGTTCAGGGGGTAACGCACCGGATGGCTCCTGGAGGTCGGTGGAACTGGACCACGAGGACGGAGCCTGCGCTCCGCGGTACCACCTCGCTTGCCTCGGACCGGCGCGACCGCCTGTTCGTGACCACTCTGCGTCGGGGATGATGACGGTCCCGAACCCGTCCGGTTCTACTGACGACCCCCGACGGGTGCCGCGTTCTTCCGGATGACTCCCCGGTGATGGCCGGATCGATGCCTGTGCGCGCGAGTCTACCGGACGGGAGCATGCTGGAGCGATGCCCTCGTCGTCGTCATCCGAGACCCCCGAGACCGTTCCGGACGCCTCGGCCGGCAGCGCGAAAGCGAAGCCGGAGTCCCTGCTCACCGTCCTCATCGCGTTCGGCGCGAACCTGCTCGTCGCCATCGCCAAGTCCGTCGCCGCGATGCTGACGGGCTCCGCGTCGATGGTCGCCGAGGCCGCGCACTCGTGGGCGGACACCGGGAACGAGATCTTCCTGCTCATCGCCGAACGACGTGGCGCCCGGAAGCGCGATGCGCGCCACCCCCTCGGCTACGGCCGGGAGACCTACATCTGGTCGATGTTCGCCGCGTTCGGCCTGTTCACCGCGGGCGCGATCGTCTCGATCTACCACGGCATCACCGAGCTCGGGGACACCGGGCCGGCGGAGGACGTCGTCCTCAACTACATCGTCCTGGGGGTGTCGTTCCTCCTCGAGGGGACGAGCTTCCTGCAGGCGTTCCGCCAGGCCCACGGTGCCGCGACGAAGCGCCGCGTCCCGGTCCTCCGGCACGTGCTGCAGTCGTCGAACCCGACGCTCCGGGCCGTCTTCGCCGAGGACGCCGCCGCGCTCGTCGGCCTGGTCATCGCGTTCCTCGGTGTCTTCCTGCACCAGGTCACCGGGCTCGCCGTGTTCGACGCCATCGGGTCGATCGCCGTCGGCCTGCTGCTCGGGGTCGTCGCCGTCGTCCTCATCGACCGCAACCGCCGGTTCCTGCTCGGGGAGAGCACCTCCCCCGAGCTCGAGAACGCCGTGCTCGTCGAACTGCTCGCCCGCGAGCAGGTCGAGAGCGTCAGCTACCTGCACCTGGAGTTCGTCGGCCCGTCGCGCGTGTACATGGTCGCCGCGGTCGACCTGGTCGGGAACGACACCGAGGAGCACGTCGCCGGCCGTCTCCGGAAGATCGAACAGTCGCTCGAGGACAGCCAGTACGTCGAGGAGGCAGTGCTCACGTTGTCCGTGCCGGGTGCCGCGGTCCTGAAGCCGACGGGCAACGAGATCCCCGAGGTCGTCAAGGACGGGACCGTCGAGGACGTCGCCGCCGGAGGCGCCGGGACGCTCCGCGCCTGAGCGCCCCGGACGACCGCGGCGACTCGAGCGGCCGGGGCGTCAGCAGTCGGCGTCGGTGAACTCGAGGTCGACGGTCTTGGTCGAGCCCGGGAAGACGTACGAGTACCGCATCGCGATGTCCTCCTCGAGGATGTCCCGCGTCGCCGTCGTCGAGCAGAGGTTCGACAGCACGGAGCTGCGGATCGCCCGCTCGGAGATCGCGGTCGGGTCGGCGGCGACGCTGTAGCGGTAGTGGATCGCCTCGTCCTCGGCGTCCACCCCGGTCCAGGTCGTGATCTCGTCGACCTGCTTCGGGAAGGTCGTCTGCTCGGTGATCTTCGCGACGCCCTGGTCGACGAGCTCCTGCTTCGACGGGCCGCCGAACGACGACAGGCCCCAACGGACCAGGGCACCGGCGACGAGGAACGCCACGATGCCGACCACGGCCACCAGGACCCGACGGCCCCGGGGCTGCTGCGGGCGGCCGCCGTACGCAGCGGCTCCCCCGGGCTGGACCGTCGGGGCGCCGGCACCCTGCCAGGGCTGCTGGCCCTGCGGGGCGCCGGGGTACTGCGGCGGCTGGCTGCCGAACTGCGGGGGCTGACCGCCGAACTGCTGGGGCTGCTGCTGGCCCGCCGGGTACTGAGGAGCCTGCGCGGGGTACTGCGGCGTCTGCTGACCGCCGTCCTGCGGCGCCTGCGCCGGGTACTGCGGCGCCTGCGCGGCGTCCGGCTCGTGGCGCTCCGGGTCCGGACCACCCGTTCCGGACGAGGACGGCTGCTGTTCGGGTGTCTCGGACACGGATCCCCCTGGAGTCATCGGCCGTCCCCCTCGGACGGCGCACCCAGAACCTACCAGCGGAGCGACACCGGGTCAGCGCGCGTCGAGCCCCGCCACCACCGGCGTCAGCGCGGCGGCGACGTACTCGACGAGTGGACGTCGCGCGACCCCGTCGGTCACCCAGACCCCGAAGGCCGCGGCAGCCGCCCCGAGCATCGCCCCTGCCACGGTCTGCGGCCAGAGCGACGCCGGGTGCTCTCCGGTCCGCCCGGCGACGAACGACGCGATCGCCTGGTGCTGCCCCGTGACCCGGGTGGCACCGCTCGCGACGAGTTCGGCACCGACGTCCATCACCTCGGCCTGACTGATCGCCCAGGGCACGCGGTCCGGATCGTGGGCGCGGGCGGTGGCGAGCAGGGCGTCCTCCACGGCGCGGACGGCGCTCGTCTCGGCGGAGGTCGCCAGGTGCTGCGGGAACTCGGCCACCGCGGCGTCGAGGTCGAGCCACATCACGTCGGACTTCGCGGCGAAGTAGTTGAAGAAGGTCGCGCGACTGACACCGGCGCGGGCGGCGATGTGGTCCACGGTGGTCTTCGCGTACCCCTGCTCGAGGAAGAGCTCGGCAGCGGCGTCGGCGAGCACCTCGGCGCTCGATCGTCGCGGTCGACCGCCTCGGCGGGTTGGCTGGTCCATGCCCTCCAGTAAACCGCTAGACTCGTCGCGCCATGATCTTGGACCCAGTACAGAAAAGCCCGGCGCTGCGGCGCATCGTGACCGGCGTCGCCAGCGCGGCCACGGTCCTCCTGGCCGTCGCCGCCTGCTCCGGCGGCGGCAGCCCCAGCGACAGCAGCACCCCGGTCCGTGGCGGCACGCTGACGTACGCCTCGGGCGACGCGGAACCGACCTGCCTCGACCCGCACGTCGGCGGCAACTACCCGCAGGCGCTCCTGGCGACGCAGTACATCGAGGAACTCGTCGGTCTCGACGACGGGCGGCCGACGCCCGAGCTGGCCACGAAGTGGTCGACGAGCGATGACGGCAAGACCCTCACCTTCATCCTGCGGGATGACGTGACGTTCACCGACGGCACCCCGTTCGACGCCGCCGCCGTCGTGGCGAACATCGAGCACGTGCAGGACCCGGCCACAGCATCCAGCACCGGGTACCTCGCCCTGCAGTCGATCGAGAAGGCCACGGCCACCGACGACCGGACGGTCACCCTCTCGCTCAGCCGGCCGGACGCCGCGCTGCTGGAGTCGTTCTCGCAGCCCTGGGTCGGCATGGAGTCGCCGAAGGCCCTGCAGCGGAAGCAGGCCACGAACTGCGAGTCCCCCGTCGGTACCGGCCCGTTCGAGGTCACCGACTGGAAGCACGGCGACCGCGTCACCCTGACGGAGAACGCCGACTACACGCCGCTCGGCGGCTCGACCACGAAGCCCCGGCTCGACGGTCTGACCTGGCGGTTCCTGCCGGACTCGACGTCCCGCTACGCAGCGCTGCAGTCCGGCCAGGTCGACGTCATCGACAACGCCCAGCCCGACCAGCTGCGGGCCGCGTCGTCGAAGGCTGCGATCCGAGACCTCGACGCCCCGCGTCCCGGCGCGTCGAACCGGCTCGAGCTGAACTCCGGCCACGGCGTCTTCCAGGACGAGTCCGTCCGCAAGGCGTTCATCGCAGCTGCCGAGATCGACCCCGGCCTGAAGTCCCTGTTCCTCGGGACCGCGAAGCGCTCGTACTCGGTCCTGTCCAGCGTGGAGCCGACCTCGTACTCCGACGAGTCGCTCTTCGCGTACGACCCGTCCGAAGCGAAGCGCCTGCTCGATGCCGCCGGCTGGAAGACGAACAGCGACGGCGTCCGCGAGAAGGACGGCAAGCCCCTCACCGTCACGTTCCCGGTCTCCACGAACCAGTCGGTGCCCGCCGAGCGCAGCCTGTTCCAGCAGATCCAGGCGTCCGAGGCGGAGGTCGGCATCACCGTCGAGCTCGAGGAACTCGACCTGTCCAGCTGGTACGCGGCGTTGGCGGCGAACCAGTACGACGTCGTCAGTGCTCCGTACACGAAGGTCGGCCCGGACGTCCTGCGCATCCTCTACGACTCCGCGTCGATCACTCCGGCACCGTCCGGGTACTTCGCGAACCTCGCGCAGCTCGACGACCCGGCCCTCGACCGGCTGCTCGAGCAGGCGGCGCAGACCGCCGACTCGTCGGAGCGTGCCGACCTGGTCGAGCAGGCGCAGGAGACGATCCTCGAGAGCCGGACCGTCCTGCCGCTCTACGACCAGCAGAACCACTTCCTGTACCGCTCGGCCGTGCACGGCATCTCGACCACGTCGGTCTCCACGCCGTGGTTCGGGACGGCGTGGCTCGCCCGCTGACGCACCGGTGGGGACGACCAGGAGGCCCGGCACCCGTCCGGCACGCCACTCGCCCGCCGTCGGGTGGGCGCGCTGGGCGGTGCGCCGGCTGCTCGGCGGGGTCGGCGTCCTGTGGGCGGTCGCGACGATCGTGTTCGTCGCGATCCGCCTGATCCCCGGTGACCCGGCACTCGCGATCCTCGGCGGTCCGGGCTCGCAGGCCTCGGCCGAGGCGGTGGCGCAGGTCCGCTCCGAGTACGGCCTCGACCGCCCGGTGCTGGTGCAGTACGCGGTGTTCCTCGGACGCCTGGCGACCGGGCAGCTCGGCGACTCGTACGCGTTCCGCACGCCGGTGTCGACGCTGCTGACGCAGGAGCTCCCGGTCACGCTGACGCTCGCGGTGGCGGGGCTCGTCGTCGCCTGGCTGCTCGCGGTCGTCGCCGCGTGGTGGTCGACGCAGCGCGGGCGCACGGCGGCGCTGCTGACCACCGGGCTGTCGGTGACCGCGAGCGTGATGCCGCACTTCTGGCTCGGCAGCGTGCTCATCGTCGTCTTCGCCGGCAGCCTGGGTTGGGTGCCCGCGGTGAGCGACGGGACCGTCCGCGGGTGGGTGTTGCCCGTGTTGGTCGTCGCGGTGCCGGTCGCCGGCTACCTGGCCGAGACGATCCGCGACGGCGTCGTGGACGCGCAGCGCTCGGCGTTCGCCCTCGCGGCACTGGGCCGGGGCGAGTCCCGCGCGGGGCTGTTCGGGCGACACCTGCTCCGGCACGCGGCGCTGCCCGGCATCGCCCTGTCCGCCTGGGCCTTCGGGTCGCTGGTGTCCGGGGCCGTGGTCGTCGAATCGGTGTTCGCGCTGCCCGGCATCGGGCGGGCGCTGGTGACCGCCGTGACGCAGCGGGACATGCCCCTCGTCGCCGGGATCGCCCTGGTGTCGGCGGCGGCGTACGTCGTGGTGCTCGCCGCGGCGGACCTCGTCGAGCGGGCGGTCGACCCGCGGGGCACGACGTCGGACGAGGCGGAGGCGCGGTGAGCGGCATCGTCGACCCGGGCCTCCCGTCCGGACGCAGCAGCATCGACGGCGTGCCCGGCAGCACGCCGTCCCAGGACCCCGGCGCCGCCCGCGCCGGACGCCGGTCCGAGCGATTCCGTGGGGGGACGCTCGGCCCGGCAGGGACCGTCGCAGCAGTGGTGGTGGCGGTCGCCGTCGTGGCGGCGCTCTGGCCGGCGCTGCTCGGCGGGTCGCACCCACTCGCGGTGCACCCGACCGAGGCGCTCCTGCCGCCCGGTGCCGGCCACCCCTTCGGCACCGACGAGTCCGGACGTGACGTCCTGGCACGGGTGGTCGCGGGGACGCGCGCGTCACTGCTGGTCGGCGTGGTCGCCACGCTCGTCGGCGGTGGCACCGGCGTGGTCCTCGGCGTCCTCGCCGGGCTCGGCGGCCGGGTCGTCGACGCCGTCGTGGGGCGGGTCACCGAGGTCGCCTTCGCCCTGCCGCTGCTCCTCGTCGCACTCGTCGTCATCGCGGTGACCGGCCCCGGACCGGTGCCGGCGATGCTCGCGGTCGGGTTCGCGACCGCCCCCGGGTACGCCCGGATCGTCCGCGGCCTGGTCCGCACCGCACGGTCGTCCCAGGTCGTCGAGACCGCGGTGCTGCTCGGCCGCTCCCCCGCCGCCATCGTGCTCCGCCACGTGTTGCCGGCGGCGCTCTGGCCGGTCGTCGCGGTCGGCACGCTCGGCATCGGCCAGGCCGTGGTGTGGGCGTCGGCGCTCAGCTACCTCGGCGTCGGGACACCGCCGCCGGCGCCCGAGTGGGGTGCGATGCTCGCCGACGGCCGCACCTACCTGCAGACCGCACCCTGGATGAGCACCTTCCCGGGGCTGGCGATCGTGGTGCTCGCGACCGCGGTGACGGTGCTCGGCCGGGCGCTCCGCCGCGCGGGAGCGGCGCGGTGAGCGGCGCGGTGAGCGAGCGCGGCGACGACCTCACCCTCGAGGTCGCCGGTCTCTCCGTCACGATCGACGGCCTCGCCCTCGTCTCCGACGTCACGCTCCGAGTCGCCCCGGGCGAGTGCGTCGCACTCGTGGGCGCGTCCGGGTCCGGCAAGTCCGTCACGGTCCGGGCGGCACTCGGCCTCTCCGCCACCGGTGCGGTGGTGACGGCCGACCGGCTCGCCGTCGCCGACCACGACGTCCGTGGCCTGTCGGAACGCCGGTGGCGCGCGGTCCGCGGTCGGCACGTCGGCTACGTCGGCCAGGAGGCCCTGGGCGCTCTGGACCCGCTCCGTCCCGTCGGGCGCGAGGTCGCGGACGCCCTCCGCCTGCACACCGACCTGTCGGCCCGCGACCGCGTGGAGGCGGTCCGCGCCGAACTGGAGGCCGTCGGGCTCGACCCCGCGCTCGCCACCGACGGCCGGACCGCTGGCACGCTGTCCGGCGGCATGCGACAGCGTGCCCTCATCGCCGCCGCGACGATCGGCCGGCCCGGGCTCCTCGTCGCGGACGAACCGACCACGGCCCTCGACGCCGGGATCGCCCTCCGCGTGATGGAGCAGCTGCGGGCCGCGCAACAGCGGGGCACCGGGCTGCTCGTCGTGACGCACGACCTCGGACTCGTCGCGGGCTGGGCGGACCGCGTCGCGGTGATGGACGCCGGCCGGATCGTCGAGGAGGGTCCGACCGCCACCGTCCTGGAGGCCCCGACCCACCCCGCCACGCAGGCCCTGGTGCGCGCGGCGCGGTCGACAGCGACGGTCCGTGCCGGGGACGTCCCGTCCGCATCGGAGCAGCCGGTGCTGGCGGTCGAGCAGCCGGTGCTCGCCGCGGAGGGCCTCGTGCGTTCCTACCCGGGAGTGGCCGCCGTCACCGACGTCGCGCTGCGGGTCGCGCCGGGCCGGGTGCTCGGCGTGGTCGGGGCGTCGGGCTCCGGGAAGACGACGGTGGCGCGGATGCTCCTCGGGCTCGAGACGCCGGACGCCGGGACGGTCACGCTCGACGGCGAGGCGTGGGCACCGCTCCCCGAGCGCGAGCGTCGTGCTCGGCGACACCGGATCGCCGCGGTCGTCCAGGACCCGGGCGCCACGTTCGACGAGCGGTGGGACGTCGACCGCGTGCTCGCCGACGCCCTGAGCGGAGGCCGTGCCCGGCGTGCGACCGGTGCCCTGGGCGACCGTGTCGAGGCCGCACTGCGACAGGTCGACCTCGACACGAGCCTCCGGACCCGGTCGCCCCGCACCCTGTCCGGCGGTCAGCGGCAGCGGCTCGCGATCGCCCGCGCGCTGGCCACCGAGCCGGAGGTCCTGGTGCTCGACGAGCCGGTGACCGCGCTCGACGCCACCGTGCAGGACGCCGTGCTGGGCCTGCTCGAACGGCTCCGCGACGACACCGGCGTCGCGATGGTCTTCGTGTCGCACGACCTGCGAGCCGTCCGGCGGCTCGCGGACGAGGTGCTCGTCGTCCACGAGGGCACCGTCGTCGAGCACGGCCCGGCCGAGGCCGTGTTCGGCCGTCCGGAACACCCCGTCACACAGCGGCTCGTCCGTGCCGCCGGGCGGCTGGCAGCCGGCCCGTCCGCCTGACGGTCACGCCGTCGGCGTGCCGGACCCGACCACCCACGCGACGGAGGCCCGACCCACGTGACGCGGGTCGGGCCTCCAGGCCGGGTGGTGCGGGTCAGGATCCCGCGGGTGCCCTGTCCTGCGCGCCGTCGCCGACCGGACCGTCCCCGGTCACGACCGGGATCTGGCTCGTCGAGAACTCCTTCGCCCAGTCGGACCGTGCGAGCTCCGAGGTCGGGTCGTTGTAGTCGTCGATGACGCCGGCGACCTCGTCCTCGGACCCGACCGTGGGGCCGGAGCCCATGAGCGGCGTGGCGGCGGTCTCCTTGGTGAAGTACACCGCGACGAGCCCGATGACGGCCGCCAGCATGAGGTAGAAGGCGGGGATGTCCTCGGCCCAGCCGTAGCCGCCGTCCTTCGCCCAGTTGATGAGTGCGGCGGTGGCGAGCGGGGTGGTCCCACCGAACAGCGACACCGACACGTTGAACGCGATGGCCAGGGCGCCGTAGCGGATGATCGTCGGGAACAGCGCCGGCAGGGTGGACGGCATCGTCGACGTGAAGGTCACCAGGACCACGCCCAGGATGAGCAGGCCGGAGAAGACCCCGACGCCGGTGCCGGTCTGGACGAGTCCCAGCGCCGGCCAGGACAGGAGGAAGAAGCCGATGCAACCGGCGGCGAGCACCGGACGACGACCGAAGCGGTCCGACAGCCGACCGCCGAACGTGATCACGACCATCATGAGCAGCATCACGACGACGATCAGGATGAGCCCGAACGTGGCGTTCTGGCCGAGGTTCTGCTCCAGGTAGGTCGGCATGTACGACAGCAGCATGTAGTCGGTCACGTTGAAGACCAGGACCAGCCCGATGCAGATGATGAGCGCACGCCAGTTCTCGGCGAAGAGCTTGAGGAACGGCGTCTTCTGCGACTCGCGCTCGGCGGCCTGCTCCTGCTGCTTCTGGAACGCCGGGGTCTCCTCGAGCTTCAGCCGCAGGTACAGGCCGATCAGGCCGAGCGGCCCGGCGATGATGAACGGGATGCGCCAGCCCCAGCTGAGCAGGGCGTCCTCGGACAGGCCGAACTGCAGGCCGGTGACGATCGAGGCGCCCAGCACGTACCCGGCGAGCGTGCCGAACTCGAGCCACGAGCCCATGAACCCGCGCCGCTTGTCCGGCGAGTACTCGGCGATGAACGTCGCGGCGCCGCCGTACTCACCACCGGTCGAGAAGCCCTGCACGAAGCGGGCGACGAGCAGCAGGATCGGGGCCCAGACGCCGATCGTGTCGTACGACGGGATCAGGCCGATCATCAGCGTGCCGGCGGCCATCAGGATCATCGTCAGCGCGAGGACCTTCTGGCGGCCGATCCTGTCGCCGATGGGACCGAAGACGGCGCCGCCGATCGGTCGGACGATGAACGCGGCCGCGAAGAAGCCGAAGGTCGCGACGACGTTCGACGCCGGGTCACCCTCCGGCAGGAAGACCTGCGAGATCGTGACCGTGAGGTAGGCGAAGATGCCGAAGTCGAACCACTCCATCGCGTTGCCGAGGGCCGCGGCGGCGACGGCACGCTTGAGCATCGACTCCTCGACGACGGTGACGTCGTCCTCGGTCAGCTTCCGTCGGGCACGCTTCACGGCCCCCTTCGTCCGCACGGCGCCCTTCGTCCGCAGCGGGCGGTCCGCGTGCTGCTGCTTCGGTGTGTCGTTGGCTGGCAAGGTGTTCCTCCGGTGTGCTGTGGCGTCCTTCGGGCTCCCGGCGGGACGGCCGGGCTTCCGGCGAGACAGCGACACTGGCGTCCTGCGGACCGCGCTCGCCGGACAAACCCCGGAAGCCTAGCAGGTGGGCTGTCCGGCGCGGCCGACCGGTACGCTGAGGACCGCACCCGCACCACGCGGGGACACTCAGGCACCTCATCACGGACTCGGTGCCGCACATACGAACGGAAGGCGCAGCCATGACCAAGCCCATGCCCGACAAGCCATCGGTGGACGGACTCGAGCAGGTCTGGGGGCCGCAGTGGGAGCAGGACGGCACCTACCGGTTCGACCGCGACGCCGCCGGTGACCGGTCCGCCGTCTACTCGATCGACACCCCGCCGCCGACCGCCTCCGGCTCGCTGCACATCGGTCACGTGTTCTCGTACACGCACACCGACCTCAAGGCCCGGTTCGAGCGGATGCGCGGCAAGCACGTCTTCTACCCGATGGGCTGGGACGACAACGGTCTCCCCACCGAGCGTCGCGTGCAGAACTACTACGGCGTCCGCTGCGACCCGTCGCTCCCCTACGACCCCGACTTCGCCCCGCCGTTCGCCGGCGGTGACGGCAAGTCGAGCAAGGCCGCCGACCAGCTGCCGATCTCGCGCCGCAACTTCATCGAGCTGTGCGACGAGCTGACCGTGCAGGACGAGCAGCAGTTCGAGGAGCTCTTCCGGACCCTCGGCCTCTCCGTCGACTGGACGCAGTCCTACCGCACGATCGACGCGACCTCCCGGGCCAGCGCGCAGCGTGCCTTCCTCCGCAACCTCGAGCGCGGCGAGGCCTACCAGGCCGACGCCCCGACGCTCTGGGACGTCACGTTCCGGACCGCGGTCGCGCAGGCCGAACTCGAGGACAAGGAGATGCCGGGCGCCTACCACGGCCTGGCCTTCCACAAGAGCGACGGCAGCGGCGACGTCGTCATCCAGACCACCCGCCCCGAACTGCTGCCGGCGTGCGTCGCCCTCGTCGCGCACCCGGACGACGAGCGGTTCCAGGACCTCTTCGGCACCACGGTCCGCTCCCCGCTGTTCGACGTCGAGGTCCCGGTGCTCGCACACCACCTCGCGCAGAAGGACAAGGGCGCGGGCATCGCGATGATCTGCACGTTCGGTGACACCACCGACGTCGTCTGGTGGCGCGAACTGCAGCTGCCGAACCGCTCGGTCATCGGCTTCGACGGTCGTGTCCGATCCGACGAGCCGGAGTGGATCGAGTCCGCCGAGGGCCGTGCGCTCTACGCCGAGATGGCCGGCAAGACCGTGTTCTCCGCCAAGAAGGTCGTCGTGGACGCCCTCACTGAGTCCGGCGAGCTGGTCGGTGACATCACGACGATCAACCACCCGGTGAAGTTCTTCGAGAAGGGCGACAAGCCGCTCGAGATCGTCTCCACGCGCCAGTGGTACATCGTGAACGGCGCCCGCGACGAGCAGCTCAAGAAGACGCTGCTCGAGCGCGGTGACCAGATCGCGTTCCACCCCGACTTCATGAAGGTCCGGTACGAGAACTGGGTCGGCGGCCTGTCCGGCGACTGGCTGATCTCGCGCCAGCGCTTCTTCGGCGTGCCGATCCCGGTCTGGTACCCGCTCGACGCCGACGGCAACCCGGTCTTCGACCAGCCGATCGTCCCGACCGAGGCGCAGCTGCCCGTCGACCCGTCGTCCGACCCCGCCCCCGGGTACGACGAGTCGCAGCGCGGTGTCGCCGGTGGCTTCCAGGGCGAACTCGACGTGATGGACACCTGGGCGACCTCGTCCCTCACCCCGCAGCTCGCCGGCAAGTGGGAGACCGACCCGGCGCTCTACGACCTGGTGTACCCGTACGACGTCCGCCCGCAGGCGCAGGACATCATCCGGACCTGGCTGTTCACGACCGTCCTCCGGAGCCAGCTCGAGGCAGACGTGGTGCCGTGGAAGAACGCGTCGATCTCCGGCTTCATCGTCGACCCCGACCGCAAGAAGATGTCGAAGTCGAAGGGCAACGTCGTCACACCGCTGTCCGTCCTCGAGGCACACGGCGCCGACGCGGTCCGCTACTGGGCGGCCTCGTCGAAGCTCGGCACCGACGCGGCGTTCGACCCGCAGAACCCGAAGCAGATCAAGGTCGGTCGACGACTGGCGATCAAGGTCCTCAACGCGGCGAAGTTCGTCTACGGCTTCGAACTGCCCACCGGCGCCCACCGGGTCACCGAGGCACTCGACGTCGACATGCTCGCCGCGCTCGGTACCGTCGTCGACCAGGCCACGGCCGCGTTCGATGCCTACGACCACGCCCGGGCGCTCGAGATCACCGAGCGGTTCTTCTGGACGTTCTGCGACGACTACCTCGAGCTCGTCAAGGAGCGTGCCTACGGCACCGCCCCCGACTCGGTCCACGAGACGCAGGCGAGCGCGGTCCTCGCGCTCCGCGGCGCGATCGACGTGCTGCTCCGCCTGCTGGCGCCGTTCCTGCCGTACGCGACCGAGGAAGTGTGGGCCTGGACCCACGACACCAGCGTGCACCGGGCCTCCTGGCCGGTCCGTGCCGACCTGCCGGTCGACCAGGCCGAGACCGGGCTGCTGGCCGCCGTCGGTCAGGCACTGATCGGCATCCGTGGTGCGAAGACCGCGGCGAAGGCGTCCCAGAAGACGCCGGTCACCCGGGCCGTCGTGCAGGCGCCCACCGCCGTCCGTGAACTCGTCGAGCGGGCGGCCGTGGACCTGGCGGCCGTCGGCCGGATCCAGGACCTGTCGTTCGTCGACGGCGACGAGTTCGCCGTCGTCGAGATCGAGCTGGCGGAGCAGCCTTCGGCCTAGTCGACCCGGACCGGACACCGGACGCCCCGTTACCGTGGAGACACGGGCGGGGCGTCCGTCGTTACGGCGCCCTCCCCCGACACGGACTGGAGGCTCGCATGCAGTTGGGTACGAGATGGAACGTCGGCGCGGAACCACCCGCGCGACTGCCCGAGACGATGGTCGTCGCCGTGCGCGGAGTCGAGGACGAACTGGCCGCCGGACCGGTCGACGCCTCGACGTGGCGCTGGACGCTGACGTTCCTGGAGGGCAAGCCGATGGTCGAGCTGGACGACGGGACGTCGATCCACCTGGACCCGCTCGGGCACGCGCAGGTGACCGACCCGGACGACGCGGGGACCGAGGACTGAACACCTCGCGTGCGGACGAGAGCCGGCCTGCAGCACGGGACCACCGTGGTGCAGGCCGGCTCGGTGTCGGGTCAGGCGCGGACGCCCGACCGGGATCGCCGAGGGATCAGGACTCGGCGAGCCAGGAGAGCAGCACCGCGTTGACCTCGGCGGTGTGCGTGGTGAGGAGGCCGTGGGGCGCGCCCTCGATCTCGACGTAGCGGGCCGCGGGCAGCGCCTGGGTGAAGCGTCGGCCGGTGGCGTCGATCGGCAGGACGTTGTCCGCGGTGCCGTGCACGATGAGCGCCGGGACGGTGACCTCCGGGATGTCCTTCCGGAAGTCCGTCGGCCAGGTCAGCGGGGCCGCGACGGAAGCGATCGCACCCGAGCCGGCGGCGACGTTCCAGGCGTTGCGGACCTGCTCCTCGGAGATGCGGGTGCCGAGGTTCTCCGACAGGTTGAAGAAGCCCTCGTAGAAGGACGTGAAGTACGCGTAGCGGTCCTTCGCGACGTCCGCGGAGACACCCTCGAAGAAGGCCATCGGCGCGGCACCGTCGGGGTTGTCGTCGGTGATGGCCAGGTAGGGCTCGAGCGAGGCGAGGAACGCGACCTTCGCGATCCGGTCCTCACCGTGGCGGGCGATGTAGCGGGCGATCTCGCCGGTCCCCATCGAGAAGCCGACCAGGATCACGTCCTGCAGGTCGAGGGTCTCGAGGACGGTGTGCAGGTCGTCGGCGAAGGTGTCGTAGTCGTAGCCGGTCGAGGGCTGCGAGGACTGCCCGAACCCGCGACGGTCGTACGTGATGACCCGGTAGCCGGCGTCGAGCAGCGGCGGGACCTGGCCCTCCCACGAGTTGCCGTCCAGCGGGAACCCGTGGATCAGCACGATCGGCTGCCCCTGGCCCTTGTCCTCGTAGTGCAGGGCGATGTCGACGCTGTTCTCGGTCCCGACGGTGATGGATCCCATGGTGTTCCTCCTGGTGAAGTGCACTGAGCCCCGTGGAGAACGGGCGTTCTCCGGTGGTGTCGCCTACACTAGAGAACGATCGTTCCCGGCGCAACTCGGATGCCGGTGGACACTGAGTGGACGGAGCACGCACATGGCGACGAGCACGGTCGAACCCGAGACGGCAGCACGGATCGTCGAGACGGCGGACGCGCTCTTCTACACGCGCGGCATCCAGGCCGTCGGCATGGACGAGATCCGCTCGACCGCCGGCGTCTCGCTGAAGAAGCTCTACGCCGCGTTCCCCGGGAAGGAGCAGCTCATCGCCGCCGTCCTCGCCGGCCGCCACGAGTTCTGGGAGCAGGGCATCCGGGCCGCGGTCGACGCCGCCGACGGTCCGCGCGCGCAACTGCTGGCCGTGTACGACTTCCTCGAGTCGTGGTTCGGGGACGAGACGTTCCGCGGCTGCGGCTTCATCAACGCCTTCGGTGAGCTCGGCGCGACCTCCCCCGCGATCGCCGAGATCGCCCGCGACCACAAGGACTCGTTCCAGCGGTTCGTCGCCGAGATCGCCGCGCGGGCCGTCCCCGACGCTGACCGGGCGGAGGAACTCGCGTCGCAGCTGGCCCTGCTCGCCGAGGGAGCGCAGACCACCGCGGCGATCGCGGGGACGACCGAGGCGGCCGTGCACGCACGCCGAGCAGCCGCGGTGCTCATCGACGCAGCGACGCACTAGGACCGAGGGGCTCGCGCGCCCGGCGTGGCGCGCACGTCGCTAGGTTGGGGCGATGGCCACTCCGTTCGATGGACCGAGCACCCTCCCCTACGCCCTCCCCCCGTTCGACGACGTCCGGACCGAGCACTACCGGCCGGCCTTCGACGCGGGCATGGCCGAACACCGCGCAGAGGTCGAGGCGATCGCCACCGACCCCGAACCACCGACGTTCGAGAACACCCTCGTCGCGCTCGAGCGTGCCGGGCAGCTGCTGCAGCGTGTCGAGATGGTCTTCTCCACCGTCACCTCGGCCGACTCCACCGACGAGCTCCGTGACCTCGAGGCCGAGCTCTCCCCGCTCCTCGCCGCACACCGCGACGCGATCGTCCTGGACGGCCGACTGTTCGCCCGGGTCCGCGCCGTGCATGACGCGCTCGACGCCACCCCCGGTCGCTCCGAGGAGGACCGCCGTCTGGCCGAACGCACGCTGACCGAGATGACCCTGGCCGGTGCAGGGCTCGACGACGCCGGCAAGGAGCGCCTGACCGCGGTCAACCAAGAGCTTTCTTCGCTGACGACGACGTTCGAACGCAACCTGCTCGAGGACACCAACGACGCCGCGGTGCACGTCACCGACGAAGCCGAACTCGCCGGCCTCGACGACGGTGCGAAGTCCGCCGCCGCGGCAGCCGCCGCCGACCGTGGTCTCGAGGGGTGGCTCGTCACCCTGCCGCTGTACACCGGGCACCCGTGGCTCGCGACCCTCACCGACCGCGGCCTCCGCCAGCGGATCATGGAGGCGTCGCTCGCCCGCGGCCGCCGCGGCAACGCGTTCGACAACCGGGCGGTCCTGCTCCGCATCGTCCGCCTCCGAGCCGAACGGGCCGAGCTGCTCGGCTTCCGCGACCACGCGTCGGTCGTCACCGCGGACGAGACGGCCCGTACCCCGGAAGCCGTGGCGGGCCTCCTGTCCTCGCTCGTCACCGCCGCCGTCGCGAACGCACGCGACGAGCGCGAGGCTCGTTCCCGCACCGTCGGCTTCGACGTCGAGTCGTGGGACTGGGCGTACGCCACGGAGGTGCTGCGGGGCGCCCAGTTCGCCGCCGACAGCAGTGCCCTCCGTCCGTACCTGGAGGCCGACCGGGTCCTGGTCGACGGCGTCTTCCATGCCGCAGGAGCCCTGTACGGCCTGCGCTTCACCGAGCGTCATGACCTGCACGGGTACAACGAGGAGGTCCGCGTCTTCGAGGTGGTCGACGAGCAGGACGCCCCCGTCGGGCTGTACCTGCTCGACCTGTACACGCGCGACGGCAAGCGCGGTGGTGCGTGGATGAACCCCGTCGTGGAGCAGTCACACCTGCTCGGCACGCTGCCGGTCGTCGTGAACAACCTCAACGTGCCGAAGCCCGCGGTCGGCTCGCCGACGCTGCTGACGCAGGACGAGGTCGAGACCCTGTTCCACGAGTTCGGCCACGCCCTGCACGGCCTGATCGCCCGGACGACGTACCCCCGGTTCTCCGGCACGAACGTCGAGCGCGACTTCGTCGAGTTCCCGTCGCAGGTGAACGAGATGTGGGTCACGTGGCCGTCGGTCCTGGCGAACTACGCCCGGCACCACGAGACCGGCGCGCCGATGCCGCCCGAGCTCGTCCTGGGCCTCAGCAACTCGGAAGGGTTCAACGAGGGCTTCGGCACGACCGAGTACCTGGCCGCCGCGCTGCTCGACCAGGCGTGGCACCGGTTGAGCGCCGCGGACGCCGCTGCGGTGACGGACGTCGAGGCGTTCGAACGGGAGGCCCTGGTCGCCGCCGGCATCGACGCCCCGGCCGTCCCGCCCCGATACTCGTCGACGTACTTCGCGCACACGTTCTCCGGCGGGTACGACGCCGGCTACTACGGGTACATATGGAGCGAGGTGCTCGACGCCGACACCGTGGAGTGGTTCCGCGAGCACGGCGGACTGTCCCGCCAGGCCGGCGAACGCTTCGCGCGGCTGCTGCTCGGCGTCGGCGGCGCGAAGGACCCCCTCGAGGCCTACCGCGAGTTCCGCGGCCGTGACGCCGAGGTCGGCCCGCTGCTGCGTCGCCGCGGGCTGGAGTAGCCCGGGCGGTCGCCACGCGACACAGAAGCGCGCCCCGTCGAGGACGGGGCGCGCTCCTGTGTCGGGGTGCGTTCGGCTACGCGGACTTCTCGACGCGCTTCGGCTGCGACCGGGGCACGATCGTCGGTGCCGCGTTCTCGAGCACCGAGGCCCGGGTGACGACGACTCGGGCGACGTCGTCGTCCGAGGGGACGTCGAACATGATCGGCCCGAGGACCTCTTCCATGATCGCGCGGAGGCCACGGGCACCGGTCTGGCGCAGGACGGCCAGGTCGGCGATCGCCTCGAGTGCAGCGTGGTCGAACTCGAGCTCGACGCCGTCGATCTGGAACATCCGCTGGTACTGACGGACCAGGGCGTTCTTCGGCTCGGTGAGGATCTGCATGAGCGCAGCCTGGTCGAGCTTCGACACCGTGGTGACGACGGGCAGACGACCGATGAACTCCGGGATCAGGCCGAACTTGTGCAGGTCTTCCGGCAGGACCTCCGAGTACAGGTCCTGGTGGTCGGTCGGGCTGTGCAGCTGGGCACCGAAGCCGATGCCGTGCTTGCCGACACGCGAGGAGACGATCTCTTCCAGCCCGGCGAAGGCACCGGCGACGATGAACAGGACGTTCGTCGTGTCGATCTGGATGAACTCCTGGTGCGGGTGCTTCCGACCGCCCTGCGGTGGGACCGAGGCGACGGTGCCCTCGAGGATCTTGAGCAGCGCCTGCTGCACGCCTTCGCCCGAGACGTCGCGCGTGATCGAGGGGTTCTCGGCCTTCCGCGCGATCTTGTCGACCTCGTCGATGTAGATGATGCCGGTCTCGGCACGCTTGACGTCGTAGTCGGCCGCCTGGATCAGCTTGAGGAGGATGTTCTCGACGTCCTCGCCGACGTAGCCGGCCTCGGTCAGGGCAGTGGCGTCGGCGACGGCGAACGGCACGTTGAGCCGCTTCGCGAGGGTCTGCGCCAGGTACGTCTTGCCACAGCCGGTCGGGCCGATGAGCAGGATGTTCGACTTCGCGATCTCGACGTCGTCGCGGTCCTCGGCGGCGGTGATCTGCCCCTGGGCCCGGATCCGCTTGTAGTGGTTGTAGACGGCGACCGCGAGGGCGCGCTTCGCCGGGTCCTGCCCGATGACGTACTCCTGCAGGAAGTCGAAGATCTCGCGCGGCTTCGGCAGGTCGAACTCACCACTGCCGGTGTCCTCACCCGCTTCGGCGAGGCGCTCTTCGATGATCTCGTTGCAGAGCTCGACGCATTCGTCGCAGATGTAGACGCCGGGTCCGGCGATCAGCTGCTGCACCTGCTTCTGGCTCTTCCCACAGAAGGAGCACTTCAGGAGGTCGGCGCTCTCTCCGATGCGTGCCATGCTCTCGGCCTTCCCTGGTCGACGTGCACCGCCAGTGCGGTCCACGAGGTCGTCGTGCACCGAGCCTAACCGCTCCCGGTGACACAGTCGGGGACCCCCGGCCGCGTTCGCCCAGGGCGTGGTCGGCCTGGTAGCGTGAGCGGCGTTGCTCTACAAGTTGTAGAGAACGGCTCCTGGAGGAACCATGCAGAAGCGCCTCGCCACCGGCGGTGTCGTGACCCTCGGCGTCGCCGCCGCCATCGTCCTCGGCACCGCGGCCTCGGCCAGCGCCCACGTCGAGGCCGAAGCGTCGTCGACCGCCGTCAACTCGTACACCACCGTCACGTTCTCCGTGCCGCACGGCTGCGACGGATCCCCCACCACGAAGCTGCAGTTCCACGTCCCCGAGTCCGTGATCGAGGTCACGCCCACCGTGAACCCGAACTGGACGATCACGAAGGCGACCGAGCCGTACACGGCCCCGAGTTCCGCAGCCGGATCCGACGAGGACGCGGCGGAGGCGGCCGCGGAGCGCATCACCAGCGTCACCTACACCGCCAAGACCCCGCTGCCCGCCGACGAGCGCGACACCTTCTCGCTCTCCTTCGCGCTGCCCGACGGCAAGGCCGGTGACACCGTGTCGATGCCGGTGACGCAGACCTGCGAGCAGGGTTCCACCGCGTGGGACCAGGCGACGAAGGCCGGTCAGGCCGAGCCGGAGCACCCCGCACCGACGATCACGCTGACCGCGGCCGCATCGGGCGACGACGAGCACGGCACCACCGAGTCGACTGAGCCCGACGCGGCCACCGCGACCACGGCCTCCAGCCCGTCCACCTCCACCCCCGCCGACCCGGACCTGGTCGGCCGCTTCCTCGGTCTCGGCGGCCTGCTCCTGGGCGCCGTCGCACTCGTCGTCTCGGTCGCCGCCTCGCGTCGCCGCGGCAGCAGCAAGTGACGACGGGCACCGAGCAGTCGGGCATGCAGTCGGACGTGCAGCCGGGCGCACGTCCGGCGCTGCGCCGCCGGGTCCGGGCCGGGAGGCTCGGTGCCGGGACGCTCGCAGCCCTCACGCTCGTGGGTGGTGTGGTCCTCGGCCTCGCCGCCCCCGCCAGCGCGCACAACTACGTCGTCGCCGCGACCCCCGCGTCGAACAGCACGCTGACCGCACTGCCGAAGACGTTCGCCATCACCACGAACGACCGTCTGCTCGACATCGGCGACACGGACTCCGGGTTCGCGTTCCGCATCGTCGGTCCGGACGGCCGGTACTTCGAGGACGGCTGCGTCGACGTGGAGGGCCCGACGATGTCCACCGCGGCCGCCCTCGGGAAGTCCGGCGAGTACCAGGCCGAGTGGCAGATCATCTCGGCCGACGGGCACACCGTGTCGGACTCGTACGACTTCACCTGGAAGGCGCCGGCGGGCTTCACCCCCGCAACCGGTGCGACGAAGCCTCCGACCTGCGCGACCGACGGCAACGGCTCGACAGCCGCGGCCAGCACGACCGGCACGGAGTCCGGCGGCACGGCCTCGACGGCCTCCGACGCGCTGTGGATCGGCGCCGGCGGACTCGTCGTCGTGGCCGCGGTCGTCGCCGTGCTGCTGCTCGTGCGTCGCCGACCGGCACCCGCCGCCGACGGCGACGACGACTGATCGGCAGTTCCCGCCGCGGGAACGACGACGGCCCCGCACCGATAAGGTGCGGGGCCGTCGTGTGTCCGGGTGCTACTTGACGAGCGCGGGGACGTTCTTGCGGCTGGTGAGGACCTGGTCGATCAGGCCGTACTCCACGGCTTCCTGCGCGGACATGATCTTGTCGCGCTCGATGTCGTGGTTGATCTCGGCCGGCGTCTTGTTCGAGTGCTTCGACAGCGTCTCTTCGAGCCAGGTCCGCATGCGGAGGATCTCCGCCGCCTGGATCTCGATGTCGGACGCCTGACCGCCACCCTGCTGGACGGCAGGCTGGTGGATGAGCACACGGGCGTTCGGGAGCGCCAGGCGCTTGCCCGGCGTGCCGCCGGCCAGGAGCACCGACGCGGCCGAGGCCGCCTGACCGAGGCAGACCGTCTGGATCTGCGGACGGATGTACTGCATGGTGTCGTAGATCGCCGTCATCGCGGTGAACGAGCCACCGGGCGAGTTGATGTACATGACGATGTCGCGGTCGGGGTCCATCGACTCGAGCACGAGCAGCTGGGCCATGACGTCGTCGGCCGACGCGTCGTCGACCTGGACACCGAGGAACACGATGCGGTCCTCGAAGAGCTTCGCGTACGGGTCCTGCCGCTTGTAGCCGTAGGCCGTGCGCTCCTCGAAGCTCGGGAGGATGTACCGATCAGAGGGGGCCGGGACGTTCTGCGCGCCACCGAGCATGGGGAGATGCATTCTCGTTTCCTTTTCTTCGGTGGGGATCAGGACTGGGCGTCGGGCTCGGCCGCAGGGGTCTGCGTCTCACCGTCGTTGACGGTTCCGCCACCACCGACGACCTCGGCGGACGAGGCGCGGAGGTGGTCGACGAAGCCGTACTCCAGGGCCTCCTGCGCCGAGAACCAGTTGTCGCGGTCGTTGTCCTTGAGGATCTGCTCGATGGACTTGCCGGTCTGCTCCGCCGTGAGCTCGGCCATCCGCTGCTTCATGTCGAGGATGACCTTCGCCTGCGTCTGGATGTCGGCAGCGGTGCCACCGAACCCACCCGACGGCTGGTGCAGGAGCACGCGCGCGTTCGGCGTGATGTAGCGCTTGCCGGGCGTGCCGGACGAGAGCAGGAACTGCCCCATCGAGGCGGCGAGGCCGATGCCCACCGTGACGATGTCGTTCGGCACGAACTGCATCGTGTCGTAGATCGCCATGCCGGCGGTGATCGAGCCACCGGGCGAGTTGATGTAGAGGTAGATGTCCTTCTCAGGGTCCTCGGCGGCGAGCAGCAGCAGCTTGGCTGCGATCTCGTTCGAGTTGTCGTCGCGGACCTCGGAGCCGAGCCACACGATCCGGTCTCTCAGAAGGCGGTCAAAAACACTGGGGTTCAGTGTTGCTTCGGCCATGGAAAAGCTCCCGTTCAGTTGTCGCTTGTTGTCGAACTTATCGGTTGCAACGCACGCGGTCGCGCCTGTTCGCTGTCGGCAATGCGGTCGACCGGAAACCGACCGCGGACGCACAGGAGGCGCGGTGCCAGCTGGCACCGCGCCTCCTGTTGCGGAATGGCTCCCGACTACTTCGCGTCGGCCTCGGCGGACTCGTCGTCGGTCTCGTCGGACTCCACGTCGTCACCCTCGGCGACACCCGCGGTGAACGCGGAGAGGTCGACCGGGTTGCCGGCGGTGTCCTTCACGGTGACCTTCGACAGCACCGTGGCGACGGCCTTCGAGCGAGCGACCTCGCCGACCATGCCGGGGATCTGGCCGTTCTGGTCGATGACCTTGATGAACTCGGCCGGCTCCATGCCGTACTGCGCCGCGGCCTGGATCAGGTACTGCGTGAGCTCTTCCTGCGAGACCTGGATCTGCTCCTTCTCGGCGATGGAGTCGAGGAGGATCTGCGAGCGGAAGGCCTTCTCGCTGGACTCGGCGACCTCCTTGCGGTGCTCGTCGTCCTCCAGACGGTTCTCCTGCTCGAGGTGACGGTGCACCTCGTCCTCGATGAGCTTCTCGGAGATCGGGATCTCCACCGACTCGAGGAGCTGCTCGACGAGCTTGTCGCGTGCCGCAGCGCCCTGGCCGAAGGTCTTCGACTTGGCGATCTGCTCCTTGAGGTCGGCCTTCAGCTCGTCGAGCGTGTCGAACTGGCTCGCGATCTGGGCGAACTCGTCGTCGGCCTCGGGGAGCTCGCGCTCCTTGACGGCGGTGACGGTGACGGCGATCTGGGCGGTCTCGCCCTCGCGGTCGCCACCGACGAGCTTCGACTCGAAGGTGGTGGACTCGCCTGCGGTGAGGGACTCGAGCGCCTCGTCGATGCCCTCGAGCAGGTCGCCCGAGCCGATCTCGTAGGAGACGCCGGTGGCCGAGTCGACCTCGTCGTCACCGATGGTGGCGGTCAGGTCGAGCTGGGCGAAGTCGCCCGAGGTCGCCGGACGGTCCACGGTCACGAGGGTGCCGAAGCGCGTGCGGAGGTTCTGCAGCTCTTCGTCGATCTCGTCGTCGGAGACCTCGACCGCGTCGACCGTCAGCTCGAAGGAGCCGTAGTCGGGCAGGTCGAACTCGGGACGGACGTCGACCTCGAAGGTGAGGACGAGGTCGCCCGAGAAGTCCTTGACGTTCGGGAGCTCGGCGACGTCGGCCTCGGCGCGGCCGAGGATGCGCAGCTCCTGCTCGTCCACCGCCTGACGGTAGAAGGTGTCGATGGCGTCGCCGACGGCGTGGTTCAGGACCTCGCCGCGACCGACGCGCTGATCGACGATCGCCGGCGGGACCTTGCCCTTGCGGAAGCCGGGGATGTTGATCTGCTCTGCGATGTGCTTGTACGCGTGGTCGATGCTCGGCTTGAGATCGTCCGGCGTCACGTTCACGGTGAGCTTGACGCGGGTGTCGCTCACCTTGTCGACGGTGCTGGTGGCCAAGGGATGTTCTCCTGTTGGTTGACGTTCGATGTGACCTGGTCGGGGCGACAGGATTTGAACCTGCGACCTCCCGCTCCCAAAGCGGGCGCTCTACCAAGCTGAGCTACGCCCCGGTACGAGGGCCAGGATCGTCGCGTGCGCCGTTCAGCGCGCGGGCAGGACGAATCCCACCCAGCGACCTCGACGAGTCTAGCGGGCTCCAGGTGCGCGCCGCCCGGGAGGACCGCCGGTTGTGGGAAGTCACCCGTCCGCGGACTGCCGCAGACCCCGACGCCACTGCACGCCGACGACGACCTGGACGGCCAGGGCGGCCACCCCGAGGAGCAGCCCGACGACGATCCGCCACACATGCAGCAGTGCGTGCCAGGGCTGCGCCTGCGGGTCACCGAACAACTCCGGGCGGAGCGAGAGGACCACCGCGGCGACGGCCACCAGCGCGTACGACAGCACCCGGGAGCGCCTGATCGTGCGCTGCGACGACTCGTCCGGCGGCGGCAGGATCATGGGGGTGTCGTTCGTCCGGTATGGTGGTGGGGCTGCGACATGTGCGCAGGCGCGGGGATGTAGCTCAATGGTAGAGCCCCAGTCTTCCAAACTGGCTACGCGGGTTCGATTCCCGTCATCCCCTCCACAGACGCGAACCGGCACAGCGCCGATCCTCGATTCCCGTCATCCCCTCCACTCTCTCCCCCGTCCGGCGCCGTCTGATCGGCGCTGTCTCGGCGTGCCCGACTCCTCCGCGAAAGCGACAGATCGGCGCGCATCTTCGGCGCAGGACTGTCGCTTTCGCGGACGACTCGGCGAGCGCGGCCCCGGACCGCGCCGCTTGACAGCGCCCGGGGGCGGTCCCTATGGTCGTGGAATCGATTCCATGGAATCGATTCCATGACTCGCCCAACGGAGTGCTCACTGATGAACACCGTCACCATCAAGGACGTCGCCGCCCGCGCCGGCGTCTCCGCAGCGACGGCGTCCCGCGTGCTCTCCGGCAACGCAGCGACGAGCGAGGAGTCGCGTCGAGCGGTCGAACAGGCGGTCAAGGACCTCGACTTCCGTCCGAACCTGCAGGCCCGGGCACTGCGCTCGACACGGTCGGACACGATCGGTCTGCTGGTCTCCGACGTCCGCAACCCGTTCTTCGCCGACCTCGCCCACACCATCGAGCAGGCGGCACTGGCCGAGGGGTACGTCACGCTGCTCGGCAACGCGAACGAACGAGCCGACCAGCAGAACCGGTACCTCGACACGCTCATCGCCCGCCGGGTCGACGGTGTGATCGTCGCTCCGCAGGGCAACGACACCGGCACCGTGCAGCAGCTCGTCGACCGCGAGGTCCCGACCGTGTTCGTCGACCGCGTGATCCCGGGCATCGACGTCCCGAGCGTGACCACCGACAGCAGCACCGGCATCCGGCAGACCGTCGACCATCTCGCCGCCCTCGGCCACACCCGCATCGGGTACATCGCCGGCCCGCAGAGCGTCTCCACCGGCCGCGAGCGGTTCACCGCCTACCAGGACGCCGTCGTCGCAGCCGGGCTGAGCGAGGACCCCGAACTCGTCGTCTTCGGTGACTTCCAGGCCGCGTCCGGTTCCGCCGGCGTCACCACGTTGCTCGAACTCGACGACCCGCCCACGGCGATCTTCGCCGCGGACAGCCTGATGGCCGTCGGTGCGATCGCGATCCTCAACCGACTCGGCCTCCGGGTCGGCCAGGACATCGCGCTCGTCGCCTTCGACGACATCGAGTGGTTCTCGTTGTTGGAACCCGCGCTCTCCGTCGTCGCCCACAGCGTCGAGGACATGGGTCGCGTCGCCGTGGGCCTGCTCCGCGACGTCATCGACGGCGGCAGCCCCGAGTCCGTCCGTCTGCCGAGCGAACTGATCGTGCGTGCGTCCTCGGCCACTCCCATCCGACCCGCCCGGCAGGCCGCATCGTCGCGCCCCGCCGCCCAGCAGCACCCGGAGAACTGACATGGCGCAGACCCCCCTCCTCACCCTCGACCAGGTGAGCAAGTCGTTCGGCCCCGTCCAGGTGATCACCGACGTCACCGTCGACGTGCACGCCGGGAAGGTCCAGGTCCTCCTGGGCGAGAACGGCGCGGGCAAGTCGACCCTCATCAAGATGATGTCCGGGATCCACCAGCCCGACGGCGGACGGATCCTGGTCGACGGGGCCGAGGTGAGCCTCCCGACCGTCTCCGCCGCGGAGCGGCTCGGCATCGCGACGATCCACCAGGAACTCAACCTGGTCGGCTCGCTCAGTGTCGCGGAGAACGTGATGATGGGCCGGATCCCGACCCGCTTCGGGCTGGTCGACCGGAAGACGCTCCGCCGTCAGGCCGAGGCCGCCCTCGCGGTGATCGGGCTGGATGTGGACGTCGACACCCCCGTCGGCGAGCTCGGCATCGCACGGCAGCAGCTGGTCGAGATCGCGAAGGCGCTCAGTGTGGAGGCGCGGATCCTGATCCTCGACGAGCCCACCGCCGCCCTCACCCGCCACGAGACCGAGGCCCTGTTCCGCGTGGTCGCGGACCTCCGCGCCCGGGGCGTCGGCATGCTGTTCATCAGTCACCACCTCGACGAGATCGCCGAGATCGGCGACACCGTCGCCGTGCTCCGCGACGGCCACTTCGTCGCCGAGGTCCCCGCATCGACCCCGGAGGACGAACTCGTCCGACTCATGGTCGGCCGGAGCATCGAGGAGCAGTACCCGACCGGTAGCGCCGTCGTGGACCGTGCGGACGCCGTCCTGCGGGTCGAGCACCTCACCGCTGCCGGCCGGTTCCAGGACGTGTCCTTCGACGTGCACGCCGGTGAGATCGTCGGCATCTCCGGACTCGTCGGTGCCGGACGGACCGAACTGGTCCGGGCCATCGCGGGCGCCGACGGGTACGACAGCGGCACGGTGACCGTCCGCGGCCGCCAGCTCGGCAAGGGCAGCGTCGCCGGGGCGATCCGCGCCGGCATCGGACACGTGCCCGAGGACCGCAAGGGCCAGGGCCTGGTGCTCGGCGCCTCCGTCAACGACAACCTCGGGTACGCCACGCTCGCGTCGAGCGCCCGGGGTGGACTCGTCGACTTCGCCGGGCAGAAGCAGCGTGCCGAGCAGGTCGCTGCCCGGCTCCGCATCCGGATGCACGACATCGACCAGCCGATCGGGTCGCTCTCCGGCGGCAACCAGCAGAAGGCCGTGTTCGGTCGGTGGATCCTCGCGGGCTCGAGCGTGCTGCTGCTCGACGAGCCCACCCGTGGCGTGGACGTCGGCGCGAAGGTCGAGATCTACGAGCTCGTCAACGCCATCACCGCCGGTGGGGGTGCCGTCGTGATGGTGTCGAGCGAGCTGCCCGAGGTGCTCGGCATGAGCGACCGGATCCTCGTCATGCGAGACGGTCGGATCGCCGGCGAACTCGACGGTGCCGACGCCACCGAGGACGCCGTGATGACCCTCGCCGCCCGCGACGTCCCGGACGCCGACGCCGCCTGACGACGGCGCCCCCTCCCGCGCGGTCACCCGCGCGCACATCCCCGCGTACAGCGCAGTACCCACGAGAAAGCACATGCCGCATGTCATCGACCACTGCGAAGGCCCCGAACCGGTCCTTCTCGTTCACGAAGTTCCTGGCGAACAACGGCGCCCTCGTCGGCCTCGTCGTGCTCTGCATCGCGCTCTTCATCGCGACGCCTGACTTCCTCACCGGCCGCAACATCCTCAACATCGGCATCCAGGTGTCGACCGTGGCCGTGCTCGCGTTCGGCGTGACCTTCGTGATCGTCGCGGGCGGCATCGACCTGTCCGTCGGCTCGGTCGCCGCACTGTCGGCGATGGTCTCCGCGTGGTTCTTCGCCACCGCGGGGCTGCCCGGCTGGCTGGCCCTGGTCGGCGGACTCGTCGCCGGGCTCGCCACCGGCGTCGTGAACGGCCTGGCCAGCGCCTACGGCAAGCTGCCGTCGTTCATCGCGACCCTGGCGATGCTCAGCGTCGCCCGCGGTCTGACCCTCGTGCTCTCCGACGGCAAGCCGGTGCCGACCTCGCCCCAGGTGTCGTTCCTCGGCGGGGACATCGGCCCCGTGCCGGTGCCGATCATCGTCCTCGTGGTGGCCGCGCTGATCGCGTCCTTCATCCTCAACCGCACTGTGATCGGTCGGAGCATGTACGCCGTCGGGGGCAACGCAGAAGCGGCACGGTTGTCGGGCCTCCCGGTCAAGCGGATCGTGGTCGTCGTGTTCGGGCTGTCCGGGCTGTTCGCCGCACTCGCCGGCCTGCTGCTGGCGGGTCGACTCGACTCGGCGCAGCCGCAGGCCGCCAGCGGCTACGAGCTCGACGCCATCGCGTCGGTCGTCATCGGCGGCGCCTCGCTCGCGGGCGGTGTCGGCCGGATCTCCGGCACCTTCATCGGCGCGCTCGTCCTCGTCGTGATCCGCAACGGCCTGAACCTGCTCAACGTCAGCTCGTTCTGGCAGCAGGTCGTCATCGGCCTGGTCATCGCGGTCGCCGTCGGGTTCGACGTGCTCCGCCGCAAGACGCGCAGCAGCTGACGCGCAGCAGCTGACGCGCTCCTCTCCTCTTCCTCCTCCCCCACCCTCTCCACAAAGGAACCAACGATGAAGTTCTCCTCCTTCCAGAAGGTCGCCACCGTCGGCGTCGTCGCCGGCCTGGTCGTCCTCGGCACCGCCGGGTGCAACCGCACGAGCAGCACCGGCGCGTCGGGTGGCGGCGCCATGAAGATCACGCTCGCCCTCTCCACGCTCAACAACCCGTTCTTCGTCGAGGTCCGCGACGGCGCGAAGGCCGAGGCGAAGAAGCAGGGCGTCACCCTCGACGTCGTCGACGCCCAGAACGACTCGGCCCAGCAGGCGAACCAGCTGCAGACCGCCTCGAGCGGCAGCACCAAGGCCGTCATCGTCAACCCGGTCGACTCCGACGCTGCCGGCCCGAGCGTCACCGCGCTGAACAAGGCCGAGATCCCGGTCATCGCCGTCGACCGCACCGTCAACGACGCCTCGGTCGACTCGTTCATCGCGAGCGACAACGTCGCCGGTGGCAAGCAGGCCGCCGACGACCTGGCGAAGGCGATCGGCGAGAAGGGCGAGATCCTCGTCCTTCAGGGTCAGGCGGGCACCTCCGCCAGCCGTGACCGTGGCCAGGGCTTCGCCGAGGGCATCAAGGCCTACCCGGGGATCAAGGTCGTCGGCAAGCAGACCGCGAACTTCGACCGCGCCACCGCGCTCGACGTCACCACCAACCTGCTGCAGGCCCACCCCGACGTCGTCGGCGTCTTCGCCGAGAACGACGAGATGGCACTCGGCGCGATCAAGGCCCTGGGCGCGAAGGCCGGCACGAGCGTCAAGGTCGCCGGCTTCGACGGCGAGGCCGACGGCCTCAAGGCGATCCAGGACGGCACACTGAGCAGCTCGGTCGCCCAGCAGCCCGCCAAGCTCGGCGCACTGGCCGTCGACCAGGCAGTGAAGGCCGTCTCCGGCAAGGCCGAGAAGACCGTCCAGGTGCCCGTCGTCTCGGTGACCAAGAGCAACGTCGGAGACTTCACCAAGTGAGTCGTCCCACCGGAACCGTGGTCGTCGTGGGTTCACTCAACGTCGACCAGGTCGTGACCGTCGATCGCCACCCCGCACCGGGTGAGACGCTCATCGCGACCTCCTTCTCCCTGCTCCCGGGCGGCAAGGGTGCGAACCAGGCCGTCGCGGCCGCCCGTCGGGGCGCGCCGACCGTGATGGTGGGGAGCGTCGGACGCGACGGTGCGGCGACGGTGGCCACTAGCCTCCTGGCCGACAGCGGCGTCGACGTCACCCACGTCCGCGCGGTCGACGCCCCCACCGGGCTCGCGACCATCACGGTCGACCGCAGCGGCGAGAACACGATCGTCGTGGTCCCCGGGGCCAACGCGTCGACCGGGACGGAGGCTGTGCTCGCGGCCGCGGACACCGTCGCGTCGGCCGCGGTGGTCGTCCTGCAGGGCGAGGTCCCCGCGGACGGCATCGGCGCCGCCGTCACGGCGGCGACCGGGCGGGTGCTGCTCAACCTGGCACCCGTCGTGCCGGTCGGACGGGAGGTCGTGCTCGCCGCCGACCCGCTCGTCGTCAACGAGCACGAGGCAGCGCTCGTCCTCGCGCAGCTCGTCCCCGGTGCCGAGGTGCCGGCGGACGAGGGCGCGCTCGTCGCGACGCTCCGCTCGCTCGGGATCCGGTCCGTGGTCGTCACGCTCGGAGCACGCGGTGCCCTGGTCTCCGACGACGAGGACCCGACAGCGGTGATCGCCGTGCCGTCACCGCGCGTGGTCGCGGTCGACACCTCCGGTGCGGGCGACGCGTTCGTCGGGGCGCTCGCCGCCGGGCTCGCCGCGGGACGCTCCCTGCTCGAGTCGGCTCGTCAGGCCGTCCGGGTCGGGGCGTTCGCCGTGCAGGGGGTCGGGACCCAGCCGTCGTACCCGGCGCTCGACGACGTGCTGCCCGAGGACCGGACCGACGGAGCGCAGGGAGTCGACGCGTGAAGAAGACCGGCATCCTCAACGCGGAGTTGAACGCGGGGCTGAGTCGGCTCGGCCACGGCGACCTCGTCGTGGTCGCGGACTGCGGGCTCCCGATCCCACCGGGCGTCCCGGTCGTGGACCTCGCCCTCGTGCACGGAGTCCCGCGTTTCGTCGACGTCCTCGACGCACTGCTCGGAGACGCGGTCTTCCAGGACTGCGTCGTCGCGACGGAGGTCGCCGGGACCGAGGTCGAGACGTGGTTGGCCGAACGGTTCCCGGAGCGCCGGTCGGTGTCACACGAGCAGCTCAAGGCGATGTCCGGCGGAGCGCGGCTGTTCGTGCGCACCGGCGAGGCGACGCCGTTCGCCAATGCGGTGCTCGTCTGCGGCGTTCCGTTCTGAGGTCCGGGCCGTCCCCGGCTCGCCACCGACCGTTTGTACCCCGATGGTCCCCATGGTGGAGGACTAGCTTGGCGGTGACCCGGAAGGACGTCGACTCCGCGGCGGACACGCTGCTGCGCTGGTGCGACGGGGATGCACCGATGTCACGAGCCCGCGAGATGGTCCGGTCCGCACTCACGATGCCGGTGCGTGTGGGGCGGATGAGCGAGTTCGTCTTCCGCCGTTCCGACGCCGCCTGGGACGTGTTCCCCGACGACGACCCGGCCGGCACCGTCCCGGGGTCGGCGGTCGACCGGGTCTGGTTCGTCGGCGAGCGAGGTGAGCTCTCGCTCGGCGTCCGTACCCACGAGCTGTCCCTCCCGGCGTTCTTCGCCCGGAAGCGCGCAGGCCGATGTGGTCGCGGGACCTCGTGGTCGATCGCCAGCGCACCGTCGTCGAGCGTCCGACAGCTGCCACCGATCGTCCATGCGCACCGCGAACACCTGCAGGAGTGCGAGCTCGCTGTCGTCATGGTGGGCATCACCGACGCGCTGCGGGTGATGCCTCCGAGGACGTGGGAGGAGCACCTCCGGGACACCGTCACCGCACTCCTCGAGGTGCTCCCGCCCACAGCCCGGGTCCTCGTCGGTGAGATCCCGCCCCTCGACAACGCCGGCAGCCTCTCCCGTCCCGCGCGGGCCGCCGCCGGCGTGCACGGGAAGGCGCTCAACCTCCGGTCTCGCGCGGTGGCGGAGGACCACCCGCGTGTCAGCGTCGTCGGCTTCCCGGAGGAGCTGACGCGATCGGTGTGGCGTCCGGAGGCGGAGGAACACCGGTACCGCGACACCTACGCGGTGTGGGGCGCACACCTGGCCGCTCACGCCTGAGCGTCCGTCCCGATCTCCACGACCCCATCGACTCACGTCCGCGGTCCCTCAGCGCTCCGGCGTCAGCCCAACAGAGCGCGCAGGGCGGCGACGTGTCCCTGGTAGGCGCTGCGACCCTCCGGGGTGAGTGCGAGCCACGTCTTGACCCGACCCTTGCCGGTCGGCTTGCGCACCGTCAGGTACCCCGCGTCCTGCAGCACTTTGACGTGCTTGCTCGTCGCCGAGTCGCTCGCGCCGAGCACGTCGCGCACCACTGAGAACTCGGCCTGGTCGAGCGGATCGAGGAACGCGCAGATCTGCAGACGGTTCGGCGCGTGCACCACCTCGTCGAACGTCCCGCTCACGCCGCTCCCCCGACCCGTCGACGGCGCGGTCACGAGGCCTGCACGCGGCCGTGCCGCAGCTCCGAGCGCAGCCGGCGGTCGAACCGACGTCCGAGCAGGACCATCGCCACGACGACCATCGCCGCCAGCACCCACACCGGCCAGAGGAGGCCCGTGGCCTCGTGCACGAAGATCGCGGCGACGACCGCGATCACATCGAACACGCCCATCGCCACTGCCCACCGGGTTGCGGCTCCGGCTCGGTGGCCGGAGACCCACACACCGGTGAGTCGGCGGTAGGCCGAGACGAGCGTGAAGATCCCGGCGAAGAAGACGACGAGCACGGCCACTCGGACGATGGTGTCGCCCAACGCGTAGCCGACCAGGTAGGCGCCGGCGAGCAGGCCCAGGGCCGGGTGGTACCACCACGGGGTCACCAGACGGTCGGCGACGGAGGCCCTGGTCGCGTCGACCGCGGCGAGCGCCTGTCGGGCGTCGGTCGGGTCCGAGCCGTCGGGTGCGCTGTTCCTCGGGTCGTTTTCCATGTCGGCAAGTCAATCATTTGCCGCCATGGAAAGTCAACGGTCGACCGGGACCGGGACCGGGACCGGAGGATCGTCACGCAGCCGCTGGAACATGCGGTGGTCCTGCCACCGGCCCGCGATCTCGAGGTACCGCGGGGCGAGGCCGTACTGGACGAAACCGTTGCGGGCAAGCACCCGCTGCGAGGCGGTGTTCTGGACGAGGGTCTCGGCCTGGACCCGATGCAGGCCGAGCTCGTCGAACGCATGCCCGAGCGCCGCGGCGACTGCGCGGGTCGCGAGGCCTCGGCCGGTCCGGTCCTCCGACAACCAGTACCCCATCGCGCAGGACCGGAACGAGCCGCGCACGATGCCGCTGAGGGTCAGACGACCTGCCACCTGGCCGTCATCGTCGAGGACCACGAACGGGACGGTCCCGCCGCGACGGTGTTGCTCCAGCACGAGGTCGATGTCCGTCCGCTGACCGGCGACGGTCTCGTACCCGTCGGCGCGGATGGGGCTCCACGGCGCGAGGAACGCCCGGTTGCGGACGAGCAGGTCGGAGAGTGCGCGGCCGTCGCCGGGTTCGATCAGGCGGATGCTGGTCATCGTGCGCGTCCGTCGAGAGGACGCCCGCTCTGCAGCTCCCGCACCAGCGGCCAGTCGCCCTCGACGGATCTGCGGCCGGAGGACGAGACACTCATACCGATGACGGTAGCGGGCCGCCTGCTCCGGCCGGAGCGCCAAGGTCGGCGTGTGCTGAACCGGAGGCAGGAGCGCGACCGCGGCGATCGCGACGGCCGACTTCAGCTCGCGAACCCCGAGAAGGCAGGCCGGACGGTCACCCGCATCGGCGGAGCGGCGAGCAGGTCGATGACCTCCTCGTGGTTCGCGTCGATCACGGGGTCGGCGAAGTGGCGTTCGAACGACGCGTCGTCCGCGTAGAACTCGAACGCCCACAGGGTGTCCGGGTCGTCGTCCGCACGGCAGAGCACCCAGTCGGTGGGACCGTCCGGGTCCCCGGTGAAGTGCAGCGCGTTGGTGAGTTCGAACAGGCGGTCGCCCATGCCGGGCTTCGCCTGGAACTGCAGGACGGTGCCGGGCTGGTTCGAGGTGAGCATGCGGATCCTTCTTGGGAGGGAAGACGGCGACATCGGTGACGTCACGTTGGAACGGTGTTCCATCGCAGCGTATGGAACGTGGTTCCAGTCATGTCAAGATGGGGTCGTGCAGGACGAGCAGCGAGCCGAGCGGCGCAGGGAACCGTTGACGAAGGACGTGATCGTCCGGGTGTCGGTCGAGATCCTCGACGCAGCCGGCGAGACGGGACTGACCTTCCGGGCGCTCGCGACCCGGCTCCACACCGGCGCAGGAGCGATCTACCACCACGTCGCGAACAAGAGCCAGCTGCTGACAGCCGTCACCGACGACGTGGTCGCCGCAGCCCTGCACGACCGAACGCCCCCCGCGGAACCAGCGCAGGCCGTGCGGATCCTCATGCTCGACGTGTTCGACGTGTTCGACGCGCACCCGTGGGTCGGCACGCAACTGGCAGCAGAGCCGTGGCAGCCCGCGGTCCTCCGGGTCTTCGACCGTGTCGGCACACTGCTGGACGCGCTGGGCGTGCCCGCCTCGGCGCAGTTCGATGCCACCTCGACGCTGGTGCACCACGTCCTCGGCGTCGCCGGGCAGTACGCAGCAGCAGCGCGCCTCGCCGGCCCCGGCACGGACCGGTCCGCGTTCCTCGGCGCCGTCGCCACCAGGAGGACCACCCAGGGAGGCGCCGGCGCGTTCCCCTTCCTGGACCGGGTCGCGACGACGTTCGCCGACCACGACGACCGTGCGCAGTTCCGCGCCGGAGTCGACGTGATCCTGGCCGGGATCGCGACGCTGCGCTGACCCACGGGGGAGCTCCGCGTCAGGGACGCGGCGCTCGCCCGTCGGGCACGACCGAACGCCCGTCCCCACCCGTAGCCCGGGCCCGCAGTCCCTGGTCGAGGAAGTCGATCATCCAGGTGAAGCTCTCGTCCACGTCGGCGCCGAGCTGGAACCCGCCGGACACCTCGAGGGTGGCGAAGCCGTGCAGCATGCTGCGGAGCATCCGGAGCGCGTGCACCTCGTCGGCCGGGTCGAGCCCGTAGTCGCGGAGGACGGTGACGAACGACGACAGCGACCGGTCGAGGGCCGTTGCGAGCGGGTCGTCGGCGTCCGCCGGTCGGCTGCCGGTGGTGGCGGCGTAGCGACCCGGGTGTTCCTGCACGTACCGACGGACGGTGCGCGCGGCGGCGGCCAGGGCCTCCCGTCCGGTGCTCCCCCGGGTCGCCTCCGTCAGTGCCTCGGTCAGCTCGGCGGCAGCGAGCGCTGCGATCCGCCGGGTCAGGTCCGGGAGGCCCGCCACGTGTTTGTAGAGCGACGGCGGCTTCACGCCGAGCCGGTCCGCGACGGTGCTCATGCTCAGCTGCGCGAGGCCGTTCTCGTCGGCGAGGACCGCGGCGGCCTCGGTGACGACCGCGGGGTCGAGTCCGGCCCTAGGCACGGTCACCACCCGTGGTGGTCGCCGTGAGCGTGCGCCGAAGGAACGGGAGCAGGAGGTCCATGACCTCGGCCGGGGTCTCGCGGTGCGGGTAGTGCCCGGCGCCCTCGATGACGGCGAGTTCGCCGAGGCCGGTCGGCAGGTCGCCGAGGATGCGGCGACCCTCGGCTGCGGGGTCGGCCCAGTCCGGGTCGGCACCGCCCTGGACGACGAGCACCGGGCAGCGGACGTCAGCCAGTCGAGCGCCGGCGTCGGCCGGGTTGGTCTTCGTCATCGCCGTGAGCACGGCCATCCGCTCGGGCTGCCGCAGGGTGTCCTCGATGTGCCCGCGTTCGGTGGCCCAGTCGGCGGGCTTGGTGGCGACCGCCAGGTCCAGGTAGGCGAGCCAGCCCGGCAGGCTGCCGGCCGTCATGACCCGCAGGAGTTGGACGGTGCCGGATCGGTGGTGGTTCCGGTTGCGGAGGAACCCGCCGAGGTCGAAGGACTGCGCCCGGGTGAAGGGGGCGAGTTCCACGACGCCGGTGATGAGCTCCGGGGCGTCGGCGGCGGCGATCGTCGCGGCACCGCCACTGATCGACTGACCGACGACGACGGCCGGGCCACCGAGGTGCCGGACGACGGCGACGAGGTCCCCGGCGATGTCCGCGCGGGAGTACCCGGTCCATCCGGTGCTCGAGTCGCCGCAGCCGCGGATGTCGACGTTCGCGACCCGGTACCCGGCGGCGACCAGTTCGGGGACGAGGAACCGGTACGAGTGCCGGGTGTCGCCCATGCCGTGGGCGAGGACGACGAGGGGTCCGGTACCGCTGACGTCGACGGCGATGGTGCCGCCGTCACGTTCGATGTGTTCGAGCATGCTTGCCTCCTGGCTACGAGTGTTAGCCAAAAGCTAACACCCATAGCCAGGAACGTCAACAGCCGGTCAGGAAGTGCCGTCCGCGGCGATGAGCTGCAGCTGCGACAGCGTGATCGGCGTCAGGGCGTGGAACGTCAGGGTCCCGCCGTGGACCCCGCCGTCGAACGGGAACACCCGGGTCTGCCCGGCCCAGTCGAACACCTCGTCCCGCCCCTCGAGCACGTGCACCGCTGCACCGTCGACGTCCCGCAGCACGATCCGCCATGACGCGGTACCGGCGGCCGCGACCGTCACCGTGACGAGCGACACGGCCTCGACAGTCACCGGCACCGTGGCGGACTCCCCCGCCTCGAGCGCCACGACGGTCGCCCCCGTGTCGTCGGTGAGCGGCGACGCGCCGACCGGCAGCACGTCGTCGGGGGTGTCCCGGTACCCGTGCAGCACGGATGCCGATGCCGGCCGGCTGTCCGCCGCCCACCCCCGGGGTGTGTCGGTGAGCGCGACCTCGATGCGCGAGGCCCCGACCACGACCGCGTGCGGGATGCTCACCGACTCCCACGGCTCGCCGTCGACGGTCACGGCGGCGATGAACGCCCCACTGCCGGTGGTCTCGATGACGGTGGGCGACCCTCCAGCCCGGTTCAGCACGGTCCGGCGGACCGACGGCGGCACGATCACGTAGGTCCCGGTCGACGGCGCCAGGGGGTAGAGCCCGATGGTCGCGAAGACGTACCAGGCGCTCATCTCGCCGTTGTCCTCGTCACCGGGGTACCCCTGACCGATGTCGGAGCCGACGAACAGCCGCTCCAGGCACTCGCGGACGACGCGGTGCGCGTCGTCGTGCCGGCCGGTGGCCATCGGGAGGAACGGGATGTGGTGCGCGGGCTGGTTCGACAGTCCGAGCATGCCCATCCGGATGTCGCGGGCCTCGGTCATCTCGTGGATCGCGAACCCGTACGAGCCGGAACGATCGGTCCCACCGGTCTCCCGTCGCGCCCAGAACCGCGCGAACGCGTCGTCGAACCCGGCCGGACCGCCGTGCAGCTGGACGACGCCGGCGCTGTCGTGCGGCGCGGTGAACATCGTGCCCCACGCGTTGGTCTCGGTGTAGTCGCTGCCCCACACGTCGGGGTCGAAGTCGTCGCGCCAGGCGCCGTCGGGCGTCCGCCCGATGAAGAACCCACGCTCGCGGTCGAAGACGTTCCGGTACTGCAGGGAACGGCGCGCGAACCACTCGTGCTCGGCGCGGTACCGGGCAGCGCCGACGTCGTCACCGGCCCCGACCGCGCGGTCGGCCAGGGCGTCCGCCAGCACGGCGACGCCCCAGTCGTTGATGGCCGCGTCCAGGGTCCACGACATGCCCTCGCCGGTCGCCGTGTCGACGTACCCGCGGAACAGGCCCGGGAGGCTCCCCTTCCGCCCGACCCGCCGGTCCCGCGCCGGGACGGTCGCGTTCCGCAGTGCGGACCGGTACGCCTGCTCGAGGTCGAACCCGTCGACACCCTTCGCGACGAGGTCGGCGAAGACGGTGTCGCTCGTGGTGCCGGTCATCACGTCCTCGGCGCCGGGAGCACTCCACCGCGGGGTCCAACCACCGTCGGCGAAGTGGCCGACGACGCCCTCGGCCAGGTCGGCCGCGGTGTCCGGGGTGAGGAGTGCCAGCAGCGGCCAGGCGGTCCGGTAGGTGTCCCAGAACCCGTTCGTGGTGGTGAGCGGTCCGTCGACGACCTCGGGCCCGGGTTCGTCGCGGATCGGTTCGGTGAGCACGGAACCGTACGGGGACCGGTGACGCGGGCTGCCGGCCGGGTCGTCCTGGTGGACGAGGGCGGTCTCGCCGGCGCGGGTGGGGTAGAGGAACGCCCGGTACAGGCCGGAGTAGATCGACACGAGTTGGTCCTCGGTCGCGCCCTCGACCTGCAGGGTGTCGAGCTCGGCGACCCACCGGTCCTCGGCGTGCCGGCGCATCGCGTCGAAGTCGCCCGCGGCGTCGAGGTTCGCGACCGCGTCCGCCGCGGAGACCGTCGAGATGCCGAGCAGGACGTCGCTGTCGCCGGCGACCTCGACCGAGCCGCGCAGCAGCCCGTCGACGACCGTCGTGTGCTCGGCGACGGCGTTCCCGATCCGCAGGTGCACGTGGTGCGGTGGCGTCTCGGCGCGGTCGTCGAGCAGGGCGTCGACGATCGTCGTGCCGTCCTCGATCCGGACCTCGCACGAACGGAGCACACCGTGGTGGTCGAGGACGATGCTCCGGACACCGGTGAACCGCCACGCCAGGGCGAACTCACCGGCGGTCATCTCGGCGGTCACCCCCTCGTCGAGCGTGACCCGGTAGCGGTGCGGGCCGTCGAGCTCGTCGACGTGGTCGAACCCGAGCGCACGGGCGGTCCGGTCGACGTCGGGGTCGGCGAGCGGTGACGGCATGACCTGGAACACCCCGCGGTCGGCCATCCACGGTGAGGGCAGGTGGCTGGTGGCGAACGCCTGGACCGCGGGCCGGTTGTCGCTCGGCCGGTTGTGCTCCTGGTAGGCGTACGGCCACCGGCTGTCGGCGGCGTTCGTCATCGGCAGGCCGAACACCCCGCCGTGCGGCAGCCCCACGAGCGGTGCGTTGTTGCCGCGGGAGAACGTACCGGACGAGTGTGTGCCGCGGGTGGTGCGGACGTGGTCGAGTGGGCGGGCGTCCGCGGGCAGGGCACCGGTGGCGGGCCCTGCTGGCTCGATCCGGACGTCGTCGAGCCAGCCACGGACGGTGCGGACCACGCCGTCGGTGGGGTCGGGAGCAGGGGCGGGCGCTGGCCGGTCCGTCCGGCCGAGCCGGGCCTCCAGGCGGTCCACCACGCGGCCGGCGTGCGCCGACAGGTCGACGGTCCGCCGGTTCCACTGGTCGACCCACTGCTTGCGGGCGTCGTCCTGCGCCTCCGGGGTGACGATGTCCCCGTACTGGTCGCGGGCCGAGTCGGTGCCGGACCCGACACTGAGCCGGGTGCCGTCGGTGAAGACGATGTCGAGTGCGAACGCCGTGGCGGCCCAGAACCCGTCGAGGTCCGCCTCGGCCGGTTCGGTCTGCCCGTCGGGCAGTGACCGTTCCGGGAACCAGACCCAGGTCAGGACGTCGGTGGGTCCGACCTCCTGACCTGCCGGCCCGGGGACGACCACCACGGTCGCCCCCGGGCCGGTCTGTTCGATCAGGGTCGCCTCCTGCGAGACGAACCCGACCCCGTTCCGGGCCGCGACCGCGGTCGTCGGTCCGGCTGTCGGTCCGACTGCGGTCGGGCCACCACGGCGCACGTCACTCATCGATCAGTCATTCCTCACCGGTAGACGGCCGACTGGCCGTACAGCACCTTCGTGAGCTGCGACACGTAGGGGCTGACGTCACCGTCCGGCAGGTTGTACGTCATGTAGACGCCGTACCCGTCGGCCTTGGTCCGCTCGGCGAACGAGACGGCCGTGGCCACCGGGGTGTTCTGGATGTCGACCGCGGCGGCCGAGAGCTTCGACTTCGGCACACCCGGGATCTGCGGCGCCGTGTAGGTGCCGTAGTAGGGGTTCCACGCGTAGTCGAGCTTCTTGCCGATCGACGGCTTCTCCTGCTGCAGCGACGTCGACGACGGGCCGATGTCGTAGAAGGAGATGATCTTGCCGGGCATGTCCGCGCGCAGCGCCGAGACGAGCCAGCCGATCGACTGGTCGTTCGGCTGCGGTGTGCCGTCCACGCCGTAGTCCGAGTACTCGTCGTCCAGGTCCACGCCGTCCAGGCCGTACTGCTTGACCGTCGCGGAGACCTGCGCCGCGAAGTCGCGGGCGTCGGCCTTGGAGGTGAAGTTCGCGAGCCCGGTGCCCTGGTGGTTGCCGAGCACGGAGAGCGTCACCTTGATGCCCTTGGCCTGCAGGGGCCGGATCTGCGTCGCCGCCTGGTCCAGCGTGCGCTGCACGTTCTCGTTGGCGTACAGGACCGCGTCGCCGTCCGCGTCGCGGTTGATGTTCGCGGCGAAGATGATCGCCACGTCGAAGGCGTTCGCACCGTTCTCGAGTGTGTACCGACCGACGTTCCGGAACTCGTCGTTGTTCACCTCGACGTACGCGATGCTCGTCGGCCCGGACTTCGTCGGGGCGTGGTGTCCCGGCCGCCCGTGGCCGTGGCCGTGGCCGTTGCCGTGCCCCTGGCCGTGCGACGCGGCTGCCGGCCCGCCCGGTGTCGCCGAAGCGGCGGCGGGCACCATCGGTGCCGCCACCATGGCGACCAGCGCCGCCACGATCCCGATCTTCATGGACTTCTGCATGTCACTCCTCTTCGAGTGGTGTCCGCGGCGACGAGGTGCCGCCGCGGGTCCACGACCGATCGGCCGTGGGACCCGCCGCCGGGACACCCGAAGTCCCGGCGGCGGGGGTCTCATCCGGCCACGGTCAGTGCGCTGCACCCCGTCGCGGGAAGCGGAACGTGCGGACCTCGAACGCGTCGACCGGGAAGGCCGCCACCCCGTCGGTGATCGCGGCGACGCCCGGCAGTGCCGGGTCCGTCTCCTCGAGCAGCGTGACCTCGACCGGCTCGTCGAAGGGCCCGTCGACCGCCAGGCCGCCCGTCCCCCGGCGTCCAGCCGGCTCGTAGACCCGGACGACCAGGTCGCCGGAGCGGTCGTCGGCGAGCTTGACGGCCGAGACCACCACGTCGCCGGAGGCCTGCACGAGCGAGTCGAAGCCGTGCGCACCGGTGACCGTCCGGACGGCGGTGTTCATCGCCGTGCCGGCCGCGGTCGCGCCGACGATGTCCGTCCCGATGACGATCCCGTACCGGTGCGTCTGCACGCCCTGGTCGGTCTCCGGGTCCGGGAACCGCGGTGCCCGCAGCAGCGAGAGCCGGAGCGTCGTGGTGACGTGGCCGTCGACCGAGTCGCGTGTGACGTCGAACCCGTGGATCGAGTCGTTGACCAGGGCCACACCGAAGCCGGGCTCCTCGACGAGCACGTAGCGGTGCATGGACGTCTCGAACTTCGCGGCCTCCCACGAGGTGTTCGTGTGCGTCACCCGCTTCTGCGCGCCGAACTGCGTCTCGGCGACGGTGTGCTCGGCGCGGACGTCGAGCGGGAACGCCACCTTGAGGAACTTCTCGGTCTCGTGCCAGTCGGTGACCTGGGCGAACTCCAGGGTGCGTGCGCCCGGTGCGAGCGTGATCTCCTGCGTCACGGTGGACTCGCTGAACGCCCGCGACACCGTCACCCGGGCGGTCCCGTCGGCATCGACCGAGGCGCGGAGGCCGGTCACGTCGACCAGGTCCTCGACGCGGTTCCGGTAGTACCGGTCCACGTCCCACGCGTCCCACATGTTCGGGAAGTCCTGGTGCAGCTGCAGCAGGTTCGCGACCTGGCCGGGGGCGATCGCGTCGCGTCCGGTGGTCAGGTCGACCGCACTGGTGACGAGGCCGCGGCCGTCGACGACCACCCGGACCAGGTCGTTGGTGAGCACGAACCCGCCGTCGACCTCGGTGAGGGTGACGGCGGTCGTCGCCGCCACGTCGGTGGTCAGGATCGCGCTCTGCGCCAGGGCATCGCTCTGGAGGCTCGGGGCCGGGTTGACGACGACCGTCCGGTCCCCGTCGCCGGCGAGCGCCGACAGGGCGGAGGCGATGAGGGCCTCCAGGCGGTCTGCGATCTCCGCGTACCGTTCGACGGCCTCGCGGTGCACCCACGCGATCGAGGTGCCCGGCAGGATGTCGTGGAACTGCTGCAGCAGCACCTGCTGCCAGAGTGCGTCGAGCTCGTCGTACGGGTAGGCGAAGTCGGTGTGTGCGGCGGCCGTGGCACACCACAGCTCCGCCTCGACGAGCAGGTGCTCGCTGCGGCGGTTGCCCTGCTTGGTCTGGTGCTGGCTGGTCAGCGTCGCGCGGTGCAGCTCGAGGTAGAGCTCGCCGACCCACACGGGCGGGTTCTCGAGCTCGCTCTTGGCCCGGTCGAAGAACGCGTCGGGGTGCTCCCACGTGACGCGGGCGCTGCCCTCGAGGTCGGCCAGGCGTGCGGCCGTGCCGGTCATCTCGCGGGTCGTGCCGCCGCCGCCGTCGCCCCAGCCCACCGGAGCGATCGAGCCCGTGGCCAGACGGTTCTCGCGGAACTGGCGGGAGGCCTTGGCGACCTCGGACCCGGAGAGCCGGGAGTTGTACGTGTCCATCGAGGGGAAGTGCGAGAAGACCCGCGAGCCGTCGATGCCCTCCCAGAGGAACGTGTGGTGCGGGAACTTGTTCACCTGGTTCCAGGAGATCTTCTGCGTGAAGAACCACTCGAAGCCGGCGCGGCGCATCAGCTGCGGCAGCGCCGGCGAGTAGCCGAAGCTGTCCGGCAGCCACACGCCCTTCGGTCGGATGCCGAACTCGCGCTCGAAGAACCGCTGGCCCTGCGAGAACTGCCGGACGATCGACTCCCCCGTCGGCATCACGGTGTCGGACTCGACCCACATGCCGCCGAGGGGCAGGAAGCGTCCGGCGGCGACGGCGTCCTTGACCTTCGCGTAGACCTCGGGGCGGTGCTCCTTGATCCAGGCGTACTGCTGCGCGCTGGACATCCCGTAGAGGAAGTCGTCGGTCTGCCCGATCAGCTCCGTCATGCTCGACGTGGTGCGGGCGACCTTGCGGATGGTCTCGCGGACGGGCCAGAGCCAGGCGGAGTCGATGTGGGCGTGTCCGACGGCGGAGATCCGGTGTGCCGAGGCCTCGGCCGGGGCGGCGAGCACCTCGGCGAGCGCCGCACGGGCGGCGGGGGCGGTCTCCGGGATGTGCTGCAGGTCGAGCGCGTCGAGGGCGTCGTCGAGCGCCTGCAGGATCCGCATCCGCCGGGGGCCCTGCGGCAGCTCCTCCTGCAGTTCGAGCAGGACGTCGATGTCGAGTGCGAGCTCGTGCACCTCGGCCGCGAACACGGCCAGGTCCATCCGGCGCGAGGTGTACAGGCGCTTCGGGGACGAGGTCCGGACATCGCCCTCCTGCGTGACCAGGAAGGGGTGGTAGTCGAGCAGCACCGGGTTCGACGCCGCCTCGACGAAGAACTCGACGGTCTCGCCACCGACCGCCTGCTCAGCGATGAGGACCCACTGGTTGCGCGGGTTGATCGACTTCACCGGGGTGCCGTCCGACAGGTAGACCAGGCCCTCGCACTGGAAGCCCGGCATGTTCTTGTCGAACCCGAGGTCGATGAGTGCCTCGATGCGCTGCCCGGCCCACTCGGCGGGGACGGTCCCGGAGAGGCGGAACCAGGTGGTGCCCCAGGCTGCTCCCCAGGGGGTGCCGACCTCGTACGGCTCGAAGGTGAGCGCGAGTCCCTCGGCGGGGGCGATCGGCTCGCCGGGCAGCTCGTGCCAGGCGGTGTCGAGCGGGACGGCGGTGGCGTGCACCTCGGGCAGGATGCGCTCGTCGAGCACGCGGCGTGCGCGGCCGATGGTGAGCGGGATGTCGTCGTGCATGGGTCCTTCCGGGGACGGCGGTGGTCGTCGGGTCGGTGGTGTTCGTCGTGCAGTCGGTCGTGCGGTCGGTCGTGCGGTCGTGCGGTCGCGCGGTCGGTCGGTCAGGGCATGGTCGCCGGGTGCGTGACCGAGAGCGCGGTCGCCGTGGTGCCCGCGGGCACGTCGACGCAGGTACGGATGCCGCGGGCTGCGAGCAGCGCGGGGTCGGCGAGTCGGGAGCGCAGCACCACCTGGGGCCCACGCCCGTCCTGCTCGGCGAGCGCGAGCCAGGCGGCGGCGAACCGGCCGCCGGGGGCCGAGTCGGCACGGGTCCCGTGCAGCGGCGCACCGTCCGGGGCGACGTCATCGAGGACGAGCGCGGTGGCCGGCGGGGTGGGTGCGTCGTAGCGGCCGTCGCCGAACGCCAGCGCCATCTCGCGGAACCGCTCCCCCGTCGGCTTCACGCGGCCGTCGTTCGTCAGCAGCCCGAGGTCGTACTCGAGCTCCGGGAAGTCGGCGAGCGAGCGGGAGACGTCGTGCGAACACCACCACGTGATCCCGGACAGCTCCTGCACGTCGAGGGCGTGCCGGATCGTCTGCTCGGTGAAGGTCGGGGCGTCGGCCACGTCCACCACGTTCGTCGGTGCGCCGACCTCCTGCAACCAGTTCGGCCGGTCTGCGCGTCCGTTCCACGCCGCGGCGAGTTGGAGCAGGTACTCCCCGTGCCGCACCGACCCGGCACCGAGGGCACCGTGCAGGCGGGCTGCGCCGTTGAACACCCACGAGTGCGTGACGGTCGCGTCACCGTGCTCGGCGGCGTGCTCGGGGCCGAACGGCTGGGCGTCGTCGTACCAGGCGGCGTCGTACTGGGCCAGCGTGACCAGCGGTCGGCGGGCCGGCGGGACGGACGCGCTACGGACCTCCCGGCCGTCACCGAGCCCGCCCCGGGCCGCGTCGACCATCGCCGCCGCCCACGCGTGTCCCTGCTCGGCGGTCGTCGCGAACGGCGCGGGGTGCGGGGCGTGCGCGAACTGGTTGACCTCGTTGCCGATGGTGATGCCGAGCAGGTTCGGCCGGTCCGCGACCGCGGCGGCGAGCGCCCGGACGTACGCGGCGGTCGAGGCGACGACGTCCGGGTCGGTGAACATGTTCCGGCGGTGCCAGCTCTCCAGCCAGGACGGCACGAAGTCGAAGCTGGACAGGTGACCCTGCAGGGCGTCGACGTTGACGTCGAGTCCGAACGAGCCGGCGATGTCGACGACGGTGGCGACGTCCTCGAGTGCCGAGGGGCGGATCAGCGTCCGGTTCGGCTGCACGACGGGCCAGAGCGGGAAGATCCGGACGTGGTCGGCGCCGAGCGACGCGATGGCCTCGAGGTCCCGCGCGGTGTCCGAGGGCGAGAAGTCCAGCCACGAGTGGAACCACCCGTTCGACGGCGTGTGGTTGACGCCGAAGCGCATCAGCCCTTCACCCCGCCCTCTTCCACGCCCTTGAAGAAGAAGCGCTGCAGGAGCGCGAAGATCACCGCGATCGGGATGAAGGCGATCATCGTGCCCGCCGCGATCATGCGCTGGTCGGTCGCGAACGTGCCCTGCAGGTACTGCAGTCCGACGGTCAGGGTGAGCTTGTCCGGCGACTGCAGGACGATGAGCGGCCAGAGGAAGTCGTCCCACGCGCCGATGAACGAGAAGATCGCGATCACCGCGATGGTCCCCTGCACGGCCGGGAACGAGATGTACCGGAGCCGCTGCAGGGCGTTCGCGCCGTCCATCACCGCGGCCTGGTCGATCTCCTCGGGGACCTGTCGGAACGCGTTGAACATGAGCAGCACGTTGAGCGCGGCGATCATGCCGGGCAGGGCGACGCCGACCAGGGAGTCGGCGAGGCCCAGGTCCTTCACGGTGACGAACTGGGAGATGATCGTCGCTTCGCCGGGCAGCACCAGGGTGGCGAGGAACAGGCCGAGGACGACCTTGCGGAAGCGCCACTGCAACCGTGCCAGGGCGAACCCGGCGAGGGTCGCGAAGACGATGTTCCCGAGCACGTCGATCGCGGCGACGATGAGCGAGTTGCCGATGTAGCCGAAGACCGGGATCGCGTCGGCGACGCGCAGGTAGTTGCCGATCGTCGGCTGCGACGGGATGAACGACGGGTTCGCCGTGTAGATGTCCTCACCGGTGCCCTTGAGCGAGGTGGAGAGCTGCCAGAGGAACGGGCCGATGGTGATGAACAGCACCACGATGAGCAGGACGTAGCGGACCACCTTCTCGCGGGTGGACATGACGCCCCAGACCGCACGGCGGCGGCGCTTGCCGGTTCCGCCCGGTCCGTCCGTTCCGCCCCGTCGGTCCGTTCGGGAGGCCCGTCCGCCGCCCGTCGCGCCGGCCACGTCGGGCGTCGGTGCGGCCAGGCCGGCGTTGCCGCCGATGACGGGTTCGCTGGTGTCGGTCGTGTTCGTCACTTGTCCGCCTTGCTGTTCATCCGGGCGAGGGCGAGCATCGGGATGAGCGTCACGGCGAAGAGCAGGAGGCTCAGGGCGGACGCGTAGCCGAGGTTGCCGGTGAAGCCACGGGCGTACTGCTGGATGAGCATGACGAGGGAGTTGTCCTGGCCGCCGGGGCCACCCGTCCCGTTCGTCAGGATGTAGAGCTCGCTGAACACCCGGAGCGCACTCACGCACACGAGGATCCCGACGAGGGTCATCGTGCCGCGGACACCGGGCATGGTCACCGACCAGAAGCGTCGGACCGAGCCGGCACCGTCGAGTGCGGCGGCCTCGTGCAGGTCCTTGCCGACGTTCCCGAGCGCGGCCAGGAAGATGATCATGTAGTAGCCGAGGCCCTTCCACACGGTCAGGCTGATGGCGCTGAACAGCAGGAGCCACCGGTCGGTCAGGAACGGGATCGCGCCCTGCACGATGCCGAGCGACTGCGCCATCTCGTTGACGACACCGCGGTCGTCGAGGATCCAGTTCCAGATCAGCCCGACGACGACCGCGCTCGCGATCACCGGCGTGTAGTACGCGGTCCGGAAGAACGCGATGCCGGGCATCTTGTGCTGGACGAGCACCGCCATCAGGAGCGGGAGGACCGTCAGCAGCGGCAGACACACCGCCATGTAGATGACGCTGTTGAGCAGCGCCTCCCACACCTGCGGGTCCGCGAGCAGGGTCCGGAAGTTCGCCGTCCCCACCCAGGCGCTGACCCCGCCGAGCGGGCTGGCGTTCGTGAACGACAGCCGCACGGTGTTGATCGACGGCCAGAGACTGAACGCGAGCAGCCAGACCAGTGCGGGCAGCACCAGCAGCCAGGGCGTGAACCAACGGTTCGCACGCATGACGATCCTCCCTCTTCCTTGACGTGACGAGCTGGGTCAGCCGTTGGCGAGCAGGGTGTTCATCTTGTCCTGCGCGGTCTGCAGCGCCTTCTCCGGGGTGGTGCCGCCCTTCATCGCCAGCGCGATCTGCTGGTCGAGGAAGTCGGTCATCGCCGAGTTCGCCTCGACCGGGTTGAGGTTCTTCGCGGTCTTCAGCGCCTCGTTCGCGAGCACACGGGCCTTGGCCTGCACGGTGCCGTCGTCCTTCGAGAAGAACGGGTCGGACTGCGACGACTTCGTCGACGGGAAGATGTTCACCAGGTGCGCGAACGCCTCCTGGTTCTCCGCGTTGGTCATGAACTCGGCGAGCGCTTCGGCCGTGGCGATGTGCTTGCTCTTCGCCGAGACGCTGAGGCCCTGCACGTAGAGCGGCGGGTTGTCCAGCGCCGGCGAGACGATGATGTTGCCCTTGAGCGACGGGTTGTTCTTCTCGAAGTCGCTGATCGCGGTCGCACCACCGGTGGTCCAGGCGACCTTGCCCTGGGTGAACAGGGTGGAGTTGCCGAGGTAGTCGGTGTTGAGGACCGACGACGGCATCAGGCCGTCCTTGTAGGCCTTGGCGTACTTCGTGATGAGGTCGGCGGCCTTCGAGGAGTTCGCGAAGGTGAACTTCGTGCCGTCGGCGTTGAGGATCTTGACGCCGGCGAGCGAGAAGTCGGACAGACCGGGCTTGCGGCTCATCAGGTAGTCGTCCGGGCACTTCTGGTGCATCGTCTCGGCCTGCGTGAACAGCTCGTCGGTCGTCTTCGGCGGGCTGGCCGGGTCGAGACCGCACTTCTCGAACATCGTCTTGTTCCAGTAGTCGATGTCGGTGTTGAGGTACCAGGGGTAGCCGAACGTGCCGTCGACGCCCTTGTAGTCGTACGCCGCGAGGGCGCCCTCGACGTAGGTGCTCGAGAGCTTGCTGTCGTCCTTCGACACGTCCTGCAGGAAGCCGCGCTTGGCGAGGGGCAGGGCGATGTCCGGCGGCAGGTTGACGACGTCCGGCAGCGAGTTCGACGAGGCCTGGCTGAGCACCTTGTCCGCGTAGCCGTCGCCGGGCTGGTCGACGAGCTTGACCTTCGCATCCGGGTACTTCTTCTCGAACGCCTTGACCACCCCGTTGAGGTAGTCCGTGTAGGTCGGCGTGAGGGCCCAGGTCTGCAGGGTGATCGACCCGCTGACCTCGCCGTCACCGCCGCCGGTGCTGGCGGTGCCGCCGCTCGAGCAACCGGTGAGGACGAGGGCGGTGGCTGCGGCGCCTGCGAGGATCGCGGCCACTCGGCCCGACGTGGTGCGGTGGGTGCTTCTCATCGTTGCTGACTCCTTCGTCGAGCTACTGAACCGGTTCAGCCTTGTGCGCCGAACCCCTACGTGACGGCGACAATGCCTGACTAAAGCGCTATAGTCAAGCCCGTGGCCACAGGACGCCGAACGACGATCGCCGACATCGCAGCGCGGGCGGGCGTGTCGATCAGCGCCGTCTCGTTCGCGCTCAACGGCCGCCCCGGCGTCTCCGAGACGACACGGGAACGGGTCCGTCAGGTGGCCCGTGACCTGGACTGGCAACCGCACACCGCAGCACGGGCACTGGGCGGCGCGAAGGCCGGGTCGATCGGCTTCGTGCTGAACCGCCCCGCCCGCACCCTGGGCACCGAGTCGTTCTTCGGCGACCTGATCTCCGGCATCCAGCTCGGCCTGACCGGCACCCACATCGGCATGACGCTGCTCGTCGCCCGCGACGCCGACGAAGAGCTCGAGACCTACCGCGACTGGTGGCGCGGACACCGGGTCGACGGCGTGATCGTCATCGACCCACGGAGGGACGACGAACGCCTGCGCCTGCTCGCCGACCTGGGCATGCCGTCGGTCATCGTCGGGTCACACCCCTCCCCTGCCGGCGCAGCCCCGAGCGTCTGGATCGACGACTCGGACGCCACCGACACGGTCTTGCGCTACCTGCGAGCCCTCGGGCACCGGCGGATCGCGCACGTCTCCGGGCCGCCCGAGTTCGAACACACCGCACTGCGGATCGACCGGGTGCGGGCGTTCGCCGGGACCGATGTCGACGACCGCATGGAGTCCGTGCCGACCGACTACTCCGCCGAGGCCGGTGCCGCAGCCACCCGGCGCCTGCTCTCCGGCGCGACCCGGCCGACGGCGATCGTGTTCGACAACGACGTGCTCGCCGTCGCCGGGCTCGGCGTCGCGAGCGAGATGGGCGTCCGGGTGCCGCAGGACGTGTCGATCGTGTCGTTCGACGACTCGGCGATGATCCGGCTCGTGCGTCCGGCGATCACCTCGCTCACCCGGGACACCGTCGAGCTCGGGCAGCGAGCCGCGGTGCTGCTCCGCGAGCAGATCGAGTCCGAGGTGCCCCTCCCGTCGCGCCCCGGGCCCGAGCTGACGCTGAGCGTGCGCGAGTCCACCGCGCGCGCCGCCCCCTGACCTCGGCCGCGCGAGCCGGCCGCGCGAGCCGGCCGCGCCGCAGCCGCGGCCGCGGCCGCACCCGTCCTGCACGCGAAAGCGACAGATGCGCGCCGAATTCCGGCGCACATCTGTCGCTTTCGCGTCTAGGTCGGGCCCTCCGAGCCGTGCTGGACACGCCGGAGCACGCGCCGGACTTGACGGGGCATTCGAACGCACGTTCGAATACGAGGGTGGGACGGCGTCGCGAGAACCGGTGGCAGCCCCCGGAGCACCCGGAGGTGGAGCGCCCCAGCGCCTTCTCCCTGTCGGAGGAGGCCCGTGGCGGCGACGTGTGCCACGCGGTCACCCCGATGCCGGTCTGGGCATGGGTGCAGTTCCCGACCTTCCACGTCCGGGTGAAGGCCTTCGCACGGAGCTGGACGCGCGACGCCGTCCTGGTCGAGTGGGCGCAGTTCGGACAGCAGGCCGACGCCTGGATCTGGCGTTCGGCCGTGAAGCACCGCACCCTCCGTGCGGTGGATCCGCGGACCGGACACGCGCCGACGAGCGGCAGCCGATCAGACCCCCGACCGGCGAGATCGCGTTCCCCGGAGTCCGCATGACGCACTGCGTTGACTTCCTGCGCGCCGGCGAGGATCGTTCGTGACACACCGGCTCACGAAGATTCTCGACGATCGAGACATCTGCGCCGGAGACCGAGAGGAGGCACCGTGAAGAAGACCGACGTGCCGTCCTGGGGCGCCCACGTGCTCACCCCACCCGAGGTCATCGAGGCCTACGTCGACCGACGCGTCAACGACCCCTCGCTCCTGTCGGGCGTCCAGTCCGAGCCAACCTACGCCGACTTCCTGCGCGCCGAGTAGTCGGCCCTCGGCCGGCGGACAGCCGGATGACGTCAGACCGACGGATGACGTCAGACCGCGGCGGCGCCCCGCCGCGACGTCAGGGTGACCCCGGCGCTCGCCGCGGTGACGCAGACGAGGGCGACGACCTCGAGTACCGACAGGGCCTCACCGAGGACGACCAGGCCGGCGAGCGCTGCGATCGCCGGGCCCAGGCTCTGCAGCACGCCGAACACCCGCGTCGGCATCCGGCGGAGCGCGGACATCTCGAGCGCGTACGGCAGCACACTCGAGAGCAGCGCCACGACGCCGAACACGACGAGCAGCAGCGGGTCGGCCACGACACCCTGGACTGCGGACCGGAGTCCGAACGGCAGCGCCACCACCATCGCGACGAGCATGGACACGGCCAGCCCGTCGATGCCCGGGATCGCCGCACCGACCCGGCGGTTCATCACGATGTACGCGGCCCAGCACCCGGCGGCGAGGACGGCGGCCACGACTCCCCCGACGTCGCCGACCGCGGACGGTCCGACGCCGAGCAGCACCACGCCCACGAGCGCCAGCGCCGCCCAACCCGCATCCCGCCAGCGCCGGGTGTGCGCGAGCGAGAGCGTCAGCGGGCCGAGGAACTCGATCGTCACGGCGACGCCGATCGGGATCGTCGCGAACGCCACGTAGATGAACAGGTTCATGCCGCCGAGCGCCAGGCCGAGCAGGACCGCGGCGAGCCACTGGGCTCGGGTCCAGTGCCGGACCCGGGGGCGGACGACGAGCGCCAGGACGACCGCGGCGATGACGAGCCGGAGGGTGGCGGCGCCCACCGAGCCGACGTCCTCGAAGCGGGTCTTCGCGACCGCTGCGCCGATCTGCACCGACAGCATCGCGGTGAGTGCCAGCAGCGGTGCCGGGACGCGGTTCATCCGAGGTAGGCCAGGACGGCCAGGACGCGGCGGTGGTCCTCGCCGGTGTCCTCGAGCGCGAGCTTGCCGAAGATGCTCGTCACGTGCTTCTCGACCGCCCCGGTGCCGATCACGAGTGCACGGGCGATGGCGGCGTTGGTGCGACCCTCCGCCATCAGGCCGAGGACCTCGCGCTCCCGGGGTGTCAGCGCCGCCAGGGGGTCGCGGCGGCGACTCATCAACTGGGTGACGACCTCGGGGTCCAGCACCGTGCCTCCCGATGCGACCCGACGGACGGCGTCGTCGATCTCGTCGAGCCGGGTGACGCGGTCCTTGAGCAGGTAGCCGATGCCGGCGCTGCCGGCGGCCAGGACGTCCTCGGCGTAGGCGGCCTCGACGTACTGGGACAGCAGCAGGATGCCGGTCCGGGGGGCGATCCGCCGCGCCTGGACGGCTGCGCGGACACCCTCGTCGGTGAAGGTCGGCGGCATCCGCACGTCCATCACGACGACGTCCGGGGTCAGCGCGGGCAGTGCGGCGAGGAACGACGCCGGATCGCCGAACTGGCCGACGACGTCGATGCCGGCCTCGTCGAGCACGCGGGCCAGGCCCTCGCGGAGCAGGACGGCGTCGTCGACGACGACGGCCCGGATGCGTGCTGAATCCGGGCCGTCGGTCATGCGCTCAGCCTAGCGGCGACGCGCACCTGCTCACGTGCGGGGCGTGGGGACACCGTTCAGCGCACCGAGCGGGATCCGGGCGGTCGCCTCCGTCGGTCCGCCGAGCGGGCTGGACACCGTCAGTTCACCGTCCAGGGCGCGCATCCGGCCCATCAGCCCCTCGATGCCGTGCCCTTCGCGCGGGCTCGCCCCGCCGCGGCCGTCGTCCGTCACGCTGACGGTGAGGAACCAGGTGCCGGCCGTGTCGACCAGCAGCCCGAGGTACACCCCGGCCGCCGAGGCGCCGGCGTGCTTGGCGGTGTTCGTCAGCAGCTCGCTGACGGTGAAGTACACGTTCCGCTGGATCTCGGTCGCGAGCTCGAGCCCGTCGGGAAGGCGGATGTCGAGTCCGACTGGGATCGGCGAACGGGAGCACAGCGCTTCGAGGGCCGCGACGAGCCCACGGTCGAGCAGGATCGGCGGCGCGAACCCGCGGGACAGCGCCCGCAGTTCGTCGAGCGCGTCCTGCGCGTGGCCGGACGCCTCACCGATCAGCCGCTTGGCCCGCTCCGGGTCCTTCTCGAACGACCGCTCGGCCGCGGCCAGGTCCATCCGCAGACGCACCAGTCGCTGCTGCGGGCCGTCGTGCAGGTCGCGTTCGATCTGGCGGAGCGCCTGCCCCTCCGCGGTCACGGCGCCGGCACGCGAGGCCTGGAGGCCCGCCACCCGCTCCTCGAGCACCTCGGCCCGGAAGCCGCCGAGCAGGCCGTGGTCGATCCAGTAGTGCGCGAGCACGGAGCCGCGCAGCCAGAGCGGGAACAGGAGCACGCTCGCCGCCATCGACAGGAGGCCGAGGAAGACGACCCCGGCACCCGAGCCGATGTCGTTCGGGTCGAGCACGTACCGGCCGGCGACGACGTACACCAGGACGACGACGACCGGCCAGAGGAACCCGACCACCAGGAGCAGCCCGGCACCGACCGTCACGGCAGCGGTCAGCGGGTAGACGACGACCGCGTGCAGCAGGTACAGCCAGTAGTGCGGGTTCGCGACCGCCGACCCGGTGCGCGTCCACCAGTTCTGCTGCCACTTCGGCGTCCAGTCCACCGGACGGATCGGCCGTGGGTCGGCCCAGCTCATCCGCAGCTTCTCGAACTGTCCGAGCCAGCGGGCGACGAACAGCGCCACGAAGAACAGCAACAGCGTGAACGGGTTGAACACGTCGCGGGACCCGAGGCCGCCGATGCCCAGGATCGCGGGGAACGCGAAGTACAGCGTGCAGAGGAGCACCGCGGTGAGGGCCATGTAACCGAAGTCCCGCGGTGACCGACGCCAGGCCTCCCGGTAGAAGGCACCGGCGCTCGGTCGCCCACCGCTGCCACCGCTGCCGGAGCGGATCGGGGCATCCGGACCGCGACCGCCGGGGGCCGACGCCGTCGGCTTCGGCGGCTGCGGCGTGGTCACCGGCGGGGTCGCGTCCCAGGCGCCGGGAGGCCCGCCAGGACCGGGTGCAGGGGCGGAGGGCATCGGGATGGTCGCTTCCGGTGTCGTGGTGTCGAGCGGAACGGTCTCGGCATGGTCGGGCGAGGTCATCGCGTCGTCCAGGGGGACGGTGCGGGCCAGGTCGAGCCGGTCGGTGTCGGTCATGCATCGAGCCTCGCCCAGGAGCGGGCCCGGTCCCATCCTGCCGCCTCCCGGACGCGTGGTGGGGTTGTCCCCACCCCGCGTCCGGGCGGCGCCGGGATGGGGCCGGGCCCGCGCCCGGGCCAGGCGCGATGATGCGCCGACACGGAGCGGCC